>NZ_JAVRCS010000020.1:0-120173 GCF_034530635.1 Nostoc sp. EspVER01
TCCAACTAAAAAAATATCCCATCGCTGTCTAGGCAGGGGAGCAGGGGGCAGGGGGCAGGGGGAGAAAGAAAAATATTATCTGAGTAAATTGGATAATTTATTTTCTGGAAGTCCCTAAATTGAATCTTTCCCCTTTTCCCCTTACCCTTTTCCCTTTCCCTTTCCCCATGCCCCACTCCTATTGTTTTAATTGAAAAGCAAGGTCAAGATCGTCCAAAGAATTAACATCTAACCAGTTACCGCGAATATAAAGCACCTTGATCGGTTTGCCTTGCTCGATTAAATAATTGCATAATTCTGGTAAACCCAGACTGTTAAATTCCGGTCGTTTTTGCAATTCATTGAGTGCTTCACTCACCCACTCTCTACCTTGACTCCGCAAGCGCAACATCCCAATCCAGCGGCCGCTAGACTTTCCTAATTGCGTTTGTGTGGTTTTAGAAACGTTCAACAGGTTGACATCCTGTCCAAACAGAGAAAGATCGTCTGGAATTGAACAATAGGCGTAGTCAGGTGAACCGCTAACAGACTTGTTGTTGGCTACAGAATCAACCACAGCCACAATTTCTCCGGGACATTCTAATAAATCCCGCAGGATGTAGCTTCTAAATAGTAAATCGCCGTAAAGCACCAGCATTTCTTCGCCAAAACTGGCTTGAGCTACGGCTAAGGATGCTAATTCTCCCGTTGTTTCATAATCTGGGTTGCGGATGACTTTAGTCCCCGGAACATTGATAGTTTCTGCTTTGTAACCGGCGACAACGGTAATATCATTGATAGCAAGTTTCTTGAATTTGTCTACCAATAACCTGAGTAAAGGTTTACCGCCAAGGGGTAACATCACCTTTGGTTTATCTTGCGTCAACCCTGCTAATTCTTGTCCTCTGCTAGCAGCCAGAACGATCGCTTGGGTATTTTGTCGTCCGTTGTTAAAGTAGCGTTTTTCAGCTTCTATGAGTTCATCCGCCCCTTGTAGCCGGAAAATTTCTTTTACGGGTGCAATATCATCTTCAATGTTGATTAAAGTTTCGCTGGCTTTCACTTCGCGCGCGATCGCTTGCATACTAGCAACAGCAGCTCGAATCAGATGGTTTGCCCAGATGACCAAATTAACTTTAGCTTTGCGAAAAACATCAGTAGGTGTGCTGTAATATTTGGTCGGTATAAACACTAACGGAGAACGACCCCCCCATTCTTTAGCAAAGGCTAGCACTTGATCGGGGCGCGATGATTTACTGTGAATCAAGATCGCGGTTGCTCCAGCGGCGTGGTAAGCTTCAGCTCGGCGCAAAGCCTCCGAAAGATCCCAGCCGGCGATCAAAGCTTCGAGTCGGGCGACGATGCAAAAATCTGGATCTGTCTGACTATCCTTACCCGCCTTAATTTTGCCGCAGAATTCATCAATTTCAGCCAAAGGTTGGCGACTACCGTTGATAAAGCTATTGGTTTTGGGAAAAAGCTTATCTTCAATACAGACTCCAGCGATTCCTCGCTGTTCTAACTTCTTAACTAGGCGACGCATATTATTAAAGTTGCCATAGCCTGTATCGCCGTCTAATAAAATCGGGATGCTGGTGACATCAGACATGAACTCTAGCATTTCTACAACTTGAGTCCAACTGGCTTCATTATTATCTCGAACGCCATATTGAGCCGAAAGGGCTAATCCACTCGCCCAAATTCCTTTAAATCCAGCCTCTTCCACAATCCGGGCGCTAATCCCATTGTGAGCTTCCATAATGAAGTCGAGTTGAGGCGATTCTAGTAATAACCTTAATTGGGCACATTTATTTAATTTTGCAGAGGTATCATTGGGTGCAAATATTGGATGCATTTATTCTGCTTTTTTCAACCTATAGTAATAATGAAAGAAGAATTCAGAATCAATTAGTGGGAGATTCAAAATCGTCACTATATTTTGAACCACTAAATCAGATATTTAATGGGTATTTTCAACCCCTTGATTCACCCACTAGTAGCAAATATTCATACTGACTCCTGACTCACCTCGACTGCGCTCGGCGACCACCTGACTCCTGAATTCTTTAAAAGATATTTTCAGACATTTTCTGCGACTTCTATCTGAGGTAAAATATCATTTTGGGCACGTTGAATATCCTGGGGAAAATCTATTTCCAGCCAAGGTAATCCAGTAATGTCTTCGTAGCCAAATGTTTCTGGAGTTTCTAATAATAGATCCCGAATTACTTCTTCATAAGGTTCATTATCCCGTCCGTCTGCAACATATTGTTCTGTACGAGTAGCAAGACGGTGGGCAACAGCACTTCCAAAACGAAAGAATCCCACTGACTCACCGGCAAAATCATAAGCTAAATCAGGAGCTACTTGTTTACGAAACTCCACTAGATAATTATCTCTAACACAAAGCTTCACGGGTTCATCTCCCGGTTCAAAATCTCGATCTAATAAGAAGCTGTTGGGGATATTTGTCTTTATCAATCGTTCGATGATACGGCGATCGCACAATACATCTGCATCCATTAATAATATGTCATCGCCAGCAACTAAATGCTGACGTACAGTCCAAAGGCTGATTGTACTGCCTTTGGTGTAGTCAGGATTGTAAATTGTACTGACCCAACTTTCGGCTCCTAATGCTTTGATTTCATCCTGAATTCTTTGTGCTTGATAACCCACAGCAATCACTACTTCATCAATTTGGTAATGACGGAGATAGTGAAAATGCCGCTCTAGCAGAGATTTGCCGTTAAATTTCAGTAAGCATTTGGGTTGGATTTGCCCGTCTTTACCTAAGCGTCGTCCAACGCCAGCAGCTAAGATAATTGCCTTCATCGTCAAATCACCAACAGTAGCTTAGACACCAGGAAATCTGGAAATTTTCCCAGTATTTTATAATGACTGTTTTTTGCTCAAGACAATATTTGTTAATTAATTCTTAACATTGAAGAAACAGTAACTCTGTGGTAACGTTTGTCACCATCAACCACCAACAATTCATTCTGTGCTTGAAACTCAGCTTGAAGTTTTTGGTAATCAATGGCTTTATCAATTTCAGTTTGAAGCTCCATTCATGTCTATTGATAATTATTTATTTATTCTCTCACTGCTTCCTGATCTAGTTTGATTCAGATTGCGGGAGTGCCAGAAATTGCCAAATTACCCATATAGCAAAGGTTGGTGCCCCAATTGTCGCTGCCATTAATAAAGGCTCTAGTCCATTTAGCAAGGGAACTATGGGAAACAAATACAGCACGTCTTCAATGTCAAACCCGGCGAAATTTGGTTGACGGCTGGCGTCTTTACCTAAACGTTGTTCCATTTGGTTTCGCAAATGAAAGATGCAAGCAACAGACACGCCAGATACTATCCCCATCACCAACGCCCACCAACCAAATTTTCCCTCTCTAAGACCATATCCAATACACACAAACAATAGAATATGGATGATGGCGTCACTAACAAGGTCATATTGATGCCCCCATTTGCTGCTTTTCCCACTCAAACGGGCTAATTCACCGTCTGTATGATCGAGAAAGTTAGATAAAGCAAATAGCCATGCCCCAATGTTAACCCAAATGGTATTACCAACTGCGAGGGCAACAGCCGCCGCCAACCCTGTCAAAAGTCGCACTGTAGTAAGATGATTGGGGTTTACCCAACTGTCTTTTAGAGGTCGAACTAGCCAGTAAGCAAGTTGAGCATCCCAAGGCTTTGTGGTCATAGATGAACTTGAATTTGATATGGTCTTTGAATATTCATAGCACTGTAAATTACCACAGCCTCTCAAAACCTATTTTACTTGTGACGTTAACTACGAACTTTGGTGAGAATTTTTTGGGAATAAAACGAAGCTGATTCTTCATTTTTGGCACAATCTTGGGCAAACTTAATCAAATGATGTCCGACAAGTCCAACGTGAATTAAGTTTTCGATATTACCTGCTTTCAATGCTGGCTTGGCCATTTTCCAGAAAGTCTGACGATAGTTACTAAATACGCCTATCCGCAGCAAAATATTAGCTAAATAAGTTAAACCCTTGCGAATATTAGCCCCAGAAGTGCGAGATGGGCTGTTAGGAACTTCGATGCGATTTGGATAGGTGTGTTCTATGTTGTAGGCGAATCGCTGATATAAAAATTCTGGCTCATAAGCAGTTGTAATGCAGCGCCGCCACATCTCAACAACTTGCTCGTAGGGCATTAAAAACTCAACATTTGATTCGCGGCTTTCATCATAGACAAGTCGTCCTTCTGCTTCTAACCTCCGCCATAATGGAGTTCTCGGCAACGCATGAAGCAGGTTAATTGTCAACATAGGAATTTGCGATGCCCGCATAAATTCGATTATTCGGTCTGCTGTTTCTGGTGTATCTGTATCTAACCCGATAATGATTCCTGATACTACTTCCATGCCATAACTATTTAAAACCTGAATTGCTTTTAAAATCGGCATACTCAGATTTTGGTCTTTGGAAATCGCATGGAGAGCATTTGGTTCAGGTGTTTCGATGCCACAAAAGATTGTGCAAAAATAAGCTTCGCGCATCATTTCCAAAAGCTTTGGACTTTGAGCTAAGTTGAGCGTTGCTTCACAGGCAAACTGGATGGGATAACCATTGCGTTTTTGCCAGTCAATCAGGTGAGGAAGTAACTTCATGGCGGCGCGGCGATCGCCAACAAAGTTATCATCGACAAAATACACTGCCCCCAAATTGCCTGATTGTCGCATTGCGTCTAACTCCGCAACTACTTGCTCTGGTGTTTTCATCCGGGGACTGTTGCCATAGAGTTCGGGAATATCACAAAACTCGCAGTGATAAGGGCAACCACTAGAAAACTGGACATTTGCCAAGAAATAATCATTGATATTCAGCAAATGATAAGCTGGGGTGGGAAACTCTGTTAAGGGTAAACGTTCCTTGGTTTCAAAGCGAATTTGTTGTTGCGGACGTTGAGAGTTTTGGTCTAGATATTCGATCATGCGATCGCTAGCATCTCCCAATTCGCCCAAGTGTAAAATATCAAACTCAGGATAATATTCTGGACACCCAGATACCGAGGGGCCGCCTACAACGGTAATTTTCCCCGCTCGATGGGCAAGTTCGTTAATTTGATTAATCTGTGGTTTTTGGATATGCATTCCACTCACAATCACCACATCAGCCCATTGATAATCAGCCCTCGTTGCTGATTTGACATTCTCATCAATAAACCGCACTTCCCATTGTTTCGGTAAGTAGGCAGCCACAATTAAAATACCTTGGGGTGGCATAAAAGCCCGGACATTACCCATAAGTGGGTAAGCGTGATGAAAAGTACCAAAGGAGCGGCTGTACTTGGGAAAAATACACAGAATGCGTCGATGGTGCGAAGGAACGTAGCGGGTTCCTTGAGTCACAGAAGCGGTTTGAGAATTGTCGGCTACATTAATTTGGTTCTCTAAAGACTTTAAATTTACAGTCATCGCAAATTTCACCCTGGAAAACTGAGCAGGCAATTTGACAGTTTATTGACATAATTCGCTGTAATTCCAACTAGCTTACCAAAGAAAGGCAGAAGGCAGAAGAGATTATAAATGTATTTTTGCTCAAAACAAAGTCCTAAAGATTATAAATCGTCCAATGTTGCCTTCTGCCTGATTCATCATGATATTTGAAAGGGTATTTAACTGGTAAAATATAAAATCTACCCTGGCAATGCAAATTTAATTGGTTGGCAAACAACTATTATGGAAATCGCGCATGGGACATAAAAAGAGAGATTTTCATTTTTTGTTGTGTCCAAATGGGTATAGGCATTTGTCATGAATTTGATTTACTTTCTTTTGCGTTCTTCATGGGGGATGGTGGCGATCGCGATCGCTACCGGATTTTTGAGTGGTGGTAGTAGTGCTGGCTTGATTGCCTTAATTAGCCATGCTGCAAGTAGCGGTAGTTCTTCCCGCCTCACATCGATAATTTGGGGTTTTGCGGGGCTGGCTATAGTTGCACTAATTACCAGTATCGTTTCTCAAGTGATGCTGATTCGCCTTTCTCAGAATGCAGTTTTACAATTACGGATGCGTTTAAGTCGCCAGATTCTCGCTTCCGAGTTGAGTCATCTGGAACGCTTAGGGAATCCTCGATTATTGGCAACTTTAACAGAAGATATTCAGGCGGTTGCTAATGCTGTTTATCAGATGCCTTTCATCTTTATTAATTTAGCGATCGTCTTGGGTTGTATAACCTATATAACCTGGCTTTCTTGGTTAGTATTGCTGATGGTTTGTGGGATTTCAGTAGTTGCGATCGCTAGTTGTCAGTGGCTACTAAACAGAGGCGGGCAATTACTTACTTTAGCTCGTGAAGATGAAGATCATCTGTTTAAACATTTTCGCACGATTACCGAAGGAGTCAAGGAACTCAAACTCAACTACAAGCGGCGTGAAGACTTTTTAGAAGACAAACTACAATTAACTGCTAACGAGTTTCGTCATCACAACGTTAATGGTCTAAGCCTTTTTGCCATAACTTCAAGTTGGGGTCAACTCATATTCTTTTTTGCTCTCGGTTTTGTACTGTTTATACTGCCTAATCTGCTTACTATCAATCCCGAAACTCTCTCTGGCTACATTTTGACCTTCACTTACTTGGTGTTACCAATGGATAACATCATCAGTAAACTTCCTCTATTAAGCAAAGCCAGCATTGCTTTACAAAAAATTGAGTCACTGGGTTTATCTCTAGCTAGTCGAACGGAAATATCCACTGTTCCACCTGCTCTGAAATCTGACTGGTATAGGTTAAAATTTCAAAGTGTCACCCACACTTATTACACAGAGCAAGAAGACAATAGCTTTATTTTTGGCCCCATCGATTTGACACTTTATCCTCAAGAATTGGTCTTCATTGTCGGCGGTAATGGTAGCGGTAAATCTACATTAGCCAAACTAATTACTGGGCTTTATATCCCAGAAAACGGCGAAATCTGGTTTGATGACGAGTTAATTAGCGAACAGAATCGAGAATGGTATCGCCAACATTTTTCCGTGGTTTTTTCCGACTTCTATTTATTTGAAGAACTTCTAGGATTAAAAAATTCTCACTTGGATGCTCAAGCCAGAAAATATTTACAAAAACTGCAACTAGACCATAAAGTGAAAGTTGAAAATGGACAAATTTCTACCACTGCTCTTTCTCAAGGACAACGAAAACGGCTAGCTTTACTCACAGCCTACTTGGAAGATCGACCAATTTATCTATTTGATGAGTGGGCAGCCGATCAAGATCCAGTATTCAAAGAAATATTCTACACTCAACTTCTTCCAGAATTGCGATCGCGGGGTAAAACAGTGCTGGTGATTAGCCATGACGATCACTATTTTCATTTAGCAGACCGAATTATCAAACTTGACTATGGAAAAATAGAGTACGATAAAACTTAATCTGTTAAAACAATTCATAATTGTTAAAAGAATATTTGGAGTTTGACTAAATAAAACTAATGTCTGAACAAAAGCCCATAAATCCTTGGAACTATAAACCTTGGTGGTGTCAACCCTGGTCTATAGTTCTCACAACTGTAATACTGATTGGTGGTAGTTGGTTACTATTTAAAACTATCTGGCTAACAGTTCTCGTTTCCATCCCAATAGGAACATGGATGGTATTTTTTGTGTTTTTTTGGCCACAACTAATGATTCGCAGTGGAATTTTGGAGTCGTATAAAGAGTAGTTTGAGCTTAATGTAATGCGGGAAATTAGTCCAGGTAGAGAAAATTATTCCACTGTGTTCAGAATTTAGCATCTCAGCTCGTGGCCATCTATGCAGAAAGCTCAAAAAATCCTCCCATCTACTCCTCTATGGTCTTGATGATAAATCTTTAGCCGGACATTGTATCTATCATCTCTGCACGCCTATGCAGAGATGATAGATACAATGTCCGCTTTATTACTTACTAAATCCCAAGGGACTTCCAACTAAAAAAATATCCTATCGCTGTCTAGGCAGGCTACGGTGTATACACAAGTCCTAAAATCATTGCCTGGTAAGATACAAGCTTTGGTAGGCAAGGTTTTGAGTTAAGCGAACTGATTATCAATAGTGTCAGCTTATTGATAGAGTTCTAACGGAAAATCAAGGATTTAAAAAATAATTTTCCGTTGTTTTTCGTTGATTTGATTGCCAACTCGACTTGTGTATACACGGTAGCCCCGCAGGCGGGGAGGGGAGACAAAGCACAGCTTTGGCGGGGTGAGGTTCTTCGGGTTTAATAAGCAATCAAGCGGACATGATATAACAAGCTAAAAGGCTACAAACTCACTAAAGATTTCCTGATATTTTGCGAGTAAGCTTGAAACAACAAATAATCAGAAAGTGTCTGAATTATTGTTCTAATAGACTTGCAACTTATGAAAAAATCTATAGTTTATCGATACCGTACTTATGGACTAGTTTGGTTAATATCCTTAACCGCTGTATTAAGTACAGCGACATCTGCCTTAACACAATTGGCAAGCGATTCCCCAATTGGGCAAATTCCTATCCCTGCTTCTAACTTAATCTGGCCAACTAAAGGGTTTATTTCTCAAGGCTTCCGCAAATATCAACATGAAGGAATTGATATTGCAGGGGCATCTGGAACTCCTGTTGTTGCTGCGGCATCCGGTACAGTTGTTAAAGCAGGTTGGGATAATTGGGGATTAGGAAATGCCATAACTATTAAACATCTCGATGGCAGCATTACAGTTTATGGCCACAATCGCCGTTTGTTGGTGAGCAAAGGTCAACAGGTTCTTCAAGGTCAAATGATTGCCGAAATGGGATCTACAGGCAATAGTACAGCACCTCATCTGCACTTTGAAGTTCATTCAAATGGTCGAATAGCAGTTGACCCCCTTCGTTTGTTGACATCCGTAACTGCAAGTGTTGGCTCCGGTTCTAAAGTTCAGCCAGTGGATAACCCAAACCGCCCAGTCTCGCCACCCCCAGTAGCCAATCAAGTTTCCCCCTCACAGCAGCCAATTCCAATAGATATTGCACCTGTAAGCACTGATACTAAATGCAATGGAGTTAGTCTTATTGAAGGTGAGACTACAAGCTCTCGTGTAAAAGTCTGTGAAGAAAATGGTCAATTATTTTATATTGGGCAACTGAAGCAAGCCCTAAGCAAGCCTATAAAGATAGTAGCTTTGCATATTGGTAAAGACAGATATCGAGCAGATAATGGTAGTTTTTATTATTTAGTCACTCCACAAAGAGTTGAAGTTTGGCGAAATGGCAGTCAGATTCGTTCTGACAGTTTTTATAGTTTAACGAAATCGCCTTGATATTCTTCTTGATATCCCCCTGCCTACCAAAGGTTGAGGCAGGGGTGTTATAGCGATTAATTGAAGAAGAATGCAGAACTCAGAATTCAGAATCAAGACGCTTTCTACGCGCCGCGTTTCCCTTTGGGAAAAGAGAAGACTTTACGCTGCACTATCCGCCAGTCGTACAGAATACCCAACTGACTTCTGACTCACCTCGACTGCGCTCGGCGACCACCTGACTCCTGAATTCTGTTCAATAAAACTTCAGTTCAAACACACTTAACTAAAAGTTAAGTGTTAACTGAAGCAAGTGGTTGAGAACCATTTGGTACAGAGCCATTATTTAGGATAGGCTGACGAGTTTTCAGGTCAAACTTGAAGCCATGTGGCAAAATATGAAGCTTTGCTCCACAAATGGCCAAAGACTCATCCTTCAAAATTTCACCCATATTGTTATATGTAGCTTCCGATTCATCAACAATCGTAACCGCCCCTTCACCAATTACTTCAACTTGGTTATCTACCACTACCATAGCGGTATTTTCGTCAATCCCAAATCCTAAGACAGCAGGCTGTAGTATCAAAGCTGATATTAAACGTCCCAACCGTCCCCGTTGGGAAAAATGCTGGTCAATTACTACCCCTGGTAAAAATCCCATACCTGGGCCCATTTCAACAGTTTCAATCCGAGGATGTGTTTCTGAGTCGCCTTCCACAATCATTACGTCTGGCATCACAGCAGCCCCGGCACTTGTCCCTGCAATAACTACACCTTCAGAAAAGCGCTGGTGAATTGCCGCATCGATTTCGGTATCCTTGAGGATGCTGGTAATACGAGCTTGGTCTCCCCCTGTAAAAAAGACTCCAGTTGCTTTCTTAATAGCTTCCAATGCGGTAGATGAAGCTGCATCTTCACGGGTTTCTGTATCAATAATACGAACAGTTTCGGCTCCCAACCGCTCAAACACTCTGATGTAATTTTCTCCCACTTCTCTTGGTAGTTCTGTGGCTGCTGTCATAATTACAATATAAGCCTTTGTACCTCCAGCGCGTCGTACAAAGTCCCGTAAAATTACGGAATCACCCTCTTTATCTTCCGCTCCCCCAATAATTACTAATTGCTTTTTAATATTACTTTCCACCATGATGTCCCCTGGGATTTGAGTTAATAAATTTCACTAAAACATGACAATTCCATGTATCAAATCATCCCTTTGATAGATTCCTTGATAAAGTAGGGTTAACATTTGCGTAGACGCATACCCCTACGGGAATCTTGCTACGCGGAGCGTCTGTCTGCGACACGCTGCGCGTTCGCGTAAGCGTCCCGCAGGGAACGTAGAGAAGCGGCTTGTCGTTAGACATCGCAATTAGACCAAAATACTTTTCTGAAAAATTATCTAATCACTAAATAAAATCAACAATGTCAACTGCCTCTAGAAGTATTTTCTAGAGGCATTTTTGGCTATATTGCTAATTGTTGATTGGAGATTTATCGGGCGATGTGAGTAATTGGTATTGACCCTAACTAGATGCAAAGAGATATCTGATGGCAAGTCCTAATGAACTCGACTTCTGTAAAGCAAGTTAGTTAAGAAAAAACGTGCTTGTTCTAGTGGGAGATGCCTGGGTTTGCCTTGGTAGACAATTTGATACTCATTCATGTCTGCCCCATCTCCATGTCCAGAGATCAGTTTTTGGTGAAAAGCTTCGTCAGCTAGTTCTCGAATTTCATCTCTTAAAGCAGCTTGTGTGCTATTCATACTTTGCTGTCTTTTTATACTGTCTTTTTAATAACCCACATCTATTTATACGATTTTTGGATGAGTGTTGCACCTTTCAAAGGTTATATCTTTGATTATTCATGAGGATGAATTGACTGTTCTTGCTTCCTGGCAGAAGATTGGAGATTTAATTATGCCTTAAGATAGTTAAAAATGCTTACTAATAGGGTTAGCCTGGGTTCTGATTGGCTCAGTGGCAAAGCCATTACTCTCCAAAATTAACCTGAGTCATGAGTCAATCTACAATCAATAAGTCTGAGTAACTACAACTCAGCATTAAAATTTCAGGGTGTTTAGCCGAAGGTTCGCAATCAATGGTTCTACAAAAAAGCAGTGAATTAGTCCGCATTAATGCTAGAAGAACGGATGTCTTCGATATTTTCAACTTCAAGCATTACCTTGGCCCCAACCCTTATTTAGATGTAGGGGCGCTAGTATTTGATTTTGCTCTAATTGACTCTAGAGAGCCTTTGCCCATTGAAGATTATATTGCCAGCATTGGCGATCGCTATCCAAATCTTCGCGATCAAACCTACGAATCTTATGCCCATCTCTTTGCCCAAGTTGTGTCCGAAGCCGGAAAATTGGACATGGATTTACACCTGAACCGCTGGAGTGTGAAGCCATATCCAAATCTCACGCGGATTAGCATCCAATCACTACATGAACGCACAACTAGAGAGGTAGTTTACTTTGTTTGGGATTGGTTTGAAGCCATTACCCAAGACGAAGACTTTGCCTTTGATGAGCAGCTGGTGAGGCTGCAAGATAGATTTCGCGCATCTGTCTACGGAGGCCCCACGGTTTACGCCCTATTGCGAACAGCTTATGAGAAAGGTATTCCCGCCTTTTATTTGTGGGAAGAAGGCTTGATGCAATACGGTTTGGGAAAAAAACATGTCCGGGGAGTAGCAACAACATTTAACTGTGATAGCCATCTAGATTCAGAGTTTACTACCCGCAAAGATGATTGTAAGGCATTTTTGAAAACCTTGGGTTTCCCAGTCCCTGAAGGTAGTATTGTCTTTTCTGAAAAAGAAGCCTTGGCAGCAGCAAGAGAAATTGGCTACCCAGTGGCAGTTAAGCCAGTGGTAGGTCACAAAGGAATTGGCGTTACGGCTGATGTGCAAGACTCAAAAGAACTGGTATCTGCTTTTAATCGGTCAGTGGCAGCGATTCCCGAAAATCAGCAAACCCGAATAATTGTTGAGAAAAGCATCTCAGGATCGGATTTTCGTATGTTGTGTGTCAATGGTCGATTCGTCGCCGCCACAGAACGCCGTCCCGCATCAGTTGTGGGTGATGGGTATTTAACACTTGCAGAGTTAATTCGCCAAGAGAACCGCAAACCTGCACGTTTAGACACGCCAACTTCGCCGATGAGTAAAATTCAGATCGATGAAGCGATGGAACTTTACCTAGACGAACAGCGCTTATCATTAGACAGCGTGATTGAGAAAGAACGCACTGTTTACCTACGTAAAGTCGCCAATCTTTCCGCTGGAGGTATGAGCATCGATGCAACCCCGACAGTTCATGATGACAATATTATTTTGGCGCAAGATATTGCCCAACATTTTCAACTGACTTGTCTGGGGATTGATGTCATTACCAAAAGTCTTGCAGAATCTTGGAAATCTAGTAATTTTGCCATCCTGGAAATCAATGCTGCACCAGGCGTTTTAATGCATCTTAAACCTTCTGTTGGTGAAAGTGTTGATGTACCTTCTCATATTTTAGAAACCTTTTTTGAGTCGGGTACAGATGCCAGAATACCAATTATGACCTTTAACAAAATCTCAGTTGAAGAACTGCAAGCAACGATTGACCATATCCTTTTGCAAAATTCCAACTTGACTATAGGTGCTGTTTGTCGTGATGCCGTTTTTGTGAATCGCTCGAAAAAAGTATTAAGCAAAGATTACAACAGTAATGTTCAAACTTTGCTGCGTCATCCCAAACTGGATTTACTAATTGCCGAGTATCCTGAAGAAATCCTCGAAGAACAGGGTATATTTTACCAAAATAGTAATATCGTAGTTTTGGATAATCCTACCGAAACTGAGATGATTTTGGCGCGAGATGTTTTCGATGGTTCGACTGTGGTGATTAAAAAAGGCAACGATATTTCTATTCGCCGCAAAGGGTTGATTGAAGATTATACTTTGGGTGAAG
The DNA here is from genome assembly GCF_034530635.1 of Nostoc sp. EspVER01. NCBI lineage: Bacteria > Bacillati > Cyanobacteriota > Cyanophyceae > Nostocales > Nostocaceae > Nostoc > Nostoc sp. EspVER01. The sequence goes on from NZ_JAVRCS010000020.1 coordinate 13,231, forward strand.
ATGAACCATTTACGCGGGTTTATTTGAAGGAAACTGGAGCGATTTTGGAAGTTAAGTAAATAGGCACTTTGGGATTGGGGAGTAGGGGGAGCAGGGGAGCAGGGGGGAAGTTGTAGTAAGTCTTTCCCGTCTGCCCCTCTGCCCTTCTGCCTCCTGCCTCCTGCCTCCTGCCTTGTTTCTTCGGAGAATGCCTGGAGTCAGCTAAACTAAAGAAGAAATTGCTTAAGAAGTTTTAATAATTCTGATGTTATGAGTACTGATTCACCTGTTAATTCTCCTGAAAAACCTGAATCTACATTCGGGAAGCGTCTGAGAAACTTCTTAATTGTAATGGTAGCGATCGCACTTAGCGTTTCCCTGGTCTTAGGATTGCGAACTGAAACAACCTCGGCAACTCTAGCCAAGTTAAGCGAGAATTCCACACCGTTAGAAGTAGCAATCAGCAATGGCAAACCATCTCTAGTAGAGTTTTATGCTGATTGGTGTACTGTCTGCCAAAAAATGGCCCCAGATATCACTCAACTAGAAATAGAGTATGCTGACAAGATGAATTTTGTCATGCTGAATGTAGATAATACCAAGTGGCTGCCGGAAATGCTGAGATTTCGGGTCGATGGAATTCCCCATTTTGTATTTTTGAGTCAGCAAGGGGAAACCATCGCCCAAGCCATCGGCGATCAACCCCGGACGATTATGGCTAGTAACTTAGAAGCTTTGGTTACTGCTTCGCCTCTCCCTTATGCTCAAGCTAGCGGCAAAGTTTCCAAATTTTCAGCCCCAGTAGCACCAACGACTAATCAAGATGACCCCCGCAGTCATGGCAGCCAGGTGGTAAATTAGCAAAAACAACAGTATCCTGAAGTTTAGGCTATAAGAACGAAATCCGCACAGGCAGACTTATACTAAATGCGATCGCCGACAAAATTTCACTTTTAAGCCATCACGAGGACGAGAGAACGGTAGTAAAACCCTCTCAAGATTTTGTCCAGGGAGCAGTTCCCACTGATAGTCACGGATTAACAAAGCTGCAAACAACTTCATTTCCAGTCTGGCAAACTCTTTACCTAAACATTCTCGGATACCACCACCGAAGGGTATGTGGCTAAAGATTTTTTTGTCCTCAGCCCGTTCAGGAGCAAAGCGCTGCGGGTCGAAACGTTCAGGCTCAGTATAAACATTCTGATCTTGATGAGTCTCCGGGATTTGGTAATGTACATTCCAGCCTTTGGGAATTAAGTATCCACCAAATTCGCACGCCTTAATCACCTCCCTAGATCCACTGCGAACCACTGGAGGTGTCAGCCGTAAAACTTCTTTGAGAACTTGCTCTAGGTAGGTCATTCGCTTGAGGTTTTCTTGAGTCAGCGGTTCTATCAACCCTAGCTGCTCTTGTTCTATACGGGCAGCTTTTAGCACTTCTGGATGCTGGGCTAGCAGCAAACAAAAGGAAGTCAGTGCTGAAGTCAAAGTTTCATGTCCAGCTACTAGCAATGCCAAAACGTTATCCTTCACTTCCTCTAAACTCAAACAATTTCCCTCCCCGTCTCGCGCTTGCAACAAAATTCCTAAGACATCTTGATTTAAGGAAGAATTTTGCTGGCGTTGGTAGATCAGATCATCAATCCTGGCAAGAAGTTGTTCACGAGCATGTACTGCGCGATCAAACTTACTCCCAGGTAATCGAATCGGAACTGATAACAATCCTTCTCCCCAAGTTTCATAGACTTTTTCTAAGTTCTCATCCGAGGCTGTATCAACTCCCACTAACAACTTACAGGCAACATCAAGGGTGTATTTTTTCAGTTCAGAATACCAAATCATTGTACCCAAGCGTTCCCATTTATGCAGATAGCTGCGGGTTATTTCCTCCATTATGGAGACATATCCCGCTAAAGCTCTGGGCTGGAAAGCTTGTGACAACTGCTTACGCAGATTTTGGTGAGAGATGCCAGTTTTCATCCCAATAGAACCTGCTCCCAATAACACCTCAAAACTTAAAGGGTTAGTCATGGCCAATATCTGACCCTCGTTAGTGAACAGAAAACGGCTGGCTTCTGCCCCAATCAGGACAATTGTCTTCTGACCCAATAAATGAGTTTTGAAGATTGTTCCATGTCTCTGCTGTCGCTGCTCAATAAAACGTCCTGGATCGCGCAAATAGCTAATTGTTTCGCCAATGATAGGTAAGCCCAAGTTACCAGGGGGTAATGGGAGGCGCTCTTTAGAGAAAGTTGTCATTTTTATTGTGGGAAAAAAGGTATTATTTTAGTTACGGAACAGTATCGTAAATTTAAAAGAGTATGTCAATCGGTAAGATTTCATGAGTGAATCTGTCAAAAACTCGCCCGGACGACCTCGGAGTGTCCTATCACATCAAGCCATCCTCAAAGCGGCCTTGGATTTGTTAGCGGAAGTTGGATATGAACGCATGAGTATTGAAGCGATCGCAGCGCGTGCTGGGGTAGGAAAACCTACCATCTATAGGCGTTATAGTTCTAAAGAAGAACTCGTAGCAGATGCTATTGAAAGTTTAAGAGAAGAAATATCAATACCGGATACTGGTAGTCTTTGGAGTGATCTCGATCTCATCATTGAGAGTGCCGCCAGAACCACCCTAACTCCCTTGGGTTGTCAGATTAAAGCCTTGATCCTCAGCACCGCTTCGAGTAGTCCACAGTTTAGCCAGGTCTATTGGGCAAAATACCTACAACCGCGACGCCAAGCCTTCCGAGTCGTGATCGAGCGTGCAAAAACAAGAAACGAAATCCAGACTGACACAGACAGCGATTTAATCTTCGACTTGATGAGTGGGGCAATGCTCTACGCTCAAATCTTCCCTCCCACCTCTGAGTCTTGGGAGGCATATATTCGCCGTGCTTTGGAGCTTTTCGTGAAAAGCAATTTACCTACCTAATTTCCAATCCCCAGTCCCCTGTACCCTTTCCCCTTCATATAAGAGATTGCCGCTTGAGCCGCTTTTGAGCATACATTAATTCATCAGACCTAGCGATTAGTTGTTCTAGTGACATATTGCTCTCTGGAGAATAACGCTCTATGCCAATACTCATCGAAAGTTTATAGCTACAGTTTTGCTGTTGATTAAAGTTGGCGATATTTGTTTGTAGACGCGCTTGGATACTATCAGCGTCCTTAAAGTAGCTAGAGATGAAAACAATGAACTCATCGCCACCCAAGCGGGCAACAATATCTGAGTTCCGAAAAGTTTGCTTAAGTAATCGACCAGCATCAATAATCAAGGCATCTCCCATGTCATGACCAAGGGTGTCGTTAATCTGTTTTAGCCCATCTAAATCAATGAACATCACCCAGCAAAACACTTTCATGCGGTGAGCAATTTTCAACTGTTGTGCAGCCATTAGGAAGAAAGCACGTCGGTTATGCAAACCTGTTAGTTCATCGGTCAGCAATAACTGTCTTCCTTCTATTTCTGCTTGTTTGCGGTTGCGAACTTCCTGAATGAGTTCTATTTGAGCGATCGCCTGACGACTTAAGCGGCGCAGTGCATCTAACTGCTGGTAAGTTAGGTGATGAGGAATGGTATCTAGAACACACAACGTCCCAATTGGAAGACCATCGGGCGTAAGTAGAGGAACACCAGCATAAAAACGAATTTTGGGATTGCCTTTGACTAAGGGATTGTTATTAAAGCGATCGTCTTTCATGGCGTTGGGAACCACTAATATATCTTCTGGTTGAAGAATGGCATGGGAGCAAAAAGACCCATCTCTGGGTGTTTCGCTATTTTTTAGTCCAACCTTAGATTTAAACCATTGGCGATCGCTATCAACTAAGCTAATTAAAGCAATTGGAGTCTTACAAATGTAGGCAGCAATAGCTGTTAGGTCATCAAAAGCTTGTTCGGGTAGGGTATCTAGAATATTGTAGTCCGCCAGGGCTTTGAGCCTTTCCGCTTCATTATCAGGTAGAGGAACAGCTTGAGTTTTCACCGATGAGTGTCTAAGCCTTAGCCAGGAAAGTTTGGGACACTGGAAATTTTGGAACAACCGCAGCATTACCTCTCCAGCAACAAGGCTGCCTGACATTAACATCTCTGCAACAAAAATCAACATTCGGTTGAATATACAGAAATATTTTATTACATGATGTGCTTCATGCCTTTGGTTTGCTCTGTTGTTCATGTCACCCTAACTTTCCCTGTGCAAATTCCCTAAGTATCTAGATACTTACAAGGTCTTTTGCCCAAAAGGAACTTAAAAAATATCAATATTCGCAAAAAATTATCAAAACTTATTATATTGTTAGAGTTCTTAATCATAAATTAATGTTTTTGATACCACTAATTTGTTTGTACGTATATAAGTTCCGAGGGTTAGAAACTGGTTAGGGGAACTTCTTCTCATAATTTGCTTGAGCGATCGCTTAACTTTGCAGCACAGCACAGTCTTATATCATGTCCGTATAATTAGTTATGATTCCCACAGTCGTTACACCCCACCCCCTCTCCCTTTCTGGGGCAGGTTTTTTTGATTAGACAAATTTTTGGGATTTTAAAACCAAAACCATTGTCTGAGAACTTAAAACTACGTTCAATAATTGAGAACATTCTCAACTATTTATCGAAAGCCTAAAAGCCTGCCCTTGAAAGGGAGGGGGTTGGGGGTGGGGTTATTTTATTATGGGTAATTTGACGGACATGATATTAGACCTTGAATTCACCAACGAGGTCTTGGTTTTATATCATGTCCACAGTAAAAAATGGGTGAGTTAAACTTGCCTAACCCACCCGATAAAACTAAACATTAGAGAAATTAACCATTAAAAACTCGACTGCGCCACTTATTCAATCGGGCTTCTCCAATTATGGCAGACCGTCGGGAATCAGCAATTTGCTCTTGCAAAGCTGCAATCTGTTTTTCTTGGGCGTCAGCTTGCTGTTGCAAAGATGTATATTCACCTGTGCTGGTGGGCGAACTAGAAGACTGCCAACTACTACTAAATTTTGTTGTGCCGATGCTGGCAAATGGTCTTAAGTCTGCTAATTGTTGTTGCAAAGTTGCAATCTGGCTTTCTTGCTCTTGAATCTTTTGCCGCAAGCTTTGTTCGGCTGCTGTAGGAGCTGCAATAAAGGTATTAACTGGAGCAGCAGTTTCTGGCTTGGGCTTGAATATTTCAGCCAGCAATGCATTAATATCCGTGAGTTTCTGTCTACCGTAAGGAACGTTGGTAATTAGCGATCGCACCAGTTGAGGTTCATTATTATTTGCTAAGTTCTTATCACTGCTAGAGTTGCTCCGCAGCAATTGTAACATATTGGTAAATTCCAATATCTTTTTGCCCGTTTGAGTTTTATAACCCCGGTAATATGGCACTATGTTCTCACCAAAGGCATCTAGATACTCGTCGCTATCAAGATAAGAATCAATATCTGCCTCAAAACCCTCCTCATCTAGAATGTTGCTGTGATGTTTAGTTTCGGAGTAATCATCGGGAGCGCGGCCGAGTAGGTGCTTAAAGTTCAGTTCAATTGCCCGATAGCGGTAAACGTTATCAAAAAATCTAGAGCGATACAACTCTGATTTGGCAACTTGACGCACAAACTCACGCACATCGATTATGCCTTGCTTGAGTTGAGATTCTGGAACAATAAGCCGCTCACTTTCCATGATGTAGGCATTACCCAACACTTGCCGATAAACTGCCCGAATGACAATTTCAATGTCATCAGCTGAAGCAGTAGTCCACAGTTCGATAGGTTCTGTTTGGGGAAATGCTTGATATTGGCGTCGTCTGGTTTCTTCGTCTAAGAAGGTCTGCATAGTTGGGTTAGTGTGGGTAAGAGTGACTAATTTACGCCTTATGTGAATTAAAAATGCCCAAGCTATAGCAAGGGTTTCAGGCTATAGTTTAGCTAAGATGTTTAGCCATGTTGACGTATTTACGCCTTTCCAGACTGCAACTCACATAAACCGTAATTTGCAAAGTAAAAATAAAATATTCTGTAGGGAGCTAGTGCTTTGCTTTGGTTTCTAAAGTTATAGCTACTGGTGAACCAGCGCACTCAAGAGGATATTGTGTTAGATGCATATTTCAAGATGATTTGTCACTAAAATACAAATCAAAGCATCTAACGCACCACTAGATAAAATGGTGGGTTAGGTTAAAGCCATAACACACCCTACTTAATATTTATTAATTACTAGTTATTGATATTAACTTATCAAGTTTCGGGTAGTTTTTTAGTTACATTTTCTAACAAACTTAGACGGCTAACTATTAATAACTAACAGCTAATCACGATCGGAAATTAGCAATTAGACATTAACAATTAGCCGTCAACCCCCTTGGGGAGTATTTAAAATTCAAAACTTAATTTTGAATTCAAGTATAAACACCTGTCAGAAGAATTTCTACAAGATAGTAACTTTCAAGCACGCTCATCAAATCTAGTGTAGAAACCACCGTATTTTATCCAGTATTGTTTCAAAGTATGATGAGGTGTATGTAAACTAGCTTTTGCCTGATATAAAATAACTTGGCGATGATCTCCCATCCAAATTTTATTAATGGGGTCAACGGATATTACTGTCCCTCCTAAAGAAGCAACGCATTCAGAGAATCTCTCAATCGTTGTATATTCTAATGTCTCGAATATAAAAAAATTACCCGAACAAATCAAATGGCGGCTGCGAATCCAGCAGCGCATCTTTTTTTCAGCCAGTGGAGGCAACATTTTGGTTTTAACAGATTCAAGCTGAATCAACATAATGCGCTCACCACAGGTAATTCATCAGCAAAACTTTGCCGTTTGTCAAATTGTAATGGGCCAGCGGTAGATCCCCATATTTGCTTGTGGGTTTCAATATCCATACCTTTATCTAGACTTATCCAAGTACGCTCGGTTATTTCTACTTCGCTGACAAGATATGTCTGGCATCCGTTGCGTTGAATCAGACATTGATTGCCCGGTTCCACACTGCCTCGAAACATTTCACCTTCTCGTTGGAAAACCATTGAACAGTGATAACGCCGTTCGATACTTTCTGGGGTGATGGTTTTGAGGATATCTAATTCACGAGCTGCACCTGCATAAAGCATAGGATCTTTCAAGCTGTAATTTTCGATATAAATGCGATCGCCCCAATCTACTACTCGATGTACTCCTTGACGATAGGGTGTCCATAAATCGTGGTCATAAGCTTGTTCAGAATAAAAACCGATACCAGAAAAAAATTCCAATGGTAAAGGACGAAAATAAATGTGAATGTGGGCGTAAAGTTGCGGATTTGCAAAAGATTGCTTGTAGTTGCTAAAATCTCCTGCCATCCAACAGGCTAAGGTGAGCAAATCGCTAGCGTTGGTGCTAGATTCGCTGGGCGCTATCGTCACGTCGCTTCGCTCCAAATTCAAAATTCACGCATTACAATCCCCCTAAATAAATTTAGGAGCCTGTATCCTTTTATGTTTTAACCTGATATTGCTAACTTTTTGCACTTGACAAAGAGCGAATTTCTGAAGAAAAGGAAGCTGTTGTCACGCCTTTACCATCACTGGTTTTAATCGTCGCTACCCGAAATCGGAGATTTGGGTTAGCAAACCAAATTCTTTCCTCAGCAGCAGCGAGTTCATACTCTGTTAGCAGGGTAAAAATACCATCGTCACTCAGATGATATTTAGCCACTGCTGGAATTGTTTCAGCGTACCCCTTGTCCCGCAGGAGTTTGCCTCTAGAAGGATTTTCGACATCGGGAATTGGTACTAGTACAGTACTGCCAGAAATTGGTTTATCGTCCCAGTCTGACTCACCTTCCCAAGTCATCCGAAAGGGATGAGTGATACTGGCGGGTTCAGTGTCATACAATTGACAGATTGCCACGACTGCTGGATCGGTGGTGGATAGAGACTCAATTTCAATGTTAGATAATACCTCTTCAAAGTGGGCAAATGCTAAATGATGAGCGCTACGCTGCGATCGCCATCGTCCAATTGAAAGTTCAAAAAATTCAGTAATTTCCATTAGAAAAGTGATCTTAAAAAAGTAGCTTAAAATCCAAGAAAAATCTTGGTTAAAGAGTTATTCTCCTAGTCTATATGTTAGCCTCCTTGACTACAACCGCATTTAGGAGTTAGGAGTAGAGACGCGATTAATCGCGTCTCTACAAGAGTTAGAGGTTAGAAAGTTTTCTTTTATCCCCTTGTCCCCATTCCCCAATCCTCACTCCCTTACTTAGACAAATCTAAGCAACTTCGGTGATACTGATAATTTTGCCGCCTGTCCGATGAATGTTTTGCACTTGTCCAGATAGTTGGTTGTAGTTAACTACATATTCCAGGTTGCCCAGACGAGTACGGAGATTACCTGCACCTTTAACAGCTTTAATCAAGAAGCGTTTGTCGGTGCTGTTGACACTAGAACCAGCTGCGGGAGCTTTGATGGATGTGGGTAAATTAGAACCAATATCGCCGATTAGTTTGGCTTTGCGATCGCTATCACTGCTAGCGAATCCTCTGACTAAACTAAAGGTGCGGTTAAAGGTAACATTCTTAATTCCGATTTGGGAGCTTGTGCTGCGAACATAAGGAACAATATTCTCGCCAAAATTTTGCTGATATTCGTTGCTATCGATATAGGAGTCGATCTCAGCATCATAGCCCTGTTCGTTGTAGATGCGGACGTGTTCGGAAATTTCTGCTTGATCGGCAGGAGGACGCCCTAGCAGGTGTTTGAAGTTCAGTTCAATGAACCGATACTGGGAAGAAGAGTTGAAAAACAGGGATTGATAAAGTTCTGATTTGGCAACGGTGTTGACGAATTCGCGGACGCTGATTTTGCGATCGCGCAATTGCGATTCAGCAGTGGCTAGTCGCTCACTTTCCAACAAGTGAGCATTACCCAAAACCTGTTTGTAAACTGCCCGAATCAGTGTTTGTAATTCACTTTCGCTGGTGTTCGGACGCAGCTCAACAGTAGGTGAATCAATAGCCCAAAGTGACATTGAAGTATCTCCTGAAAACGCTAATTAAATTAAATTTCCGATCATCCTACCCGTTGTATAGGTAGAATTTTCCATCAGTTGTCAGTTATTTTTGCTACTGACTAGCTTTTGTAAAACTTTAGTTTGTGAAAGTGGGTTAAATATTTTCGGATTTGACAACTGACAGCAGCGATCGCTTTAGCTAACTTTTGATCGATCAGGATTTACGCAAACTACAGCCGAAAAGAATAATTTTTAGGTCAGGGTAATGTATATAGGCGCATTGCCGAAGCGTCTAACAGAGAAGCAAACTTCCCGCATATTGCCTCTGAAGTGCCTGTAGTTTTGCGTAAATCCCAGAACGAGCGACACTGGGCATTGAAAGATTAGAGACTGAGTACAGCGGAATTATTTCCCAATCCCTAATCTCTAAATCCCCAATTTCTATTCTTTAATTGACAGGGGTAATACTGGCGATCGTACCGCCCTGCTTGTGAATCCGCTGATACTCTTGTGAAAGCTTATTGTATGGGACGAAAAAGACTTGGTTACTGCGGCGAAATTTGGAAATGTTATTTACCACATTTGCCTTGTAGCCAGTGACTTCAATCCGGTAGACCTTTCCATCATCACCAGAACCCACACCCTGACGAGTGCGAGGAGTAGATGTTGGGTTGCGGAATGTAGCGCCCTTGCTGGCTGGTGAAATTACAGGAGTAGGTGTGCTTTGAATTAGCAAACTGTTTAATTTTGGTTGTTTGCCAGCTAAGTCACCTTTCAGGCTGCTGCTAGAGGAACCACGTACCAGTTGAAACAAGTGGGTAAACTGAACCAAACTCTTGATAGCTTCGGTTTTGTAGCCCCGAATATAAGGGACAATGTTTTCCCCAAAAGTTTCTTGGTATTCGTCGCTGTCTAGATAAGAATCAATCTCACCTTCAAAGCCCTTTGTATCTAGAATAGTGCTGTGTGTACGCGTTTCTTCTAGATCCAATGGCGCACGACCAAGGAAATGTCTGAAATTTAATTCAATCGCCCGATAACGAGGGGCGCTATCAAAAAACCGCGAACGGTAAAGTTCCGACTTCCCGACTTGACGCACAAACCCGCGAACGCTAATTTCACCCCGTTTGAGTTGAGATTCAGCAACGGAAAGCCGCTCACTCTCCATTACATAAGCGTTGCCTAGAACTTGCTTGTAGACACTTCTAATTACGGTTTCAACATCCTCATTAGAGCGATTTGGCCACAGATCAATGGGATCGGTGTCTTCAAATAGAGCGACCCCTAATCGTGATGCTGGTCCAAAAGTCATTCAAACTATCTCCCAGTTAACAACTAAATTTTATGAGAAGGATATTCAGCAGATGTTAAAAAACTTTACATCATAGTGACAAAGTAGGGGACATAGAGACTTTAAATCCTTATTAGTCGTGATGATTTTAAGTTTTTGCATCGTTTGCCTTTACACATTGTGATACGATGCCGAAACCATATTTATTAAAATTTGTTAAGTTAAATAATACTTTAGAGAAAATTCAGCTTTTTTTTAGTATTTGATTTGCAATTGGGATGCAAGTGATGGTATTATCCCATTCCCTTGAGCCAGAGTATTAATAATGCTGATTCACCCAAGTTTATCTCAATAAGTGGGCATGAATAAATTCAACTATACTACGCAATGTAAAATTAATTAAGATTGTCTTTTAGCAGGAGCTTCAGCCCTGAATAGCAACCTTTAATTATTCATACCCACTTAACTTATCGAATTTGGAAAGTAGCCAATTGGCTGATTAAATGGTCAAAATAGGGAGCAAGAATTTGCTGCCGATCGGCTTGGCAGCGTTTCAAACTAGCAGCCTTGATGCTTTTTAAGCCTAAAACCATTGCATCCAACGGAACTTGTAATTCCTGATAGAGCAAGTTCATATAATGCAGTCCTGTGGTATTTGTATACTCAGTGTGGCCACCTGCTATGCCATAAGTAATACAGCGGAGAAAATGCCAAAAATCTCGCCAGCAAGCTTGGGCACGTTCAGGCGGATAAAGACCGCCTCCAGGCTGGATAATTTCGGGATAAGTCGCCAAAACTTGTTCTCTAGATTCATCAACGATTTCGGCTGCGCGATCGCGTAACAATTGAGCAACAGGAATCAACTCAGAATTATCGGGTGACAAGGTTTTAATCTGCAATAAATCTTCATCGCTCAGGTAGCGAAAAGCATCATCCGCAGCTTGAAATATGGCGATCGCTGCTTGTGGATGGGAATGTTCCCACTCAGCAAAGCTGACAATTCTAGCTTTGGCTATTAATTCTTTAACGGTTTCGCTTAATTGAGTCATTGATTTATGGGATAGGGCATGGGGCATTGGGGTGGGGGAGCGGGGGAGCGGGGGAGAGTTCTTCTACAAGTTCTTTCCCCTCTGCCTCTTGTACCCAATGCCCTTAGATTCAATCTTCTTAGAATGCGATCGCCATTTGGTGACATCTGTAAAATAAAGTAAAGAATAGCTGTACCAAATGCACTTATGGAAATCCATAAAATCCAAGCAGAACTAAAGAACCCAGATTTTCACTATCGTTTGAAGGCGATCGCTGCCCTCAATGATTATGAATCAGAAGTTGCAGTTCCTCTGCTCACCAGTAAACTTCACGACTCAGAATTTTTGGTGCGTTCTTTTGTGGCCAGGGGTTTGGGTAATCAACAATCAGCGGAATCTTTTGCAGCTTTGATGCAAATTATGAAATTTGATGATACTCCCAACGTGCGGGCGGAGGCGGCAAATTCTTTATCGCTATTTGGCAGAGTCGCAGTTTCTCATCTAGTTTTGGCATATTATCAGGATGACCACTGGCTAGTTAGACGGAGTATTTTGGCTGCGATCGCTGAAATGGATTGCCCTGAAGAACTATTTGATATCTGCATTCAGGGTTTAAAAGATGAAGATTTCACTGTTCGGGAATCTTCTGTTGATGCACTTGGCTTACTGGCTAATTCTAACCAACGTGCTGCGGCATTATCCCAAATACTAAAGTTGGTAAATGATGAATCTTGGCGGATGCGCGTGCGAGTTAGCTATGCTCTCAAACGATATGATGAGCCGGAAGCCAAAGCAGCCCTGAACCAACTTAGACAGGATAAAGATCACCGAGTTGTTGGAGCTGCTTTAGAAGACCTGTTGCCACAATAGCGGCCTGGGTTTGTCCGCAATGCAATATTGTGAAAAAACTTATTAAATAAGTAGTAAATATTTTATTTTACCTTAAATTTGACCAAAATATCCGGTTACTCTGCCAAAATCTGGAAGAAAAGATCAACTTTTTCTATATGAGGAGGCATTTGTGACTGATATACAAGCTGGTCAAATGACTTGGCGACTACCAGGTTCCTCAGAATGTGCCTTACATTTGCGGCATAATGCTTCGGAACCTTGGCGATCGTATAAAGAATTTCCACAATATGTTCTACCCGATCCGCCCGGTTTTTCCGAAGGATACGCGACATTTTTAGCACTCCTGAAAAAGAACTGGCAGCCGTTGTAAACTCGCTACAGAAAAACTGATCAAACAATTTTGGATTTTGGGTCGCACCTTGATTTAGTAGGCTTCCAGCGCAACTTGGATTTTGAATTTATTTCGCTCACAAGGAGCGCGGCTTGCATCTAAAATCTAAAATTGGCACGGTCAAGCACTCAAACTTTCACGAGTTGTTGTGCGGGTATAGGCGTTCCAAACGTCGAGTTCTGAATGTGGACGGCTAGAAAGCATCGCTTTAGTTGCTTCTGTGAGTCCTTGAGCAAGAGTAAAATCTGCCCCAGCGATACTTAGAAGATGCTCCATCTCTGCATCACTGAGATCGGTTGCTCGCAGGTCTGTATCCCGCAAATCGGCTCCAGTCAATCGAGCATTTCGTAAGCAAGCCCCTGTCAAATAAGCTTTTGTCAAATCAGCACCACTCAGAGAAGCACCTTGCAAATTGGCTCCTGTCAAGTCAGCGCCACTCAGGTAGGCTCCACGCAGATTAGCACCTTGTAAATCTGCATTTCGTAAAGAAGCTGTATTCAGAAAAGCACCATTGAGATTAGCACCTGGCCCTACCGCTCCCGAAGCTTTGTAGTTATATTCTTCGGGCCATTTCGTTTGTGAATCATAACGCGCTACTTGGAGTTTAGCTCCCTCCAAATTTGCACCACTGAGATTTGCTTGTTGGAGATCAGCACGGTTTAAATAGGCTCCCTGCAAATTAGCCCCACTCAAATCGGCTCCTCGCAGATTAGCGCCTCGCAAATCTGCTCCACTCAAATCGATATTACTTAATACCACCTCACTGAGATCGGCTCCCAATAGCTTGGCTTTACTCAAGTTAGCTTGTCGGAAATCGACTTCCTTTAGATTAAATTGGTACAACTCTACCGAATCTACAGGGATTCCGGCTTTCAGGGCTGTTAAAATTTCTGGAGTTGGACTGGGGCGAACGCTTGTAATAAGTTGAATTTCACTATTTGTCATCAGCTGATTAAAATATCACTTTTGGAGTTATTCTACACTTTAGTTAAATCGGGACTTCATCTCATCACTAGTATTAATAACGCCAAAATTTGATCAAACGAGGTTTCAAAACAGATGCATATAATACCGCCTTTGACAATGATCGACTTCTTCCGTAAAAGTGAGGGTACATGGTTTACGGAACGCGCCGTTCATCATTTTGACTCGGCGGCGGATGAGTCGGGGGAGTCGAATTTGATTATAAAAGTCATGGGAAATGACGATCCGAAAGTCCAAGAAGTTTGTAAAGCTCAAGGAATAGATCCTAGTAAAGCAACAGGCGGTGCTAGCTTTGCATGGCAAGCTAACCTAGATACCAGGCTACCGAATACCGATAATGCTGCGATTTTGGTTGATGTTCCCGACGAAACGAGGCGTTCTGGAAAACTGATTCGCAACCAAGGCTATGTTGAGAGCATTCCAGTTGTGAGCCGATATCAGTTTGCTGATGATGGAGTGCTGACGATTGATACTGACTACGACAATAATCAAGGTCAGGAACGTTGTTGGTTTGTGACGGATGATTTTCGTGTCAGAGTCAGTACAGTACGAATGATGAACGGAATCAACTTGATGACTTATTGTTCCGAGCGTCGCTGTGTTTCCCAAGAAGTCTTGGAGCAAATGATCGGTCGCAATCATGCTAGGCGTTAGAGGGGAGTGGGGGAGGCAGGGGGAGCAGGGGAAAAGGTTAAAGGGAAAAGGGAAAAGGAATAAATTTAATCTTTCCCCTTTTCCCCTTACCCCTTTCCCTTTCCCCATTCCCAATGCCCAATGCCCCATGCCCCATTAAGGAATGTTGCTTTGTTTCTCATAAATGAGACGTGCGCGATCGCCATAACTTATTTTCATGCAAGGGTTAACAAATCATGCTCCATGTATAAGCCTTTCCTGGAATTTTTAGAAAAAGAGCTATTTCAGCGGTTTGATTTACAAAGTAGGGTTATTCCCCCTGGTTTGGAATTCAAAGTTAGCGATCGCGGCAGAAACCCAGCAACTATTCGCAGTTGGTGTCACCAATGTCAAGAGTTGCGGAAAATTCGTTATACCTACATTGATGCTGGGGAAAGCGCTCAAATTTTTAACAGCGTGATTTATCCCAGTCATCACTACGATTTACCTCTGTTAGGGATTGATTTTTTATCCTTTGGGAAAGTCAAAAACCTGATTGTGCTTGATTTTCAGCCTTTATTTCAGGATGAAGACTATCAAAAAAAATATATATTTCCGCTAAAATCTCTCCACGATAAATACCCGGATTTGGCGCAAAACTTAGAAATGAAGTTTTACGATGCCAACCAGTATTTTTCTAAATACCTATTGTTTGCCAAAACCGACCCGGAAACAGTGGCAACACGAGTCTTTGAAGCTTTTCAGGATTATTTAAACTTGTATTGGCAAATGTTAGCAGATGCCAAACCGCTCCAAGACCCTGAAGATATCCAGCGGATTGTCAAAGCCCAAAAAGACTATGACCAATATAGTGCAGACCGCGATCCCGCATCTGGTTTGTTTAGCAGTTACTTTGGTCATGAATGGGCAGAGCGCTTTCTCCATGAATTCTTATTTGAAGATGCTGTTCCCCTAGCAGTTGGTGCCGGCAAAAGATGAGGGCAGAAGGCAGGAGGCAGATCGCTTTTAGCGTCTCCCCTTCTCCCAAAGGGAGAGGCTAGCGCCAAGGGAGAAGGCAGGAGGCAGTGTTTCGACTACGCTCAACAACCAGGTAGAAGTTCTTGAATTATTAATTTTGAATTTTGAATTCGGAGCGAAGCGACGTGACACTTTATCAGCCATTTCTAGATTATGCGATCGCCTATATGCGATCGCGTTTGGATTTACAGCCCTATCCTATCCCCACTGGGTTTGAGTCCAAAAGTGCTGTTGTGGGCAAGGGCAAAAATCAGGAAGAGGTTGTCACTACCAGTTATGCCTTTCAAACTTCAAAATTGCGGCAAATTCGGGCAGCTCACGTACAGGGTGGCAATTCGCTGCAAGTACTGAATTTTGTAATTTTTCCGCGCCTCAACTACGATTTACCCTTTTTTGGCGCAGATTTGGTGACATTGCCAGGAGGACATCTAATTGCTTTGGATATGCAGCCCCTATTTCGAGATGATCTAGCATACCAAGCGAAATATACTGAACCAATTCTGCCGATTTTCCACACTCATCAACAACATCTGTCTTGGGGAGGGGATTTTCCCGAAGAAGCACAGCCTTTTTTCTCTCCCGCTTTTCTGTGGACTCGCCCTCAAGAAACGGCTGTAGTAGAGACTAAGGTGTTTGCCGCTTTCAAAGACTATTTGAAAGCTTATCTCGATTTCGTAGAGCAGGCAGAAGCTGTAACAAATTCCCAAAATTTAGTAGCCATTGAGCAAGCCCAACTGCGATACCTGCGATATCGGGCTGAAAAAGACCCAGCGCGAGGGATGTTTAAACGCTTCTATGGTGCGGAATGGACTGAAGAGTATATCCACGGATTTTTATTTGACCTAGAGAGAAAATTAACAGCTATTAACTAAAGGCCCTTTGACTGCAATAGTGCTGAGTACCTCCTTACTGAAGACTCATCCAAGTCACGTTAAACTAGGAAAACAATCTAAGTTATACCAATTCAAAAAATGTTTGCGACACGATCGCTAACCCATACCTTTCCCGATGTCTTGGGAAGGATGCGGAAGAGGTCTTATCTGTAATGTATTGTATTCTTTTTTCAAATTGGTATTAGCTGTACTTAAACTAGTTTGTCTTCATAATGGTTTTCACCTTTCCCAATCCCGCTTCTGTTGATCTATCTCGCATCCGACTTTCGATCCGCTCATTGCAACCGCAATTAGTAGAGTGGCGGCGGCGATTGCATCAACAACCAGAGTTGGGTTTTCAAGAAAAACTGACTGCTGAGTTTGTATCACAAAAGCTGCAAGAATGGGGAATTGAGCATCAAACTGGCATTGCCCACACTGGCATTGTTGCCACCATCAAAGGTGATAAACTTTCTGACTCGCGACTTCCGACTCCCCAAGTTTTAGCGATTCGCGCGGATATGGATGCTTTGCCAATCCAAGAACTCAACGAAGTGCCGTACAAATCGCAGCATAATGGAGTGATGCACGCTTGTGGACATGATGGACATACAGCGATCGCTTTAGGTACAGCTTATTATCTCCAGCAACATCGCCAAGACTTCTCTGGTGTTGTAAAAATTATCTTTCAGCCAGCGGAAGAATCACCAGGAGGCGCAAAGCCGATGATTGAAGCTGGAGTTTTGAAAAATCCTGATGTTGAAGCGATTATTGGTTTGCACTTGTGGAATAATTTGCCTTTAGGAACAGTGGGTGTACGCGCTGGCGCATTGATGGCAGCTGTGGAATGCTTTAACTGCACAATTTTGGGTAAAGGTGGACATGGCGCACTACCCCATCAAACTGTTGACTCCGTTGTTGTTGCTGCCCAAATCGTCAATGCTTTGCAAACTATTGTCGCTCGGAATGTTAATCCCATTGATTCAGCAGTTGTGACAGTGGGAGAACTTCATGCTGGAACCAAACGCAATGTAATTGCTGATACAGCGAGAATGAGTGCTACCGTCAGGTATTTTAATCCTAGTTTAAAAGGCTTTTTTAACCAGCGTGTCGAGCAGATTATTGCTGGAATTTGTCAGAGTCATGGTGCCAATTATGACTTAGAATATTGGTCACTTTATCCACCAGTAATTAATGATATTAAAATAGCAGAATTAGTACGATCTGTCGCAGAAGAAGTGGTAGAAACTCCTGTGGGTATTGTGCCAGAATGCCAAACTATGGCTGCTGAAGATATGTCATTTTTCTTAGAAGAGGTTCCTGGTTGTTATTTCTTTCTGGGTTCTGCTAATCCCGCGAAAGACTTAGCATATCCTCATCATCATCCCCGGTTTGATTTTGACGAAACCGCCTTGGCAATGGGTGTGGAAATATTTATTAGATGCGTGGAAAAGTACTTTGTTTCATGTCATTAGTCATTAGTCCGTTGTAGTCACAAATGACAAAGGACAAATGACTAAAGACGACCATAACAAAAATTTTCACAATCTCATTTAGGATTGCTATATCTCTAATTCGTCACTATCGGTTTCTGTTTATTGCTAACTTCTAAAGGCAGGAAAATCGTCATCACTTCCCCATAGTGTGGACGCTGGCGCACAATTAGTTTGCCACCGATCGCCTGAAACAAATGCTTGGTTGCAGCGATATTCAAACTAATCGTACCTGTTTCTGGTTGAAACATCAGCAGTTGGCCTAGAGCCTTGCGAATTGGTGGTGTTGCAGGTATGGCGGCTTTATTTGAATCTTTGCACCGGAATTGCGGCGATAATTGTAACTTCAGTTGATCTCCAGCTGGGATAACTTGTACTTGAATATGGCTGCCAGCGGGTAAGCTGCGAGTAAAATTTTCCATCAAACCAGTGAGAACCTGATCCAACATGGTGGGATTGCTTACCACTGTCGGTAATTGCTGAGGTAAAATAACATTTAAAGTTAAATTTCGCCGATGCGCTGCTTGTTCCCAACGGGGAATGCTCTGCTGCAACACTTGATCTAAAGACATCGGCGTGAGTTGAGTTTTTGACGATTTTGCTGAGGCAGTAGTTTCTAGTTCTGCGGCCTTAAACAGCAATTCCATACGGTCAATTTGCTCGGTACACTCGTGATCGATAATTTTTAAGCGATTGATCGCACTAGCATCTAAGTCTCGCCGCTTCAACAGCAGACGAGTCATGGTGCGAATAGTTGTTAAAGGTGTGCGGACTTCGTGAGCGAAGGCTTGGAGCAATTCTACATCAGGATTTGGGGAAGGTGGGGCCCCCTCTGGGGATAAGGGGTAATGGACATTGGGCATTGAGCATTGAGGATTGGGGAAAACTCTTCTCCCCTGCTCCCCTGCTCCTCTGCTCCCTCGGTTACTGAGCGCAGTCGTTGGCGTAGCTTCTCGTAGAGAAGTATGCTCCCCTACTTCTTCCCCAGTCCCTAGTAAAGAATCTCTAGTCTCTTCTGGTTCTGTTAATTCTTGAAGCAATAACTGACTAAAGTGAATCATCATGCGGTAGTCTGGTGCTACCGGAGAATACTGTTCTACTAATGCGTCCAAGCGCGCGAAAAATTCTGGATTAGCCAGCATTACCCGTGCCCCTAGCGATCGCCAAGCCTGCTGCACTATCTCTGGCTCAAAAGAAAATGAAAAAGTTTTTTTACCGTTTTTGTGGGTTGCTAAAACCAGCACTAATCTAAATTTATCTGTAAAAACTAAGCAAAACTGTTCTGCACCCAGAGGATCGGCAGGTAGTAACGGAAGTACCGAATCATGGGGAGCAATGTCTTCATTTACAGATGCGTTGGCGTAGTCTGCCGCAGGTATCGCACCTGGCATCTGAAATGGCATCAGCGCCAAAGGGTTAAATGGTTTTGCTGTAAAAGTTACTGTTTGTAAACTTTGAGTCAATTTTGGTTGACTAAACAAGGGTGCTGGTGCGGCTAAAACTAATCCTTGGGTTGTGTCAACTGAAGGGTCTGCTAAAGTATTTAATAGCAAATGTTCTGTCGCTGCGAGGCTGATACGCCACTGCTGCTCTGCTTTAGCAGGTGAACATTCTGCCACACTTGATTGATTTTGGGCCAAGATTTCGCTCAGGCTTGGCAATATCCATTGGTACACAGGCTTTCACCCCTTAATTCAAGAGCGACTAACAGCGTCTAGGTTAGACATTTCACTACTATCTAAGAGGTTATAGCTATTTGTGTACTGGTGACAGTGGTAGAACCGAACAATTCAGGGGCAATTCCCCTCTAACTGCGATGTCTACGGTGTCACTGAGCGTAGCCGTTCGCGCAGCGTCTCGTAGAGAAGTGCGGGCTACGCTTACGCACTGAATAGCTGAAAAATATTGGCACTGACTTTTACCGATAGGCGTGGCGATCGCCGACTGATAATTGTGCTGGTTTCCCTACTCGAATTGGGATTGTAATTACAAACTCTGCACCTTGTCCCGGTGATGAAATACATTGCAAAGATCCACCATGCTTGTCAGTAATTATCTGGTAACTTATTGATAGACCCATGCCAGTCCCCTTCCCAACTGCTTTCGTGGTGAAAAAAGGGTCAATACTTGTGTAGCGATTGAACATGCTCTTGCAGATGGGCTAGCATCTGATCTTGCGATCGTATTTCGTGCTGACTACTGTGCTAATTCAGTTTTAGGGAGTTTGCCCTTTTCCTAAAATTCCCACTTAGGGATCTGCGGGTTAATAGTGTCGAAACTCAGTTTATTGGTACTTTATTTTCACGCAAGTCCCTTATCAGCCTGAAAGCTACAGAGTCAACAACCATTAGCCAAATCTTTAATCGACGTTCGCGGACTCACTCTAAACTTACTCCTCCAAAGAAGCAAGCTACGCGTAGCGTCTTGTAGAGAAGCCATGCGGTTCGCGTTCGTGTTAGCGTCTTTGACAGAAAAAGGAGAAGAGAAAGCTTTACGCTGCGCTATCGAGCGTCACAGCCTGGCGTAGACATCGTATTTTTTAGGTAGATTAGCAATAGACTATCTCAAGGGCACTTTATGACTTCTTTTGATTCAGCTAAAGATTTGGTACTAGTTGCTGGTGCTACAGGTGGAGTCGGGCAATTAGTGGTAGGCAAGTTACTCGAAAAGGGTTTAAAAGTTCGCGTTTTGACACGCAATGCTGCAAAAGCTGAAGAGATGTTTAACCAAAAAGTGGAAATTGCCGTTGGCGATATCCGCCAGCCAGCTACACTACCAGCTGCAATGCTAGGTGTTACCCACATCATAAATTGTGCTGGAACTACTGCCTTTCCCTCTGCGCGATGGGAGTTTGACGAAACCCCGAACTTGATTGAATGGGGAATTATTTTCCTTAATCCCAAATCTAGTGAAGCAAAAGCAAAGAATAGTCCGACAAAAATTGATGCTCAAGGTGTCAGCAATCTAGTAGCAGCAGCACCCCAGAATTTGAAGCGATTCGTTTTCGTCTCTTCTTGTGGAATTCTCCGTAAAAATCAGTTTCCTTTTAGTATTCTTAATGGTTTTGGCGTGTTGGATGCCAAACAAAAAGGCGAAGAGTCCATTATTAATTCAGGATTGCCCTACACCATTATCCGCCCAGGACGCCTCATTGACGGCCCCTATACCTCATACGACCTCAACACCCTCCTTAAGGCAAAAACTGGGGGTAAATACGGTGTAGTCATAAGCATTGGGGATACACTTTCGGGTGATGCCAGCCGGATTGATGTCGCCAACGCTTGTGTAGAATGCCTTTTTCAACCAAGTAGTTCTAGGAAAATTTTTGAAATAGTCAACCAAGGACAAAGACCACCTGTGATTGACTGGGAAACTCTTTTTTCTGGGATTGAGTAAGTACTGAGTGCTGAGTGATTATTCTCTCCCCATACCCCATACCCAATCCCTAATGCTCACTGCTTCTGTAGTTTATTGCCTCAAAAGACGGCAAACACCACTCGGACGTTACGGTTCACCCTAATTACTGAAAGTATTAATTCTTCTACATTAGACAGAGTGAAGACAAATTAATCCATGAACCAACTAAAAACACAATTTAGTTAGTTTAACCGTCCCAAGCAAGGTTCGGGAAACCACCCTTCATGGACTGGCTACCACTAAGCTTCAGTATATATATCAGCATAGTCTGGAGTTTTAACCCCAGGAAAGCCAAAACAAAGGTGTTCATGCTGAACTGGCTGATTTCTTGACCCTGTTGGTTCAAAATTTAGTGCTTTATATTCTCATTCATTCATTTGTAGTTATACGGAGCCAGCACCTAAAATGGCAAAAGTAGTTGGAATTGACTTAGGAACAACGAACTCCTGCGTGGCAGTGATGGAAGGTGGTAAACCCACAGTAATTGCTAATGCTGAAGGTTTTCGGACAACGCCATCAGTAGTCGCATTTGCGAAAAATGGCGACAACTTGGTTGGCCAAATCGCCAAACGCCAAGCGGTGATGAACCCCGAAAATACGTTTTACTCAGTCAAACGCTTTATCGGTCGCCGCTACGATGAAGTTAGTAACGAAGCTACGGAAGTTTCTTACAAAGTTCTCAGCAGCAACGGCAATGTCAAATTAGATTGTCCAATCGCTGGTAAACCGTTTGCTCCTGAAGAAATTTCTGCAAAAGTTCTTCGCAAACTAGTTGAAGATGCCAGCAAATACTTGGGTGAAACTGTAACCCAAGCTGTAATCACCGTTCCCGCATACTTCAACGACTCCCAGCGACAAGCAACAAAAGACGCTGGGAAAATTGCCGGGATTGAAGTTCTGCGGATTATCAACGAGCCTACCGCTGCTTCTCTGGCTTATGGATTTGACAAGAAGAGTAACGAAACCATCCTAGTATTTGACCTTGGTGGTGGTACTTTCGACGTATCCGTGCTGGAAGTAGGAGACGGAGTTTTTGAAGTACTAGCCACATCTGGTGATACCCACCTTGGTGGTGACGACTTTGACAAAAAAATAGTTGATTTCTTAGCTGAGAAGTTCAAGAAAGCCGAAGGTATTGACCTGCGGAAAGACAAGCAAGCTTTACAACGTCTGACTGAAGCCGCAGAAAAAGCCAAAATTGAGCTTTCTAGCGTTACCCAAGCAGAAATTAACCTACCATTTATCACCGCTACCCAGGACGGGCCTAAGCACCTGGATACAACCCTGACTCGCGCTCAATTTGAAGAACTTTGCTCTGACTTAATCGACCGTTGTCGTATTCCTGTGGAAAACGCCCTCCGGGATGCCAAGTTAACCAAAGGCGATATTGACGAAGTGGTGTTAGTTGGTGGTTCTACGCGGATTCCCGCAGTTCACCAGATTGTGAAGCAGGTATTGGGTAAAGACCCCAACCAAAGCGTTAACCCTGATGAAGTTGTAGCAGTTGGTGCTGCCATTCAAGCCGGCGTACTGGCTGGTGATGTAACTGGCATCTTGTTGTTAGACGTGACACCTCTATCTTTGGGTGTGGAAACATTGGGCGGCGTGATGACCAAAATTATCCCCCGCAACACCACAATTCCCACCAAGAAATCGGAAGTCTTCTCCACCGCTGTGGATGGACAAACTAACGTAGAAATTCACGTTCTGCAAGGTGAACGCGAATTCTCTAACGATAACAAGAGCTTGGGAACCTTCCGCCTCGATGGTATTCCTCCTGCACCACGTGGCGTCCCTCAAATTGAAGTAGTCTTTGATATTGACGCTAACGGTATCCTTAATGTCACCGCTAAGGACAAAGGAACTGGTAAAGAACAGTCCATCAGCATAACCGGCGCTTCCACCCTGGATAAAAATGATGTTGACCGGATGGTAAGAGAAGCTGAACAGAACGCTTCATCTGATAAAGAGCGGCGTGAAAAGATTGAACGCAAGAACCAAGCCGATTCTTTGGCATACCAAGCTGAAAAGCAGTTACAAGAATTGGGCGATAAAGTTCCCGATGCTGACAAGACTAAAGTCGAAGCTTTAGTGAAGGAAGTGCGGGAAGCAGTTGCTCAAGAAGACGATGAGCAAATCAAGAAGCTCACCCCAGAATTGCAACAAGCGTTATTCGCTGTGGGTAGCAACATCTATCAACAAGCGGGTGCTAGTGCTAGTGCTGGTTCCGGTGCAGGTGCTACATCTGGTGGTGAACCTCAAGATAGTAGTTCCTCTAGCTCTAGTAACGGCGACGATGTGATTGACGCTGATTTTACAGAGAGCAAATAATTTTTCTACTTCTTTTGGGAAGATTCTTTTGTTCGACCTAATATTACCCACTCAGGTAAATGCCTGGGTGGGGATTTTTTTAAGGAGTTAGGGGTTAGGGGTTAGGAGTTAGGAGTTAGGAGTTAGAGTAGAACTAATATTGGTAACTCTTGATCTTAATTCTTAACTTTATTCCTAACTCCTCACTCTCAACTCCTAACTCTCTTATGCCATATTTCCCCTTAACCGAAATGGATTCTTGAGAATTTATACCAATTCAATTAATGATTGCAACACATCCCTGGGTAGAGACGCAATGAATCGCGTCTCTACAAATGGTCTACTTGTCGCATTATTTTTTCAAATTGGTATTATTTTATGCGATCGCACTTTCAAGAACAGCATCATTTTAGGCAATGCCTGTGGCGAATGTAGCGATCGCTATTTTCCACCTTGGAATTATAAAATGTACTAACTTCCCAACATCTGCAAGTTATGTAAAGTGGCATAAAGCCCTCCTTGTTGCAGTAGTTGCTCGTGACTTCCCTGTTCGATTAATTCGCCCCGCTTGAGAACAAAAATCCGGTCTACATTGCGAATCGTAGACAAGCGGTGAGCAATAATAATAGCGGTACGTCTGAGCAAAAGCTGGTTTAATGCCTCTTGAACTGAAGCTTCTGTGCCAACATCTAAACTAGCGGTAGCCTCATCTAGTACCAAAATTTGCGGATTGCGAATGGCAGCGCGTGCAAAGGCTAAAAGTTGCTTTTGACCACTAGAAATATTTGTGCCCCGTTCTCGAAGTTGAGTATCATAGCCTTGGGGTAGTTCTTCTATAAACTGGGCAATGTTGGTTTCTTCCGCTGCTTGTTGAATCTGTTCAATGGTGTAGCCATCTCCTAAAGAAATGTTGCTTTTAACATCGCCAGCAAACAAAAAGCCTTCTTGTAAAATTACTGCCATGTAGCGCCGCAGTTCTGCTTGTGGTACTTCCCGAATGTCTACGCCATCTATGAGAATGCGTCCTTGGGTGGGTTCGTAAAGGCGGCACAAAAGCCGGATAATCGAAGTTTTACCCGCACCTGTAGGGCCGACTAATGCAATTTTTTCACCAGGATGAATGGTAAAATCTAAGTCTTTAATTACGTAATCATCATTTTTGTAAGCAAACCAGACATGATCGAAGCGAATCTCTCCCAGTTCTGGGGGGGAAGTGAGGTCTGGAGATTCTAGATTTGCTAGGATTTCGTCTATGTAGCCAAATTTTGCATCAAATATTGAGAAGCGGACATTGGCGCGATCGCGAATTTCTATCGGTTCATCTAATATATCGCTTACGCGTTCAATGGCAGTGAAACCAGCTTGAATTACTGTAAATTTTTCTGCAAAAGCCCTTAAAGGGTCAAATAATCGCTGGGCATACAATATAAATGTCGATAAAGTCCCGAAAGTCAAGTTTTTTTCCAACAGCAACCACCCACCCACGCACAAAACACCTGCGATCGCAATCAGTCCAATCCATTCTAAGGTTGCTGAAACAAATGAATCATAAAAGATGGTTTTATCCATTTGCTGAGTGTAGTGGCTGTTTGTCGCACGAAACAATTCGGCATTAAATTTTTCTCTACGAAACAACTGCACGACGTTAATACCAAGCACATTTTCTTGTAGCTGTGAATTCAGGATCGAAAGTTCTTCTCGCCCTTTGTAATTGGCTTTGCGGTACTGTTTTTGAATGTAAACAATTACCCAGCTAGTTGGTAACAGCATCAATACCAGCAAGCAAGAAAGTTGCCACTGGATGGAAAACATTAAACCCAAAGTCACCAGCATTAAAAACAAATCGGATATAATGCCAACCGCCCCAGTCGAAAAGACATCGCCTAACACTTCTACATCGCTGGTAATTCTGGTAATTAATTTACCTACGGGTGTGCGGTCAAAAAAGCGCACTGCTAGAGATGTTACATGCTGAAATAAGTCTTGGCGAATTGCTGCGGTGATTTGTTGCCCTAGCTTTTGGACTATATAACCTTGAAAACCTGTCAACATCAATTGGATGGCGATCGCAATTACCAGTAATCCCTCTAGGATATTCAGCCCTTGCGAGAAGGGACGATTCCTAAAAAATTCGTAAGTGCTTGGTTCATTACGAATCAGAGAGATTACTTGCCCAATCAAGAAAGGTTGTACGGCATTAGCTAGTGCGATCGGTACGAGTAGGCACATCGACAGCGCCAATAGCCGTCCGTTACGACGGGCATAAGGCACCAAACGCAAAAATAACCGCCAGTCATTTTCACGCCGACGATCTGGTGTATAAGATTTTTTCAGAGATTGGTAGATGCTCATAGTAAGAGCATTATATTAATGTTTGGAAAAAAACACGCTTGTTTAAAGTAGCGTTTATCTTCCTACTCTGATACCATGCCTGAGATAGAAACTGCAAGAATACTACTAAGACCCGATATTCCTCACGATTTGGATAATTTCCTTTACATTTTGCAATCTTGAAACTATCAGTCCTCTACCCAGAAATGTTGCCACTGTTTAATTTGATTTGGCGGATCAAAACGATTCACAACCGCAGCCTACAGAATCATTGGCGAACCAACTGCTAAACATAAGGACTTTCCAGAAGTGGAAGTCTTCAGGGTGCGCTAACTGGGTTACAGCACAAAGGCTTGATTTATCATGCCGAGCCAGGTTATCAACTGGCATTGCCTTTACTGCCCTTGTGGTTGCGACAACGGTTGAGTTGAAAATAGCGATGTAACAACAAGATTCCCGACTTTTGAAATAAATCGGAAATCCGAGGGCGCACAGAAGTGCGTCCCTACAGTATTTGTATTAATTGCTTCATAAATATTCCTGTAAGTATGAAAAAATAGCATACTTATCTGTTTACGTCTTATATCTAAAGATAGAAGATCGAGGTTAAAATTTGGGAAACCTAAGAGGGGTTCATTCCCAAGAGATGTTCTACCTACTTATCGCAGAATGCAACTGAGGTCAGATGACGCAACCTTTAAATCAAGTCAAAGAATGGGAACAACGTCGTGACGAAGCAAACCGCTACTACCAACGAGGGAAATTTCAAGAGTCTCTCGATCTTGCAACCAAAAATTTACACTTGGCTAGAGCAATTCCAGATCGAGCCAGAGAAGGTTATACATTAAATGACCTCGGTTTAGCTCACCTCAGTTGCTGGCAACCTCAAAAAGCATTAGAGCGCTTTCATCAGGCGCTTTCGGTTGCTGTTGAAATTGGCAACACGCCAGCAGAGGCCACTGCACTTAGCAATCTGGGTTCTACCTACAGCCGTCTTGGACGCTTTTCGCAAGCGTTGGAATATTTTGACAAAGCACTGCTAATCTTTAGGCGATCGCAAGATACTCAAAGCGAAGTTTCTACTCTTAATGATGTCGCACTAATTTATACGCGGTTAGGAGAACCAAAACGGGCGCTGTTGCTACAACACCAAATTTTGAGGATGCGCCGATTGTTAGGTGACTTTTCTGGCGAGGCAACAACGCTCAATGGTATTGGATTTGCCTACAATGTCTTAGGCAAGTTTGAGCAAGCGCTAGAATTTTTTCAAGCAGCACTGCCAATTCAACGAGCTGCCAAGAATTTGCTTGGAGAAGCAACCACCTTGAACAATATTGCTTCTGTCTATCATGATTTAGGACAACCGAAACAAGCGCTATTGCTTTACTATCAAGTTCTTTTAACACGTCGAGCAATTAGCGATCGCGCAGGTGTTGCAACAACCCTTCACAACATTGGTTTTACATACAGCACCCTGGCAGAACATCGCCAAGCAATGAAGTTCTACAAGCAAGCCATTGTGATTTATCAAGAACTCGGCGATAATCTCGGAGAAATTTCAACTTTGCTAAATATGGGAAGCGTTTACGCCACCACGAAACGCAAAAAAATGGCGCGATCGTGCTACAAAAATGCCCAAGAGTTAGCAGAGCAAATCGAATATCAACCACTTTTAGAAAAAGTACAGCAGTTCATAGATTCTCTGTAGCTTTTAGTAGTTCGCTTTCGTCAACTTGGCGGGGTAAAGGGAAAGGGTAAAGGGGAAAGGATGTATTCAAAACCTTTCCCCTTTCCCCTTTACCCTTTAACCGAACCGTATTGAGGGCAAACCTACTAGTGAAATTAAATATGCGTTATGCAGAACCCTTGTAGAGACGTAGCACTTGCTACGTCTCTAGATTCTTTTTTACCCTAGCTACAATACCAAAGTTGTAGCTAGAACAAGGACATCTATGAAAGCTTACGAAATTCAAAGCAACGCCGGAATTGATGCCCTGGCATTAGTCGATCGCCCCCAAGCAAAACCCGCAGCTGGACAAGTTCTGATTCAAGTGAAGGCAGCATCTTTAAATTACCGCGATTTGCTTGTCATTGAAGGAGCTTACGGTGCTGGACAGAAATATCCGTTAATTCCCATGTCTGACGGTGCGGGAGAAGTTGTGGCAGTGGGGGAAGGTGTGACACGGGTAAAAATAGGCGATCGCGTCGCTGGTATTTTCTTCCAAGACTGGATTTATGGCTCTTTAACCAAAGAGAAAATGAAATCCGATCTCGGAGGCGGTATCGATGGAATGCTAGCTGAGTATGTCGTATTACACCAAGATGGTTTAGTAATATTACCTGATTACCTATCCTACATTGAAGGTGCAACTTTACCCTGTGCAGCAGTTACAGCTTGGCATGGACTGATTACAAAAGGCAATATTGGTGCAGGTGATAGTGTTTTATTACTCGGTACTGGAGGAGTTTCAATTTTTGCTCTCCAGTTTGCCAAGATACATGGTGCTAGAGCGATTATTACTTCCAGCAGTGATGAGAAATTGGCACGAGCTAAACAGCTTGGTGCTGACGAGACAATCAACTACAAAGCAACACCAGATTGGGAAAAGCAAGTTTATCAATTAACCAATCGCACGGGTGTAGATCATGTAGTTGAGGTAGGCGGTGCAGGTACGCTGTCAAAATCGCTACAAGCAGTCCGCATTGGGGGACGTATTAGTTTGATTGGCGTATTATCAGGTAGAGGAAATGAAATTGACCCCATGCCAATACTTTTTAAGAGCTTAACAGTTCAGGGAATTTATGTTGGCAGTCGAGAAATGTTTGAGGCGATGAATCAGGCGATGCAACAGCATCAAATCAAACCAATTATTGATCGAGTTTTCCCATTTACTGAAGCACGAAAGGCTTATCATTACCTCAAAAGTGCGGCTCACTTCGGTAAAGTCGTAATTCGTAATTCGTAATTTTAAAGAGTTTAATTCTATGTTTCAAGTGGGGTTTGAATTCCCACTTGAAACATAGTTATGAATTACATTTAAACAGCAGCGAGAGTAGGCGCAGCAAATTTAGCATATCGCTCAATGTAGAATTCCTTAGAGTGAGCGATCGCTTTCACAGATTCACGCTCTTTCAAAGCATGTTTCCACTGGCGTAGACGGGTAAATTGCTCTGGTATTCCAAAACCACGATATTGCTTCAGTGCAGCCCAGCGCTCAAACCAAGGGAAATAGGTGAAATCCACCAAACTGATAAATTCACCAAACCAGTAAGGGCCTTCTCCAGAAAGCTTTGCTAAACCTTCGTTTTCAATGAATTCCAGATGTTTATATAGTTCCTGTTTAGCTTCTTCTTGTTTTTCGGGATCTGAACTCCGCAGCAGTGTAGAAAAAGCGGGAACGAATCTGGTGTTAGCAAAATCTATCCAGATACGAGCTTGTGCCCTATCAATGGGGTTGCTAGGTAACAGTGGTGGATTGGGAAATACCTCATCAAGATATTCGTTAATTACCGCTGACTCCCAAACTCGGTTATCGCCATGAGTTAGTGCAGGAACTTTACCATAGGGGGAAACTTTGGTAAACCCTTCAGGCTTATTCTGCAAATCAATCTCAATCAAATCGAAGTCGATGCCTTTCTCTTGGAGTACCAAGCGGGTACGGTGAGCATAAGGACAAACAACTGCACTGTATACTTTAATTTCAGCCATGTTTAAGTACCTTGGTAAATAAGACTTGTTAATCGGCATTGGGAATTGAATTTTCATCCAAAATCCCAAATCTTAAATTGTTAGTGTCGCAAACTCTTGTTGAAGCGAATGTAGCGTGAAAAATTATCGACACTAACCAAACTTTGAAACTGGAATAATACTCAAATAATCCAAAATTGTTGGTAAGGATAGGGGGTAGAGAATAGGGAATAGGGATTAATTAACGTGAGTTCGATGAACCTCTCCCTCTCCGAAACGGAAAGAGCAACGAAAAATTCAGCTTTTTGCTCCCCTCTCCGTGTCGGAGAGGGGTTGGGGGAGAGGTCAAATAAGACTTGTCGAACTCACGTTAATTATTTCCCCCTCTGCTCCCCTGCCTTCCCCTACAGCCAGGGCACTTCTTCAGGTGCATAACGGAAGGCGCGGAAGACTGTATTTTGCTCTCCAAGAGTTACCGGCGACTTCTCACCTGGAATATTCCTAACTGCAAAGTGGGGATTGATGTATTCCCAAACAATTTCCCCTGTAACTGTCACCTCAAATATTCGACCATAAGCACCTTCTGTAATTAAGGTATTGCCATTGGCCAAACGTTGCGCCCCTGATATATAAGAACTGAAGAAATTTTGGGGCGGATTGTCGGTGTATTCCCAAACTATTTCTTTGGTTTGACGGTTCACCTCAATCACACGAGAAAAATTGAGAGCAATGTTACGGCGATGTGCGCCATTGTCGAAAATCAGGATATTACCGTTAGCTAATTCGTTCGGGAAGTGCTGCTGTGCTAGCACGTCATCGCCCAACGTCCAGATGATTTCTCCAGTTTTGCGATCGACGATGACAACTGTGGAGATATTGCGAAAGCTGACTATAATGTTGCCATCAGCGAGTTCACCCACAGTATTCCCATGAGTCCATTCGTGTCGATGATCCTGGGGTGTAATCGTAAATATATCTGGATCGAGGTGTTCGTGGGCGTGCCAAGTCCAAACGATTTCACCTGTTGGAGTCACCTCATAAAGCACATCCGCATAGATATCACCATCTGGTTCTGTACCTGATACGCCACCTTTGATCCGGGGAACCAAAGACTGAGGTATCTTTTCAATGGCGAGTATAATTGTGTTGCCATTAGCTAGTCTGCGTCCATCATGATGATGATCTGGATGCTTATATTCCCAGATAATATTTCCCTTGGGATCTGCTTCTAAAACAACGCCACTTTTGAATGCAGCCCATAAAGCAAAACGTAGTGGTTCTTCTGGCGGAGTCTTACCGTTATAAAAAAGATTGCCATTGGGCAAAAGATAACCGTATAACCCTGGTGGATAAGGCAGATTCCACTGGTGTACTACTTCTCCTTCCAAGTTCAGAAGATAGACTTCACCTTGACCTGTCAAAGGTGTGAAAAGTGTATACCCTTTAAAGGCTTTTTCAGGATTGTAAGCTGTTAAACCAGTACCCCGACGACGAATAGTATTCTGGTCAATTAATGTTGCTGTAAAAGTCATATTTTACCTACTAAATATCTATTTGTGAATCTAATAATTAAGACAGAATACATTGCTTACCTCTACTCGTTTCTGAACAATTCGGACTCACTACTCAGCACTCTTATGGTGCTGGATTTGGCGACTGAGCATGAACTATATCCAACTCTTCCAAAATGTCTTTGTCGAGAACTACATTCACACTTTCTAAATTCTCTTTAAGTTGTTTCAGTGTAGTCGCACCAATAATTGTGCTAGGCACAAACCAACGACTCCGCACAAATGCTAAGGCTAGATGCGCTGGACTTAGTTGATGGCGCTTGGCAATTTCTACATAAGCTGATACGGCTTGACTGACTTTCGGTTTCAGATAGCGCTGACCGAAATTTTCAAATAAAGTGACTCTGGCTTTCTCTGGTTTGCCGTTTAGATATTTGCCAGTTAAGAAGCCAAATGCTAAAGGACTATAAGCTAGTAACCCAATTTCTTCGTGATAAACTGCTTCCGCTAAGGCTCCATCAAATACTCTATTCAACAAGTTGTAAGCATTTTGAATGGAAACAACTTTAGGTAATCCTAATTGTTTAGCAGCGTTACTAAATTGAGCAACTCCCCAAGGGGTTTCGTTACTCAAACCGATATAGCGAATTTTCCCCGCTTTAATTACATCGTCAAAAACTGCTAGCTGTTCAGCAATGGGAACCGTTTCTCCCACCTGAGTCGGATCGAACACCGTTTGCCCAAACCTTGGCACGTAGCGATCTGGCCAGTGGATCTGATACAGATCGATATAGTCTGTCTGTAATCTTTTTAAACTATCATCTACAGCTTGTTTGATATTATCACGATCGATTGCTTTGGCTCCTCCACGTACCCATTTAAAGCCTCGACCAGGGCCAGCAATTTTAGTAGCTAAAATAACTCGATCTCTTTGTTGACGTTTTAACCATTCCCCAATGTAAGTTTCTGTTAATCCATAAGTTTCGGCACTTGTTGGCACAGGGTACATCTCTGCTGCATCAATAAAGTTGACTCCTTGGGCAATAGCATAATCTAGTTGTTCATGGGCTTCTTCAATAGTATTTTGCTGTCCATAAGTCATAGTACCCAGACAAATTTCAGAAACTTTTAAGTCACTCGTGCCAAGTTGGTTATACTTCATATTTATGCGTTGTTATTCAGTAAATTTAACAGTGATATTTTTGTTTAAAATTTCGTATTTTGTCAAGGGCATTATTATTTTTTAAGGAAATTAGCTTCAACCAATATTGGATTTAGCACTAAGCCAATATAAATTTTTCAACTAATCATTGGCTTACGTATTACTTTAAGTCGATAGACAAAGTGTATTTAGTAAGCACAATTGTTTATTGTTGCATAGATTAACCAGATAATTAAGTTAGCTTTGGGTAATAAACATTTTAAATATGTAGTAGAAAATACTTGTTTTTATTGAGTATTTGTGACATGTCCTTTTTTAGGCTGAGTGTATAATACAATAAGTCGGTAGGTTTAGCGTAGTATATCAGAAATCTTAAGATTATTCTAGAATTAAGTCTTAATAAATATTCATATTCATATGCTTGGTTCTAAGTAGCTTATCTTTGCGATAATCAAAATACACCAAGACTAGTTGGGAGAAGTAACAACATTTGGTAGCCATGAAAAGGGTTTAGGTTTTTAATGACTTGTATAACTAGGAATTTTTTGCTGCGATCGCTTCCAACCATGCTAGCAATTTTATTTATTTTCAAAATGCGATGTCTACACGAGCTAACCCGTTGTAGACATCGTATTTTTTCAGAAATCTTTTGACTAATTTTATTTTTTATTAATTTCGCTATCAATAAAAAACTTTGAAATCACAGTGATATAAAATATACTAAGAATAAATACAGAGAACCACCAAGTAATTCTCTGCGAGTACTCATTTTTTCATATTAAGGAGTGCATTATGGAATATCTTGCTTATTCCCAGATGTTTATTGCTCAAGAAGAGGCATCTGGAAACACTAAGTACAATCTTCCTCAACCTCAATTCAATTGGAAAAAACTGCTTAAATCTTCGGCTTGGTTAGCTTTAGCTGGTGTTGGTGTATTGTTTGCTGCTGTAACCCAAATTCAAATGAGTTCGGCTGCCTATGTCAAGACTAACGGCAGTTGTTTACGTGTCCGTACCGGCCCAAGCAGCAGCTACTCGTATGTGGACTGTGTACCAAATGGCGCAACACTTCCAGCCATTGAAAGATATGAAAATGGTTTTGCCAGACTTTCTACAGGTAGATACGTTTTTGCGCGATGGATTGGTGATAGACCTAATAATCGTCCTGTGACTAGACCTGGTGGTGTTGGCGGTTCAGTGATTCTTACCCCTGGTTCTAAAGGTCAGCTCGTCAGAGACTTGCAAACAGCTTTAGGTAATCTTAGAATTGATGGAATTTACGGTCAAGAAACTGTTAGCCGAGTCCGAAGCTTTCAGCAAAGCAAAGGTCTACTTGTAGATGGTGTTGTAGGCCCCGAAACTCGAGCAGCTCTGGGTATTTAACCAGAAGCCACCCTTAAAAAACCTCGTGGTTTGGTAAATATTGTCAAACTAGTTTTGAGGGTTTGTAGTAAGCACTTTAGTGCTTGAGAAATAAGGACTAAAGTCCTTACTACGAACTTTTTTACCCATAAATGTAATTTTGGACAATCTGCAAAATGCGCTCTGCTGCATGACCATCCCCAAAAGGATTGATTGCGTTTGCCATCGCTTCATAAGCATCTGAGTCACTGAGTAACTCAGTAGCGGCTGCAACAATGTTCTCAGTCGTAGTGCCAACAAGTTTGGCTGTACCAGCTACCACAGCCTCCGGTCTTTCGGTAGTGTCTCTCAAAACTAGTACTGGTTTTCCCAAGCTGGGGGCTTCTTCTTGCAAGCCACCAGAGTCAGTGAGCAAAAGATGCGATCGCCTAATTGCTCCCACCAAATCTCCATAATCTAGAGGATCTGTCAAGAAAATTCGGGGATGATTCCCTAAAAGTTCCTGCAACGGGACTCGCACTGTCGGATTGCGGTGCAATGGTAAGAGCAAAGCTGTATCAGGAAACTTGTCTAAGATTTGTAAAAAGCCTTGAGCGATCGCTAATAGAGGTTCTCCCCAATTCTCCCGACGATGAACTGTTGCTAACAAAACCCGATATGATTCCCAGTCTAAGCCTGGGACATCGCAAACTACTTGGGTTGCAGCGACATTTAACAATGCATCAATTACAGTGTTACCTGTCATGTGAATTTCACCCAAAACACCAGAACGATGCAAATTTTCCACAGCCCAAGGAGTCGGTGCAAAGTGCAACTGAGTAATTTGAGAAATCAATCGGCGATTAGCTTCTTCTGGGTAAGGATTGAAGATATCATCAGTTCTTAACCCTGCTTCTACATGACCTATAGGAATTTTTTGATAAAAAGCTGCTAAAGCAGCGGCAAAAGCAGTGGTAGTATCTCCCTGCACAATTACGAAATCTGGCTTTTCTGCCTTAAATAATGCTTCTAACCCTTGTAAACTTCGGCAAGTAATATCATTTAGAGATTGCTGAACCTGCATAATTTCCAAGTTATAATCTGCCTTGATATTAAATAGTTGCATAACTTGCTCAACCATCTCACGATGCTGTCCAGTTAGAATTACTTGCAACTGAAATTCTGAAGACTTCTGGAAAACCTGAATCACTGGAGCGAGTTTAATCGCTTCCGGGCGAGTACCTAAGATAATGCAAACGCGTTTTTGATTAGTCATTAGTCATCTGTAATTTGCCATCTATAGTCAATGGTCTATAGTCAATGGTCTATAGTCAATCGTCGGTGGTTAATCCTTACATAAACCATAAATATTAATGGATAAATCACACAAGATATAAAAAACCGGCTTAACCGGGCAAATGTATTGTTTGTCTAATTAACCTGTAATAACTATTTAAAAGTTCAAATTATAAAAACCATGAAAAAACCCGGCTTAACCGGGCAGACGCACTGTTTGTCTAATTAACCTGTAATAACTATTTAATCTCACAAGTTAGAGGGCAAGCAGCGTAAACAGTAGCCTGCATTTGGTCTGCCTCTCCATGCAGCCAGCTTAACCACTTAACTTCGCTAGGATGAACTCCCTTAACAGTTAGCACACCCGCAGCCAATACAACTGCCATAACATTAAACATTATTAGAGCGCCTGCTACAAGCAAAACCGCACTAACAGGCATCACAGATTGCAAGATAATCGACAACAGACATCCGACCGTAGCCATTAAGACAACTAGTGGAAAACCCACAACCAACAAACATACTGCTAATGTAAAAGTCCATATTAAAAAGCTTTTAATCATCAACAAGGAGTAGGTCTTTCCTTGATTAGAGCTTTCAGCAGAAACCATGACTTTTCCTCCCAAAATACACAACAGATTTTAATTTCAGTCATATCTCGCTTTTTGCGAGTAAACTGAATTGTTCTTCAGTGAAATTCAGTATATAAAAACTAATTGGGAAAATGAGCATTTGTTTACTAAAGTTTACAGTTAATTTTTCGTAATTATGGATATAAAGTCAATTTTCTATCTATTAGAAAAACTTGTTTACTGCATCTACCTTCAGGTATAGAACCTAGAATGTATGAGCTTTGAACCTTGATCCCCACGATATCATTCCTATTCAACTTAACATTTCTTATAAAAATTAGTAGTCTTTCTCATAATTCCTAGACAGCCTGAATAAATGATCTGCTAGTATTTGTGCTGTTAATTGCTGGCAATTCGTGCCCATACCTGGGATAAATTTCTCATCTAAGTCATGAGAATATTTACTTTAAATTAAAAGCATTAAAAGTAACTTTTAATTCCATGTGTATTTACTGAGGTCTTTTAAGTCCTTACATGTGTTAAACCAGTTTAGATAGGTTAAATAATCTATCTAAATATTCTGAGTAATGAAATTTTAGGAAATAAAAGATACCAACTGAGGTGGATGAAATAGATTGACCGTGGTTCTAGAGTTTCAATCGCCTTCTATCACCGCTAAGGCTTGCAGACAAGCATTCTCCAAAAGTCATCAAAGCAAGTGACTTTACTTCTCGTTAATTCAACTTTTTAACTGCCAAATGTGAAGATATATGACAGAATCACAGTCTCCATTAAATTCTAACTCTGCTGCCGGACGTAATTTGCCACCAATGCCGCCGCCACCACCGCCAACTCCAACCTTTAGTACCCAGCGGCAGATGACACAAACATTGGATATGTCAATGGATAGGGGCACAAATCCGCCTGTTGCAGGTCATCGTCCGGGTAGTCCACCGCCAATACCTAATTCAGTTCGCCCTCAAAACAGCAGTCCAGAACTCACTTTAGAGAAGTTAATCAGAGAAGCTTACGATCAGGGATATTCTGACTTGCACTTGGGTGTAGGTGAACCACCCCGCTTTCGCAGCCGAGGAGAAATTCAATCAGGAGATTATCCAGAAACAGATAAAGAAACTTTTATGAGTTGGTTGCGGGAGGTGATGAGTGAGGGAGAAATTCAGCGCTTTGAAGAATCCTTAGAATTTGACGGAGCAACTCAATACGAATTTGCTCGCGTGCGGATTAATGTTTTTGGCTCCCTGAAAGGGCCTGCAATGGTGTTGCGGTTGATTCCGCTAAAAATCTTAACTATGGAACAGTTGAGATTACCTCCAATTTTTCGGGATATTTGTCATCACCATAAAGGTTTAATTCTAGTAACAGGGCCCACTGGTTCTGGTAAGTCCACCACAATGGCAGCGATGATTGACTACATCAATAAGGAGATGGCCAAACATATCATCACTATTGAAGACCCGATAGAATTTGTCCATCAAAGCCGCAAGTCCTTAGTCAAACAGCGGGAAGTGGGAATGCATACCCGGAAATTTGACAACGCTTTGAAAGCAGCTTTGCGGGAAGACCCAGATTTGATTCTGGTAGGGGAAATGCGGGACAAGGAAACGGTTAACACCGCCCTAAAAGCTGCTCAGACTGGTCACTTAGTCATGGGAACCCTGCACACCAATAGTGCGGTCAAAACCATTGAGCGGATTCTCAACCTCTATTCTGGTGATGAACAGGATGCAATGCGGGTGGCGATTTCTGAGTCTTTAGTAGCAGTAATTGCTCAAGGTTTGTGTCGCACAACTGACGGTAAGCGGGCTGCTTTCCACGATGTGCTGATCAATACTGAGGCGATTAAGGAATGGATCAAAGACGGTAAGTATGATGAAATTGGTGAGTTGATGAAACAAGCTGGCTTTGATGGCATGATTACGATGAATCAGTCATTGCTCAATCTCTATCAAGACGGACGCATCACTGAAGAAACTGCTTTGGAAATGTCACCAACTCCTAACGAAATGGCACAGTTTCTCCGAGGTCGAGTTTAGGATTGGGGACTGGGGAAGAGGCAGAGGAGCAGGGTGCGGGGGGCAGAGAAGAAAACTCTTCTCCCTGCTCTCCCAGTACCCAATTCCAAATATCTTTGCGATCCTGGTTGAGGTTATAGCTAAGGTAAAAGGTAAAAGAGAGAATTTTTACTTTTAGTTCCCTAACCTCTGTGAATAACTTGACGACAAATAAACTATCTACACCCCAGCTGTTTAAAGGCATTGCGCTATTTACGCCTGGAGGAGATTTAATTTACTGCATCGACCCTAGCAAGCAAGGTCGATGGCATTTGCATTTGTGCTCGGCTTTGCAAGAAATCCTAGATTTACCAGAGCCACCGCACTTTTTAGTGCCTTGTTATACTGCAACTATTGATAATTGGTT
The DNA here is from genome assembly GCF_034530635.1 of Nostoc sp. EspVER01. Classification (NCBI taxonomy): domain Bacteria; kingdom Bacillati; phylum Cyanobacteriota; class Cyanophyceae; order Nostocales; family Nostocaceae; genus Nostoc; species Nostoc sp. EspVER01. The sequence continues at coordinate 50,816 of NZ_JAVRCS010000020.1, forward strand.
AGATCCGCGCACTCAACAAGTGCGAACTTTTGCTGAAGCTTATCCAGCTGTAATTAGACATCAAGCTTTGCTTAATGCTGTTTTTGGCACGGGAGAATTAGTATGGCAAGCAGCTCCTTGGCAAGAAGGATTGTGCGATCGCATGGTGTTAACAACCTATCGTTCGTCTTTTGAGCAGCTTTGGGAGGATCACGATTTAATTGTCCGTCTAGACCTTTCTGAACCTGTACCAAAATACCACCAACCAGTAATAATACAAAAAAAAGAAGCCATCACCCAAGGCTATGTTCTCCGCTTGTTTGTTGCCGGACATAGCAGTTCTACTGAACGCATTCTGCAAAATTTACACGAATTGTTAGAGCGATCGCTCGGACACCCTTATACTCTGAAGGTGATTGATGTTTTAAGTCATCCAGAACAAGCAGAACTAAATCAGGTTTCTGCAACTCCTACCCTTGTCAAGGTTTGGCCTCACCCAATTCGGCGAATCGTTGGAGAGTTGGATCATGTAGAAAAGATTTTACACATGTTAGCTGCTAAGGAAAAAATTTAAGTAATCAGACTAGTTTTTTTGCTAAGTGCGCGAATGGGTAGGTGTTGGTGAAGGGGGAACTACAAAAATGGTTAGATTGTGGTAGCTGCAAGGATTTGAGACTTTAGCATCTTTAAACCATCCGCGCACCTTATATAATCCATTTGTGCAAAACCTCTCTCACTGTCTGTGCAGTCCAATTTAAATGATCCGCGATTTTTTCCACCTACCAGCCATGTGCGTTTAATCTGATATCGATGAGATTGTTCACCTGTTATCTACCGATTTAGATATAACTAGCCAGCCTCGATCTCGTTTTTGATACTGATGTCACGAAATACTTTGTGGGAGCGCACAGCTAGCTATACACTCCTAAAAACTACTTTAAAAAAGGAAAACATATAACCCTAAGTAAGTAGGATTATATATTGGATATATTTACTAACCTCGTTGAAAACCCTTTGCTGGCTTTTGTTGCCCCTTACCCTTGGGCTTAGATTTGTTAACTTCTCCTAAAGCTTCCTGAAATAAGTTATGCAAATGTATGGGTACACTGGCTATGTCTGGCAACTCTGGCTCAATAGGTTTGTGGAATTCTTGCAAAAGTGTATCCAAGTCACTTTCAAGCTTAAACTCTGGACGTTGCAAAAATGATTGCAACACATTTTCTAATTGAGTTGGATACTGTTGCCCTAATCGATGCCAAATAAAAGCATTAATACTTTTATCTTCGAGGTAATAGCGAACTAGTTTTTCCGCTCCTTGAACACTTTGCCAGTCCTCTGCCGATAAGATTGCTTGTACCTTACTATAAGTTGGTAAAAACATTTGTCCCCAACGGGGATGAGAAAGAGCCGTTACCTGTTCTGCTTTCTTGAGTTCAGAAGGCAAATCAACCTTTGGCATCACCATTTTGCTCTTGGTGCTTTTGCTGTTAAACATTTCAGAGACTACGTTGGAATCAGCACCAAATTCTTGTGCTGCGGCTTTTATTTCCTCGTCTCCAATGCCAGCCGCTTCTACCACTTCAGCCAGAGATTTAGAAGTATCAATTCCTGCGGCTGCAAAAGTTTTTTCAGTAATTACTTCTTGAAATTCCGCGATTTTTTTATTAAGCTGGTATCCAGATAGGGTGATTTCATCAGTACCAAAAAAGTCCACAAACTGCTGATGATATTGTTCTACTGACTGCCAAGCTTCTTCTAGCAAGTCTGGAGCATCGCTGTAAAGATTACTTTTATAGTTTTCTTTGAAATTACCAATTGCTACGGCAAGTTTTGGTTTACCTAATTTACCCATTATTGTGTAGGGGCCAGAAAACATCCAGTAGCTATCGGTAACGGGAGAAATGCGAGTTAGCAAGATTTCTCCGACTTTCAACCGAGATATTGCCTGTAATGTTTGAGTATTGTTTGGCTTGACAATGTAGCGTTTATCTGTAAGCCAGTTCGTCAATTCAAAGCCATCAGGCAAAATATTAGTGATGGCAAATAAGCCAATAAAAGTATGATGCCAACTGTTAATCAGGCTGCGATCGCTTTCTGTTAAATCTGGATGGCTTTCGATAAACAACTCTAATGGAGATTTATCACCGACTTTCCCGGCTGTCAAAAAGCTATCGATGGTTAAGTCTTGCTGCGTATTATCTCCACTTCCACGACGCAACTGTTCTGCGGCATAAGTTTCCAGTGCTTGTGCCAGTTCGCCTTCAGCATCAAGGACAAAATCAACTAAGGCTTGTTTTAATTCGTGCGATCGTTCTAATATGACATCCACAAGTAAATCTCTCGGTGCAACAGATGTAGATTATAGCCTTTGAGAGAATTTCAGCATCTAGCTATTGCTAGATTTATAGAAATGCACACTTAGCAAAATAGGTTTGATCGTGCAGGCATACTACAGCTAACATCTGTCACAGCCAGATTATTGGGATTAAACCCTTGGCGAAATCGGCGGTGTGGTGTTTGGACAGCGATCGCAGTTATGGTATTTTATTTGAGTTACCAGCGATCGCCACCTGTAGGATCTAGACTCAGACCGCAAGGTGTACTGTGGTGATATCAAAATCGCTATTGGTTGGTTTTAAAGAACAAGCTTACTTCTCCTATTTTTTAGGTAATCAATATGAATAATCTCTCTAGACTTCTCCAGAGATTAAAAATAACCCAGTTATATACATAAATAAGCCATCAATTACTTGCCTTAATTTCTTTGTAAAGGGTATTTAAGTCAACTAAGTGATTTAGCATTGATGAGTTACTTAGCAGCTTTTTTCAAACCTTGCCATCTCTCTCGCAATCGTTGCAAGTTAGGTGTATGACCGCCATAACGCCAGCCAACATAAGCTTGACAAATTTCATCTATGACCTCAGCAGTTGCTAGAGCATGATGCTGGTATGAAATTCTGGCATACTCTAAAGGTGTTTGTGCTGGATGTTTGCCTAAACCTTTTTGGGTTGTCCATTGCAGCATTTGTTGATAAAGGCTCTCCATCGCTGGCAATTTCTTTAACCATCGGCGGTTGCGCCACTCTCGCCACTGACCCCAACCCAGCCAAGCGAAGAAAGCCGTTGTAGTCCCCACAATTAAGCCAGTTAATACACCAAACCAACCTTGAGAAAATAAAGCTAAAAACCAAGCGATCGCTTTAATCACCCATTTAAATATTGTCTCAAATACATTATTCAACAAACCTGTCAGCGGAGAAGGTAGCCAGCCAGCAACCCAATGCCACAATTGGCGCAACACACTAAAAGTCTGAGTGTCTTCTATTGAAGGTGGTATCAGAGGATGATTGGGAATAGGGTCAAAGGCAAACCAACCATATTTAGGAAAATACACTTCCGTCATCGCATAAGCGTCAGTATTACGGACAACATACAGCCCTGTAAATGGATTAAATTCTCCTGCGCTAAACCCTGCTACTAACCGCGCTGGAATACCAATGGAACGCAACATCACCGTGAGAACTGTAGAGAAGTGATCTGGATATCCTCCCTTTTGCTTAAACAAAAAAGTTTCTACCAAGTCTTCTTTTTCACTTAAATAAGGTAGTTCTAAGGGATTTTGGGGAACAGAGTAGCGTTGCTTTAAATATTGAGCTAAGTAGAGAGCTTTTTCGTAGGGTGAATCTAAGCTTTTAGCAGACTTTGCGACTTTTTCTTGATTGTAGTTAGCGAGGATTTCTTCGGTACGTTGCCGCACTTTTTCGGCAATTTCGGGAGGAATTTGCAGATAATGCTTTTTAATGTGTTCTGGATATTTAGTAGAAGCTTTACCTAACAAAGTGCGATCGCGGTATGGTACTTCAGAAATTACTGTGTAGGTGAAGCCTTCTGATAATTCTACAGGCGATCGCAATCCGTCTTCTTTATCAACAGCGATCACTGGTGCTGGAAAGTAAACTTCTTTGGGATAAGTCATCGCTGGAATCAGGTTAGGCAAATCTGACACCACTGTATAAGTTTGCACTACTTCTTGGGTTTTACCAGTGAGTACAGATGGGGAAAGAAAAATTTGGTAAGACCAAGGCGCTCGCCTAACAGTCGTAACATTTTCATTGCGAGAAACTTCCCATCCCTTACCTGTATAGCGATCGAATCCTAATACTCGCCAAAAACCCTCAGCTTGCGATCGCACCCGCATGACAACCTTGGGTTTCATCTCGCCCCGCAGGTTTTGATTCATTTGGCTATTAAAACCGTAATAAAAATTATTATCTACTTTACCTGGTTGACCAGTTTTATTTTGTCCCGTACCACCGCTACCACTCCCTTGATTCTCACCTTTCCCTTGGCGGACATAACCGGGATTAATGATACTACGACCTGTGAAATTATTTTTTACTTGAATAGCAGAACTTACAGGAAAATTGCGTAATTGATAGCCGGGAAATCTGGGTAAAACAGCAAAAATTGCCAACCCCAGACCGACAATTAGTAAAAAAGTTAGAATTAAAAATTTAAAATTAAGACTTGAGGAATTCTTCTGATTGAATTTTTCCTTTTGAGTTTTTAATGGCTGCAAACCCAAGCGTGAGCGGTAGTCTAATACTAAAGTTGGCAGAGCGATCGCTAAAAATAACAGCAACACAGGTGCAAATGCTAAAGTCTGACTTAGGGTTGCTGCTACACCCAATAAAATCAGTCCGATAACAATCGAATAGCCCAAATTTTTCCGGCGGGGTGTATCAAAGCTATGTAACACCTGGAGTTGAATTAATAACTCTGCCAAACCCAACCGCGTATCATTCAACTCTCCGACTAATCGCCCAAAGAAAGCACCTAGTGCTACTAACATACCGATGGCGATGCAGAATTTAATTGCAACATTGCGATCGCGGCGACGATAATAACTCCAAATTGCACCCACAACACTCAGGGGTAACGCCCAAAAACTGAATGAAGTCTCAGCGGCAATATCCGTCGCCACAATTCCCAAAATAACCAACGCTAGCACCAGCACCCGCAAAAAAATTGAATCTTCCACTTCAATCAAAGGCGACCCCTGCGGATTTTGCCGCCAGAAATTACCTACAGGGAGACGCCAAAACCGATTCATCCTGGATAAGTTAAACATTTGAGTCTAGTAGAAGCAATGATGTAGATGCAACAAACACAATACAGGGGACGTAATTTGCTACCCTAGCACTGTGTTAAAAAAATGATATCTAAGGGGTAAAGATGGAAATATACGAGAAATGGGTAACGCAGTGAATCGAGAAATAATCAAATACTTTCTCAATATCCCCATGTCCCCATATTCCCGTGTCCCTGTGTCTTTGTAATAACTGCTTCTCGTAGACACCCTAATGACCGTTTATTGAAAAATAGGATAAGCTTCAAAACCAGGAAAATCCTCTTAATATATATCGGCGTTGATTGAGATAGTGTGCTAGCGGTGGAAATTTAACCTAAATCGAGGGATTAATCACAAACAACAACGACTGTTCGTCTATTTCTGGAAATTCAACTTCCAGGGTATAAGTTGGGTTAAGTTGCTCGCAGCCTAACTCTACATTTAAGTATCCCGAAGTTGAAGATGTTGTCATTGCTAAAGTGCCACTTCCCCGCAGGGTCAAAGTTCCTTTAACAGGTAACTCAGCTTGAACAAGCAACTTCGTAAGTTTGCCTAGAGACTGGTATTCTACTCTGATGTTCAAAGCACCAACACTGGTTAGCCATTGTCTTTCTACCACCGGACTGGTTGCTGAAACTGGTAGAGTCAGATTTTCCAGCAGTTGTTTAGCTGCTAGCAACGACAAAGCCATCTGTTGACGCGGTTGTAAATCTGAGTAATCGCTCTGAATAGCGGGCATTGTCTCCAAAGTACTTGCAGACCGATAGGTGCTTCTTAGCACCAATCCAGCTATATCATTTAGTGCTTGAGACTCATTGGGAAAAAAGTTCTCCACCACTTGAACTAATTTTGCCCCCAATGGCACTGAAGATGTCACTAAAGCCTGACATTGTTCTAGCAATTGCTGGAAAACTCTTTCCGGTAAGCGGGTTGGCAAGGTCAACTTTGACTGTTGTACCATCCATCCCCAGCTAGGAACGAGTGTCATGGAAGGCTCATCAACAAAATCAGGATATTCGATTAATTGCGTTTCCCAAGGAAACAACGGTGGGTGTTCTTGGGCTTGGATTTGTAACCGATTCTTAAGGACAGCTTGAAAACGATCTTGCACAGTAGGAATTTCTCCCAGTTGAAAGGTCTGGGGCGTTCCTCCCAATTTTGGCTCACTGCTTTTTGAAGCAGTGGCTTCCTTGAGGAGGTTTTTTACCCCGTCATTTTCCTCACATTCTACCGATTGCTCGTTATTTTTGACATTATCTGTCAACAACCAATCGAGACACCGGTGTTGTAAGGATTCTGAGTCACTATTCATGAGTAGATGCACCTGATCCGGAAACTAATGAGTTACGAATTTCCCAAGCTTGCTCAAGAATCTTAAACCATCGTTTTTGCAGTTGTGCCATTGATAGCCCCAAAGTTTTTGCTATTTTTTCATCAGCTTGTCCTTGTTGCTTCAACTCTAATAAAGACCGTTGCTTATTGTCCAGCTGTGCTGTGTATACTTGCCATTGCTGGGGAGTTAAGCCCAAGTTTGTGTGCAAAGAAGCTTCCAGCCACTCGTGAACTAATTCCCAACGGTGCAACAGGGCGAATCGAATCAAATGATACTTAAAGCGCTGCTGCAAATAATCTCTCTGACGAGGAGTTAAACCTAAAACCGATTCAATTTCCTGTGCTGATAAATCTTGGAGGCGGAGAGAAAAATAATCAGCGCAGTCAGATTGTTGTCGTTGTTCGAGATAATTCATTAATTCCGTAACCACAACGGAACGCAAGGTGTCTTCTTCGGGTTCGGGTTCGGCTTGTGTTGCCATTGTGGAGCGTAATTGGTGAATTGCTGGTTCTTCCCAAGAACCGTCACCTTCATTATTGCTACCTTCTGCGGCTTGTTCTATATCTACGCTGGTTTCTGGAGGCTGCTGTTGGGAAAAAGTTTGTGCCCGCAGGATAATTAGCTGTTGCTGACGACCTGGTAAAGGAATGCGTCGCTTGCCGTAGCGCTCGGTAAATGCCATATACTCGGACAATTCCAAGAGCGTCTGAGGGCGATAAGTAGCACCAAGTTGATTTTCTCGCCGGAAAGCATTCAACGCCTCTAGATAAAAACTCTGGAGGAAATCTTCAATTATCGTCAGCCGCCCTTGATAGCTCAATTGCTTCTGAGGAGGATTAATATATCGATAAATAATTGCACTCAGAGTACTGTGTAATTCGACCCTGCCCCGATTTGAACCCAACTGATAGTACCTGAGACACTGTTGCAGCCGATGCCGAGCCAGGGTCATCGCCGAGCTTTCTACAGATCCAGAAGCTTGGATACGTTTACTCTCATGACAAATCCGGTAGACTTCGGTGGTAATACGTCTTGCTACATCGTGGCAATTCTGTTCCGAAGCTTTAGTTGACTGCTGAAACTCCTTGGACAGGAGTTGAAAGATCGCCTCCACGCCTGTAGAATTTTCTCCCAGAATAGTTGCAGATGGAATAGTTGCGGTTGCGGCTGAATTCATAGTCTCGGTTTTCAAAAGACCCTAACTTACTTAAATACAACCTGTACGACTGTGGGTATTGGCTGGTTTGGTTTTACGTATAAGCTAAACGCAGACCAATCCTATATTGAGGATATGGCTGATTTTATTATTCCCAATTCTGATGGGATTGTTCACACTTGATAGATGTTATTGCCATTACCCAAGAGTCGTATACAAGTCATTATGGATTTAGAAGCACAAATTCAATTGCTGATTGACAATGCACCCCGCGATGGTATGACACCACATCTTGTTGCAGCAATTGCTCCTGCCCTTAGAGCGATCGCTCAAAAATTACGCTACTCCCAGTACTATATTCTCCAAAATTCGGAGGCAAGCTGGGTTTTAACTACGTTGAGCAATCGTGCTAATCCAGGATTGGAAAAGCGTGTGATTTACGCTTTCCCTACCATACAGGATGTCTCTCTAATTTCCCCTGCTGGGCTTGACCCTCAAATGCTAGCTAAAATTACTCCTGTCACCCATATTTTGTTCCAAATGGTGGCATTAGAACCCGTAGATAGTATCGTTTTTTTGGAGACGCCGGGTAAGACCACTCATACCGTCGAAGTTCGGCGCACTGAACTAGAAAAACTTATGCAGAAACAGTTACGACAACAGCGATCGCCTAAACAAATACCCCCTGATATTGCATAGAAAAAATTTGGATGTGGGATTTTTTAGATACAATCCCACATCCAAATTTTTAAATCTCAAATTTCTTTAAAAAAGTTTTCTAAATCAGTGAAAAAAGAAATTTTTTCCTTCCGTTACACCATACGACTTACTCAACTTTCGGTGAAACCTAAAATTGATTAAAAAATAGTTATCAGTGAACATTTTTTCGTTTTTAAGTTTTAGTTTCTTGGTGAAGCAGAGTTTTATACTTAAGAACTTTCACATCAAAAAATATCCCATGCTTTATTGTGAGGTGGCCAGTAACCAAAAGCGGGCAAGTATTTAGAGTGAGCGTTCAGTTGAACACTATCCACCCCAGAAGTAGTAGTAATTTATTTTTTGGAAATCCCTAAGAACTTCCAAAGAAAAACCCCACTTTCTACCTGCTAAATAAGTGGATTGAGTTACACATAAAACTGCTTTAGTGTGTTAAAGCGTTAGTACAACACAATATTTCAGATTTTCGGTGCGTTACGGAAGGCACAACACACCTACATCTAAATCCCCACTTTCTACTTAAGAACTGATAACTGATTTAATAAAGGCGACTCAGTGTGTACTCAGCTATGTTAATCAATGCCTGATGGGATTCTGAAAATGGGAGAACTGTAAGATGTTCAATTGCCAACTTAGCATGGTGAGCAGCTAACTCTCGCGCCTGCTGTATACCTTGACTATCTTGAATCAGTGCTAGTGCTTGCTCTAAATCTCCTTCTTGAGCAAACTCTCGTTCAATCAGCACTTCCAAAGATGGTTTTTCCGCCAAAGCAAATAAAACGGGTGCTGTTAGATTACCACTTTTGAGATCCGACCCTGCTGGTTTACCCAAAGTATCTGTTGTACTGGTGAAATCTAAAATGTCATCAACAATTTGAAATGCTATACCAAAATGACGACCGTAGCTATACAGATGCTCAACAGTTTCTCGCGAGACTTCACTAAGTAACCCAGCAGCTTTAGAACTGTTGGCGATTAATGAAGCTGTTTTGTAGTAACTCTTCTCAATGTAAGTTTCAATAGAGATACCAGCATCAAAACGATTTAGTCCCTGCTGAATCTCCCCAGTAGCCAGATCCATAATGACTTCTGAGAGCAGTTTCACTACCTCTAAATTGTCCAAGTTTGCTAAATACCAGGACGATTGGGCAAAGAGAAAATCTCCTGCTAAGATGGCAATGCGGTTCCCGAACAAACTATGAACGGTAGGAACGCCTCGCCGCACGTCTGATTCATCTACTACATCATCATGTACCAAGCTTGCTGTGTGAATCATTTCTGTAATCTCAGCAAGGCGGCGATGACGCGGTGTAATGTCTTGTTCTAACATTGTTGCCCGCGATATTAGCAGGACAATTGCTGGTCTGATACGCTTTCCCCCAGCTCCGAATAAATGTTCGGCTGCTGCAAACAGAATGGGGTGGCGATTTCCAACTAGCTGTTTTAGGTTATCTGCTAGTAGTCGCAGGTCTGCTTCCACAGGGGTAAACAAGGAGGTGGCTGGGGTCATGGATGGGCGGACTCTGACTTAGGTTACGAAAGTTTACATATCCTATACTCATTTTAAGATAACCCTGTGCCAGCGCAAAGTTTTCATAAGGTAATCCCATTTTTATGAGTCTATGGGTGATAATTAAGGTTGCCAAGGTTTTTGTCAATAAGTAATTATGCTTAATTTGTGGCTATTCAAACTTTAAACTAACTTAAAACATCAATTCTCAGTACACGGGATAAATGCCAAATTAAATTGTGTTAAGTAGTTTCTCATCTCACCTTTCTTGCCACAGTTCCAAAGATAATTTAAGCAATATTACCTATTGACAAAAATGCAGCGTTTTAAATTCGTCGCCAAGAGGTAAGGATAAATTTATCCAGATTGAGGTGTAGCTCTTCAAAAAATTTGAAATTTAGCAGCCGAATAAGCTCAAAATTCAGGGTCGTTGTGTTACGCTAAAATATAGGAATTTTAAATTTTGTAAGATATTCGCACCTCAAAAGTTAAGTTAGCTACTAGTTGATTTTACTGATATGGTGTTGTGATTCTAAAATAAGTATTCGTTGGTTAGATTAAGGGAATAAATTCTTTAATTTTTCCTACGATAGGCAAAACTCCTGGTTTGGAGCTGTGTCATATTCCTATGGGAAGCCGCTCTACGTACTCCGCGCACGTAGAGCGCAAGCATTGCTCTTTTCACAGCAGTTTGAGCAAAAATAAAGCAGATCGGGTAGACCGCTGAGAATCGTAGTTTTAGATTGCTAAACGGCAAGCTAACTGCTGTGGGATCTATGGTCTGCAAGAAGTCGCATTAGCTCATAAATTCTTTGTCCGTAGAGGATTTTATCTCTATAGGTAATTTTACCATAGGAAACTACAGTCATCAAGAATGCACTTGTTTGGCTGAGGTTCTACTAATTTTATGGAATTTTATATTCGTTTAGAAGGGTGCTAGTAGAACAATGATTTACGGAAGTATACCTATGATGATTTTTATTTTAGCCTCTGGATATTTGTTCACAGTCTACCTGTTATTGGCACTGGCGAAGCGAACGGGTACAAAGACTGTTCCTACAAGTTTCCCTTCATCTACCGAAGGAAAACACAAGCAGGAGATATCGGTTAATAGTCAATAGTTATTTGTCATTTGTCCTTAGTTCATTCGTCATTTGTTTCGATAAATGACGAATGACTAAGGACTAGGGACTAATTAGTTTTATTGGAGTTGGGAAATAGCGATATCAGTGAAGGAAACCTCTTCAACCATTGGGGTATATCCTAGCCACTGCACTCCTGACTGGGAAAACTGTTGCGGACAACCGCTGACGGCGAAGCGAGTTGGTAATGGTAGATGAGTATTTTTTAAGCCTAGTAAGTCTAGTTCTTGTGCACAAGCTGCCACAACATGAACAGCCGGATCGACCAACTGAATTTGAGAGGGGAGGAGCGATCGCAGTACTGGTGTAAGGTGGGGATAATGAGTACAGCCGTGAACTAGGGTGTCAATTTCCTGCTCTAATAAAGGCTCTAGGTAGGCTCGTGCTACTTCCGCAGTGTAAGGATCGTGAATGCGGTTTTGCTCAATCAGTGGCACAAACTCTGGACATCCAACTTGCCAGACTTGAACATCGGGAGCAATTTCAAGAATAGCGTGCTTATAAGCATTACTTTTAGCTGTAGCTGGAGTGGCAATTACACCAATCCGCTTTCCTTGTTGCACCGCAGCTTTTGCACCCGGTAGGATTACTCCCAAAATAGGTATGCTGAATTCTTGACGCACAGTTTCTAGGGCTAAGGCAGAACTGGTGTTGCAAGCCATAATTACCATTTTTACCTGCTGCTGTTGTAGCCAGGTAATAATTTCACGTGTAAATCGTAAAATTTCTGCTTGTGAACGAATTCCGTAAGGAAGTCTGGCTGTATCCCCAAAGTAAATAATTGATTCATTGGGGAGTTGTCGATATACTTGTCGCAGTACTGTTAGCCCACCCACACCACTATCAAAGATGCCAATTGGGGCACGTTGGGGTTCTCGCTCGGAAAAATCGTCAAGATTCCCTTCAAAAATGGAAGATGAATACACAGGCAGATATATATTTAGGTTTTGGGATTTAAAATACAGAATTTAGCAGACAATCTCCAATTTGACCACTAAATTCTGCGCCTCAAAGAAGTTTAAATACCACCTCTTTAATTAGTAATTTGTACTATATTACCTCTGCTGTAAGTATTTTAGAATGCCACGAGCGATCGCTTCTGCCATCCGATTTTGATATTCTGGTGTTCCCAATCTAGGATTATCCTCGTAACCACTCATATAACCTGTTTCTACCAAAATCGAAGGCATGGAGCTTTTTCTAAGAACATAGAATCTGGCTTTGCGGGTTCCCCGGTCTTTAATAGTACCGATATCCTGGAGAATAGTTTTACGAACTACTTCTGCCAGACCATAACCGCTCTCGTAATAATATACTTCTAAGCCATTGACATCAGGGCGATTATCAACGGAATTAGCGTGAATGCTGACAAATAAAGTCGCATTAACCCGCTTGGCAATATCTACCCGTCCCTGAAGTTCTACGAAAAAGTCGGCATCCCGTGTTAGTACTGCTTGCACACCATTTTGCTCTAAAATTGCTCCTACCCTTTTCCCAATAGGCAGAATTACATCCTTTTCTAAAAGTCCCCCCAAACCAGGGGCACCTGAGTCTTTTCCACCATGTCCTGGGTCAATAACTACTAGCAATTTCCCTCTGGGAGCTGAGGGGCGTGGTCGTGGTTGGGAGATTGGCCGGGGATTATCTATGGGATTTGGTAATTGTCCTTGGTCTGGTAATGGCAGGGGAGGTAAAGCAATGGGCGGTGTGATGCTGCTACTCGAACGTCGTAATTCTAAAGCTAAAAGCTGGTCGCCAACCTGGTTGAGTTCCCCAATTTGTACTCCAGCGGCTGGTTGAACCAAGACGGTGACAGTGTTGGATTCTTGTGGTTGCAGGCGTACTCGCAAAATTGGGCTATTAGGATTAAAAGTCGGGCCTGTGACTTTGGGAGCTAACTTAGCATTGTTGATAGTGATACGGAACAGACCAGAGGTTCTATCCCAGCCTCCTGTAGCAGACAAAGTTTGGTCGGCTCGAATCAGCAATTGTGTACCATTATTAGCCAGTTGCACAGACTGAATGTTAGCAGGTGTGTTACTTGGTGCTACAGGACGTGGACTGTTACTTCCAGGCAGTTGGGCAACTCCACGACTGGGTAGAACCACAAAACCACCAACACTACTAGTGGTTGCTCGCCAATTTGGACTATTTTCATCCACTTGTAAAGTCAGGCGAACAACAGATGGGCTGGTTTGCAGCTGGGTGAACTGGATACGGCTAACACCATAGCGATTAATTGACAAATCTCGCTGCTCTAAACTTGGTGATAGAGTTGCGCCAGCAATGTCGATGTTAATTGCCTTCTGATCGTTGCTACGATTTACCTGAATCTGAGGATTACCACCATTGGTACGGATAAAAAAACCATCGCCAGTGACTTGTAAGTTCTCAATTTGAGTCGCTTTGGCAACAACCATTCTGTTGTTCAGTGGTCTGGTCTTCAGTGGATTTACAGAGCCACTTGTCACCACATTGTAAATATTCCTTGGGGGGAATGTTTGTGTAGATGTTCTAGGTGAAGTATCAGAGGCTATAGCTTGTTCTGGTTGCCCCTCAGTGTTTCTTGCGGGTACATTGTCAGCTTCTGGCGTAGGTAATTGCACTGTCCAGTGATCGCCAGTTGTACCCACAAATTGCACTCGTTTGGGGTCTAAACTATAACCAGGAGTCAGTTCAACCACTATGCGCGTTGTTTGTTCGTCAAACTGCCCAACACGAATAGAACGAATTGCACCGCCCACTTGTTGGGTTAGCTGCGGGCGGCCAAATGTGGTTCCTGGTAAATCAATAACTAGACGAGTCGGGTTAAAAATTAATTGTGCTTGGGGTTGAACATCCCCTTGAGTATTAATTTCCAGCTTGTTTTGATTGGCATCAAAACGCCAAGATTCAAGTCTCGCGGCCATTGCCGGCGACGATAGCATGAAGATGGTTCCAATAGTACTGGATAGTAACCAGCGTAATTTCACAGTCTTTTCTCCTGATTCACATTTATGGGAGCCGTCAACATCTCAACATATTGGCAAATCCTCACACCGTCACCGCGCACACTTGAGTTTGGCGCTGTTATTAAGACACAGCTAATGGCGTAAAATATAGCACGCTCCTCTGATTTTGCCATGCCATTAGCCTATATAAGTTTGACTGCCAATTTTAAATTTTAGATTCTCGATTTTAGTTTTCTGCCAGACTAGCGTCTTGCTACACTAACACCTGTTGTAGGTGATACAAATCCAAAATTGTTCGACAGAGCGTAGCCGTATCCTCCGGGGAAGCAAGCTACGCCGTTCCGCAGGACAGTCTAAAATCCAAAATTTGTTGACTTGCAAAGTATCAAATGACAATAACAAAGAAGCTACTCTTATCCCGCCGCAAGAATACTTAAATTGTTTTACTACTAAATTGGATAAAAATGGTAAAGATTAGATGTACTTACTCAACAATTTAGAAATTTAGACTAAATTACTTATCTTCTCTTTAGATACTGAAGAATGCCACGAGCGATCGCTTCTGCCATTTGATTTTGGTAAGCTGAGTTTCTGAGTTTAGCGTTATCCTCTCGACCGGTCAAATAACCTGTTTCTACCAGAATCGAAGGCATAGAACTTTTTCTGAGGACAAAAAATCTGGCTCGCCGCGTTCCCCTATCTCTGACATTTACACCTTGGAGAATACTGTTATGGACACTGCGAGCCAAACCCAAACCACTATCGTAATAATAAGTTTCTAAGCCACTGACATCCGAACGACCTGGGCCGACTGCATTAGCATGAATACTAACAAACACATCAGCATTAGCTCGCTCTGCTAATTGCACTCGTCCCGGAAGGGTAACAAAATAGTCAGAATCCCTCGTCATAACTACCTGTACGCCATTTTGCTGCAATACCTGAGCTATTCTTTTGCTAATGGGCAAAATAATATCCTTTTCGCGTAGTCCACCAAGACCTACAGCTCCAGGATCTTTACCACCATGTCCGGGGTCAATAAGGACTACTACTCGCCCATTAGTAACTCGGCGTTGTGGTTGTGTTGGGGACTGGGGATTTGGATTGTTTGGGTCTGGGAATGGCCCGCGGTTCGGCGGTGGTAGCCCAGGTAAAGCAAAGGGTGGTCTTCCAGGGAGGCTGACAATTCGCCGAGAACCTTGTATTGGTAGAGCCAAAAGCTGGTCGCCGATTTGCTGGGGTTGCCCAAGTTGCACTCCTCCTGCTGGTTGAACTAAAACAACGACTGTATTGGTGGATGCTTGAGGTTGCAGACGTACCCGAAGAATGGGGCTATTGGGAGCAAAAGTAGGCCCTATAACTCTGGGAGCTAACTTGGCATTGGTAATTGTGACGCGGAAAATACCTAAGGATCTATCCCAGATTCCCGTAGCAGATAAAGGTTGGTTGCCTCTAATTAGCAGTTGCTTGCCATTATCGGCAAGTTGTACAGACTCAATTGTTGCTGGCGAGTTATTCGCAGATGGTCTATTGGGCAAGGAAACGGCTTCTGACTGATTGTCCGAATTATTACTTCCAGGCAATCTGACAACCCGACTAGGTAAAACTATCAAACCACCATCGTTACTATTACTTGCTCGCCAATCTGGGCTATTTTTATCTACCCGCAAAGTTAGGCGGACACCAGGAGGTTGGGTTTGCAATGAGGTGAATTCGACGCGGCTAATACCATGTTTGTTAACGGGAATATTACTCTGCTGCGTCAGACGTGGTGATAAAGATGAACCAGAGATATCTAGAAAGATGGTAGCGCGATCGCGGCTGCGAATTACCTGAGTCGGAGGATTACCACCACTGGTACGAATGAATAACCCATCACCTGTTACCTGTAAGCTCTCAATTTCAGTTGTCCGTCGTGTAGTATTGGCAACCCTTGAAATACTAGGTTTAGGTTCCGAGTCTGGGGTAACTACGCTGTAAGCATTTCTAGGAGAAGGAGAAGCAGCTACTTTTTCAACTTCTGGCGTAGGTAATTGCACCGTCCAGCGATCGCCAGTTGTACCAACAAATTGCACTCGTTTGGGGTCTAAACTGTAACCAGGAGTCAGTTCGACAACTATGCGTGTTGTATCTACATCAAACTGTCCAACACGGATTGAGCGAATTCCACCACCCACCTGTTGGGTTAACTGCGGACGACCAAATGTAGTTCCTGGCAAATCAATTACCAGCCGAGTCGGGTTGAAAATTAGTTGTGCTTGGGGTTGAACTGCTCCCACAGTATTAATTTCCAGCCTGTTTTGATTGGCATCAAAGCGCCAAGATTCAAGTCTCGCGGCCATTGCTGGCGACGATAGCATGAAGATAGTTCCAATAGTGCTGGGTAGTAACCAGTGTAATTTCACAGTTCTTTCTCCTAATTCACATTCATGGGAGCCGTCAATATCTCAACTCATTGGTAAATCATCATCACACCATCACCACCTAAACTTGACCTCTGAATCCCTTGTTTGATTTTTAAGCTGGTATTTAGACACACTTAAATCATTTATCGGGTTTCAAATTTAGTTTAAATCCCCATGCGAAACCTTCCACCTTTACAGATGGAGAACTCTGACTCCCAATAAAGCTAGAAAACTGATAATTGATAGCTGTTTACTGATAAGTGTTTGTTCTTTGTTGCCATCGATGCACTGAGTAAATAATTCCCATTACTGTCAAACGATCTAGCAAGATTTATGGGTGTTACTCCCCAATTATCTGGAAAATATTTAGATAAAGGCTCACAAGCCGAGGGAGACTAGAAATTAAGTAACATTCTGAATGCTGGTAGAAATTATAAACAAATGATTATTCTACAATCACACGGGACGGAGATTTGAGGATAGAAGTTTCCACTGCGCAATTGGGGCAGGGGAGCAGAGGGGCAGGGGAGCAGAGGAGACAAGGGGGACAAGGGGAGATGATTGAACAAGTCTCTCCCTTGTCTCCCCCCTCTTCCTTGTCTACCTTGTCTCTTCTCCATGCCCAATGTCCAATGCCCCATTCCCCATTCCCCATTCTTAATAATTAACGATCGCCAGAATCTGGAGTTACTCCCAAATTGCTGCTGTCATTTGATGTTGGCACCCTCGACTGAGGTGGTTCAATTACCAACGAAGTCCCAGAGGAACCGTCTAAAATTAGTTGCTCTGAGCTTCCGTCCACAGTTTTTGGATCTGGAAACACAAATCGTAACAATGGAGGAGCTAAAAAGGTTGTCAAGATAACCATCATGATAATTGCTGCTCCTAATGGTTTCGAGAGAGCGCCACTGGCAGCGCCGACACCAGCAAACACTAACCCAACCTCGCCTCTAGGAATCATCCCCACACCGATCGCTAAACGGTTGATTTCCGGTTGACCAAACACGCTTAAGCCTGTGATAACTTTACCGAGAATGGCTACTATGATCAGGAAAGTTGCCATAATTAGACCTTCCCGATTGTCGGGAATTGCTGGGTTTAATACTCCCAAATCGGTTTTTGCGCCAACAGTCACAAAGAAAATTGGCACTAACATATCGGCAATGGGACAGACTTGCCTTTGCAGTTCTTTACGCTTATCTGTCTCTTCTAAGACTAAACCAGCTGCAAAAGCTCCCAGAATTGCTTCTAAGTGGATGACGGCGGCAAGGTATGCCATCGCAAAGGCGAAAATGAATGCTGGGATTACTAGTCCACCACGTGTCTTGAGTTTATCGGCGATCGCTACAAAGGACTGATTGAAAACATTGCCTAGTAGGATTGCTCCCAAAATAAAACCGGTGGCGCTGATAATCAAATAAATGACTTTGCTGACATCCACCACGCCGTCTTTAGCTAAACTGGCAACTACCGCTAGAACGATGATGCCTAGTACATCGTCAATTACAGCAGCACCCAAAATAATCTGCCCTTCTTTAGAATTGAGTCGCCCCAGTTCTGACAGCACTTTGGAAGTAATACCAATACTAGTAGCAGTCAAAGCCGCCCCTGCAAAAATTGCGGGTACAGCTCCAATCCCAAACAAAGTCATCAGTCCCACAGTACCAGCCGCAAAGGGTACTACTACCCCAACTACTGCGACAACAGTAGCTTGAATACCAACTGCCATTAAATCTTTTAAATTCGACTCCAAGCCGATTTCAAATAGCAGAATGATCACACCCAATTCTGCTAGAACGGAAATGACCTCGGACTGGGCTGCAAACACCGCTGGAGTGGCTTCAGGCGTTAAACCAGCAGTGGTTTGAAGGAAGGACATAATCAAAGAGTTAGAACTGTCTGTGCCGCCTTCAGGAAACACCAAAAGGTGGAAAACAGAGATGCCAACTACTACACCACCAACGAGTTCTCCTAAAACAGGCGGCAAACCCACTTGGTTTGATAATTCTCCACCAACTTTGCTGGCGAGATAAACGACTACTAAGCTTAGTAGTACTGCTTCGACTACCATTGAACTGTCTGCGGCTTCTGTTGCGCTAGCCAGCAGAGGAAAAGAGAAGTTGATTGGATCTAACAAATGCATTAGGTTCTCTGAAAATCCTTCTCTTTGATTCTGACGCGTTTCTGAAAAACATCCTATGGAGACGAAATCCGAATTCAAAATTCAAACTTCAAAATGAATACAGCGTCAACGTTTCATTTACGCTGTGCAGCATTGATGTAATTTTTTTAGTTTCAAAAAATGTAACCATTTCAGCTTTTGACGATCGCAGTGTCAAAGTAAGAACATACAAATCGTATCTAGCGATCGCACTTGAGTTGTGAAAAACTGATGGTGGCTGTTGGCTCTCAATGACCACCAGAAGATTGCTACATACCTTTATTCAAAACATCTGTGGATACTGTGAGGAGTGCAAATATGATGACTAGAGCCGCTTTAACCGGTTCTCGGTTTCCATCGGGAAACCTGTGGAAAATACTGCCTTTAGCAATGCTTGTATGTGCAACTTTTGTACTACCTGCATTCGCACAAGAAAAAGATAAATTGTGGCGAACCCTTAGTGTCAGTGGTCGCGGAGTGGAAACAATTCCGACAACTCTGGCACAAGTCAGTTTAGGAGTGGAGATTCAAGGGAAAACAGCCCAGGAGGTACAGCAAGAAGCCGCTCAGAGGTCATCGGCGGTGGTTGCGTTTCTCAAGAGCAAAAATGTTGAAAAATTACAAACTACCGGTATCCGTCTCAATCCGGTTTACAGCTACACCAATAATGTACAGCGGATTACAGGCTATGCTGCCACTAACACTGTGAGTTTTAGTATTCCTGTTGAACAAGCTGGGACATTATTGGATGATGCAGTCAAAGCCGGTGCAACACAAATTAACGGCATTAGTTTTGTTGCGAATGATGAAGCGATCGCAGCTGCTCAAAAGCAAGCATTAAAAGAAGCTACTCAAGACGCGCGGCAGCAAGCTGATGCAGTTTTCAGTGCCTTGGGTTTTAAATCCAAAGAAATAGTCAGCATTCAAGTTAATAATGCCAGTGCGCCTCCACCACCACCAATGTTTTTACGGGCTGAGGCTGCGAAATCAGCTGATGCTTCCACCCCGATTGTTGGTGGTGAACAGCAAGTAGAAGCATCGGTGACGCTGCAAATTAGTTATTAGTCATTTGTCATTTGTCCTTTGTCCTTTGTAATTTGTGAGGGCAAAGGACTGATAATCAATGCCCACTTGCCCTGAGCGGAGCCGTACCCCTCCAGGGAAGCAAGCTACGCGTAGCGTCTCGCAGAGAAGGGATGCCCAATTAAAAATGTTCTGAAGACATATCTCCTGTACCGCCTTCTCCATCTCGTTTAGAGCCTAATAATTCCAGTTGATCTACTCTAATAATTGGTGTAGAACGGTTTGCTCCTGTTTGGCGATCGCTCCATGTGTCAAACTTTAAGGAACCTTTTATGCCGATCAAGCTTCCCTTACGGACATAATTACCTGCCACTTCAGCCGTCTTATCCCATAACTCCAGCGTGAACCAGTCAGGTTCATCGCTGTTGCGCGATCGCCTTTTTACCGCGAGTGTCAATCTACACTTCACACTACCGGATTCAAAATATTTTATATCAGGGTCGCCACCTACACGACCAACAAGAGTGACAATATTAATACTCATGTGCGTTACCTTTCAGTACAAACGTACTTAGCAATTTCGACTTTCATCATAGCGAATTGTGAAAGACTTGAAAATATTGTGTTAAACAGTTAACAATATAATTGACTTGAAAATTTATACACACTATTTGGAGAAACACATAAAAATATACGGATATACTAATCTAACCAGAGAATATCAAAAAGTACGGGGCTTGAGACATACTAAATATTCCTGGGAATCATATAAAAATATAGTCTAGTTGACTCAACTCAGGATAAGAACTTTATCAAATCCGGCACAATTAACTATTACCGTTGTAGTCAAAAAGTATCGCACATAGGGGGCTAACAGACGCGTGGGTATTTTTAGAAACTTTCGCACTTCATGGGATATGGGTATCGACCTCGGTACCGCGAACACCCTGGTTTATGTATCTGGTAAAGGTATTGTACTACAAGAACCTTCTGTAGTTGCTATCGATGTCAACGAAAAGGTTGCACTAGCAGTAGGAGAAGAAGCCAAAAAAATGCTCGGTCGCACACCGGGAAATGTGATTGCTCTCCGTCCTTTGCGGGATGGTGTAATCGCTGACTTTGAGATTGCCGAGCTAATGCTGAAAAGCTTTATTCAGCGTGTAAATGAAGGTAAGTCTTTAATCCTACCCCGAATCGTCATTGGTATTCCTAGTGGCGTTACAGGAGTAGAAAGGCGAGCAGTGATGGATGCAGCTCACCAAGCAGGAGCCAGAAAAGTCTATTTAATTGATGAGCCTGTAGCTGCGGCTATTGGTGCAGGACTACCTGTTGCCGAAGCTACAGGCAATATGATCATCGATATTGGTGGTGGGACAACAGAAGTTGCAGTGCTGAGTCTTCAAGGTACGGTAATCAGCGAATCAGTACGCATTGCTGGAGATGAACTGACTGATGCGATCGTTCAGTATATTAAGAAAGTTCATAACTTAGTCATTGGTGAACGTACTGCCGAGGAAATCAAGATTCGGCTTGGTTCTGCCTATCCGACTAATGATGATAATGACGCGATGATGGAAGTCCGAGGCTTACACCTGCTTTCTGGTCTACCGCGAACTGTAACCATCAAAGCCCCAGAAATCCGTGAAAGTATGTTGGAACCGCTATCAGTAATTATCGAAGCTGTGAAGCGGACACTAGAACGCACACCGCCAGAACTGGCAGCAGATATTATTGACAGAGGTATTATGTTAGCTGGTGGCGGTGCTTTGCTCAAAGGCATAGATACCCTCATTAGCCATGAAACAGGGATTATTACCCACATTGCTGCCGATCCTTTGAGCTGTGTTGTGCTGGGAACAGGTCGTGTGTTAGAAAACTTTAAACAGTTGGAACGAGTTGTTACCGAAAGCTCTCGCAATATGTAGCAAAAAAATATCAGAATTGAGTTCTATTTGAGTTCTATTTGGGTTCTATATAAATAGAATCCAAGTAGAACTTAATTTATATAAATACATACAGGTATATATGGTGACAATACGGCGTTGGTGGGATCGTAAAGGGTTGCAAATTGGGTTGTTAGCTTTAGCACTTGGTAGTGCTTGGATATTGCGGCAGACTCAAGGTGAACTAGTGCTTGAGACATACCAAGCAATTACTCGTCCATTAGAGATGTTGCAGTCAGGGCCAACTCCAGAAGAACGTCTCAGAGATGCCCGGATGATGGAATTGCAAACCCGTATAGTAGATTTGGAAAGTCAAAAGACAAAGTTACAAGATTTATTAGGCTATGTGGAAAAAGAGCCGCTGGCATCACGACCAATTCCAGCACGGGTTGTAGGACGTAGTGCTGACCAATGGTGGCAACAAGTTACGCTGAATCGCGGTGCGAATGCAGGGATTCAGGAAGGCTTCGTAGTCAAGGCAGAAGGCGGATTGGTTGGTCTGGTGGAGAGTGTAACTCCCAATACTAGCCGGGTGTTGTTAATCAGTGACCTCAAGAGTCAAGTGGGTGTATCAGTTAGCCGCACAGCAGCTAAAGGCGTTTTGCGAGGAGATTCTTCTGCTGAAGCTGTATTGGAGTTTTATGAAAAAGTTCCAAATGTCAAAGTAGGAGATTTAGTCTCCACATCTACTTACAGTCAGAAATTTCCATCTGGCTTGGCAGTAGGACGAATTAAGTCGCTGGATTTAAAGAAACTTCCGGCATCAGTGGCGAAAATTGAGCTTTTTCCGCCAATCCGCTCTCTCGATTGGGTAGCTGTTTATCCCAAGCCAGAAAACCAAGAGTCGGCAAATCAAGTGCCGCAAAAGTCTAAGTAAATTCTTTGAAAAAATCCATAGAAAAATGAAGATTCCTGCATTTGGTGGTAGCAGGCAGAAAAAGCCAAAATCGTCAGAGCGAAAATCGAAATTCCGAATCCAGCCGCTTGCTCGTTTGCATCCCGGTATACGTCAGTTGTTGGGTTGGATCGTGACGGCTAGTTCTGTACTATTATGTTTACTATTATTACCAACCCGATTCCCAGGTATGGAATTGTTGGGAATTGGCCCTAACTGGCTGTTAATTTGGGTGGTAGCTTGGAGTGTGAAGCGCACGGTGTTTGCCGGAGCATTGGCAGGTATAGTTCTGGGGCTACTTCAAGATTCGATGACATCACCTAGCCCGACTCATGCCATCAGTTTAGGTATTGTGGGGGCTTTAACTGCTCTGCTTCAGAAACAGCGTTTTATCGAAGAAGATTTTATTTCGATTGCTGTAATTGTTTTTGTTTTGGCAGTTTTAGCAGAAACTATCTTTGGGTTGCAATTAACTTTGCTCGGCAATGAGCGCAAAGTGACAGATATTTGGACATATTATCAGCGCGTCGCTCTTGCCTCTGCCATTCTGAGTAGTCTATGGGCACCTGTGGTCTATTATCCCCTGAATCTTTGGTGGCAGCGGATGAAATTGTTGGAGCAATAGTAAAGGGAGTTAGATACGCGATTAATCGCATCTGTACAAGAGTTAGGAGTAGAGATGCGATTAATCGTGTCTGTACAAGAGTTAGGAAGGGAATAGGTTACAGGTGACAGTAAAAAAATTATCTTTTGTACCCTGTAACCTAAATTTTTATGGAATTTGGGCAACCTCTGGCAATATGGATTCAAGCTACAGTGAACTGTAAGTATGAATATTACAGACTCATGTAAGTTGAGAGAGCCAATAATAGCGCCTAGATATTACTGTTTAATTATCAGGAGCAAAGCGCGATTCTCTTGTGGAGAGGCTGCGCGATCGCGTGCAGAATATTTACAGTGTTGCCTAAAATTATGGATAATTCCCCAGTGGTCGCTCAAGCAGATGCATCCTTACCAAATTACACTCAGGAAAATACACCAATAGTGGAGTCAGCAACTGGCTCGAATTCACCACCGAAGCCAAAGGTAGGAACTGACTTTGACTCTCGCATGATGCTGCGGTGTTTGGAACTGGCCCGTCGCGCTTTAGGGCGGACTTCGCCAAATCCGCTAGTGGGAGCGGTGATTGTTAAGGATGGCGAGATTGTTGGCGAAGGATTTCATCCTCGCGCAGGTGAGCCTCATGCAGAAGTGTTTGCCTTAAAAGCAGCAGGTGATCGCTCTCGTGGTGCAACAATTTATGTCAGCCTCGAACCTTGTAATCACTACGGACGTACTCCCCCTTGTTCGGAAGGATTGATCGAAGCAGGGGTGGCAAAAGTAGTAGTGGGTATGGTTGACCCCAATCCGCTGGTAGCTGGAGGTGGCATCGCCCGTTTACGGGCGGCGGGAATCGAAGTGTTGGTCGGAGTAGAAGAGTCAGCTTGTCGTCAGCTAAATGAAGCTTTTGTGCATCGCATTCTCTATAAGCGACCTATGGGGATTTTAAAATATGCCATGACTTTAGACGGCAAAATTGCTACTACCTCTGGTCATAGCGCTTGGGTGACAAGCCAAGAAGCCCGCAGCGAAGTACATCTAGTGCGGGCGGCTTGTGATGCCATAATTGTCGGCGGTAATACAGTCCGACAAGATAATCCTTATTTAACCAGCCATCAGGTAGGGGCACATAATCCCCTGCGGGTGGTGATGAGTCGCCATCTCAACTTACCGGAAAGTGCCCATCTGTGGCAAACTGCGGATGCTCCAACTTTGGTGTTGACACAGAAGGGTGCTAACCCCAACTTTCAAGAACTGTTGCTCAAGCAGGGTGTGGAGGTGGTGGAATTAGCGTCACTTACGCCGGATAAAGCAATGGCGTACTTATATGAACGAGGTTTTTGTAGCGTGCTGTGGGAGTGTGGTGGTACTTTAGCTGCTAGTGCGATCGCTCAAGGAGCAGTGCAAAAAGTTTTAGCATTTATTGCCCCAAAAATCATTGGTGGTAGTATTGCTCCCACACCAGTGGGCGATTTAGGTTTTACTACCATGACTGAGGCGTTGTCTTTAGAACGTGTTCGTTGGCGTGTAGTCGGCTCTGACTGCTTAGTGGAAGGTTATTTGTCCCAAAAAGCTAATAGTCAACAGTAATAACGCTTGACGATCAATCTATTTATCTTGATTTTGCAATCATGAACACTGGCGTTCATGGGCAAGATCGCGTATAAGGGCTAGTCGAGATTGAATGTAGTGGCTAAGAAAATCAGTTTCGTTAGAATCTAACAACACTTGCGTTTCGGTTTGTTTCACTAACCACTGCACCAAGCTAGCATCATCCAGTTGTAAAAGGAGCTTGGCTTGAGCGGTTTCAACCACTGACCAAAGCTGACGCATGATTGTAGGAGTCATCAGACCTCAATTGAATTAATTTAGCTTTGCTGTCTTCAGATTACACAATTCCAATCGCACTTTACGACATGAATGTAGAAGCTGAGACAAGTATTATTAAAAACTTAATAATGGTATTTATAACTTTATGAAGATTAAGAATTTGAAACTCAGTTTGACAATGGGTATGGGGAATTAGGCATGGGAAAGACAGGTTTTTATCGATTTAGTTGTAAAATCTAGAAAACAAATACACTAATTCTAAAAATTGGGTTTTTGTGTTTGAGAAGACTGAAATTATCTTGATTGTAGCCAAATAAAGTCAGTTTTTGAATCACTATATTGAATCCTGAGTCTGTCTTCTAGGATACAAAAATCTAACTTTTGAGAATGGTGTTTGCCAGAAAATTAACACTGTTTGGCTGTAGATGGATTTACAAAATCATGTAAATCTGCATCCCAAATGCTGATGTAAATAAAATTACATTCTTGGCGGATAATTTGACCCTTGACTGAGCCATTTTTAAAACTAAAATTATCAGATTGGCGCTGTTGTACCTGTTTGAGTCCTTGCTTAATTTCTTCAGTGGCTTGCCCTGCTAACATTCCATTTAAGGTAGTTTCCATTACTTCTAGGTCTACCGACTGGGCAAAAGATACCTCAGTTTGACGCAGCCTTTTAGAATTACGATCGAATAAGTAGCCAAGGTCAATTTTGTTTGGTACAAGTTTGTAAACGACAGCACGAGTGTTGCCCCATGCGCCTCTTAAATCTTGATTTGGTTTGCCGAGGGTAGCTTCTACAATGTTTCTTGTTGTACCTGTAGGGAATGCGGGAACGCTTTGTCTGCTGGCAGTGGCAGCTAATTTACTGCGCGGCTTGTTTTGTGGTGTGGAACGCGCTTCTGGTGTGGGAACTGAACTTGCCTCATTCTCTGGTTCTGGTTGTGGTGTGGATACTACTATCGGTGCTGGAGTCTCTGAAGTTATAGGCTCTTTTTCTGGCTGTGGTATGGGTATAACTGGGGGATTAGAGGTTGGCCGCTGTCGTGGTGGTGAGCTAGGGATAACTGGAACTGGAGATGTTTGGGAGGAAACGGGCGGTTCAGTAGATGCAGGAGCGGGAAAAGATTCTGGCGATGGCGTGGAACTTGTGGCAATGTTTGTTTCTGGTTGTTGCTGACGAATGATGCTAGGAATTGCTACTGCACCAATCAACCCACCTATGAGCAAACTACCAATAATCACAGCAGATTTTTGCCAGTTTCCAGGATTGGAAGAACCTGGAATCGCAGAATTGTTTTGCGGAGAATATAATGGCTGAGTTTGTCGAGTCGATGCATTGGGAGAAAAACTAACTGTGGGAGTATTTGTAGTTAACTCAGGAGGTATATTAGTAGCAGACTGCAAGGCATATAGCATTTTACTGGCAGTACTGTAGCGATCGCCAGCATGAGGCTTAATTGCCTGATTGAGTACTGCTGCCAATTGAGAAGAAACGGTAGGGGCGTGCTGCTGCCAAAGTATTTCCCCAGTTTTTAAATCGGTTACTAGTTCTTGCGGGTGTTTGCCAGTCAGCAGATAAATTGCCGTTAAACCTAAGCTGTAGATATCAGTGGCGTAAACTGGGCGGCCAACGGCTTGTTCGCTAGGCATATATCCCGGCGTACCAATAACAAGCGATCGCGTGGGGTATCCTGGAGAATTCACCACTGAACGGATTGTTTCTTTGACTGCACCAAAATCAATCAAAACTGGCTCGTTATCAACAGAACGCAGAATAATGTTATCTGGCTTGATATCCCGGTGAATAATGCCTTTGCTATGGACATAATCTAAAACTGAAAGCAGACTCAAGAGAATTTGCCGAACAGCAGTTTCACTCTCAAATCCTTTGGCTTCGACAATTTTTGTCAGGGTTTGACCGTGAATCCATTCTTGGACGAGGTAAAACTGCCCGTTTTCAGAAAAGTAGGCGTAGAGTTTGGGAATTTGGTGACTACTTTCACCCAAATACTCCAAGGTTGCGGCTTCCCGTTCAAACCGTTGTTGGATAAGTTGGTAGGTTTGCGGGTCATTATTGGTTATTGGTTTTAGTTGCTTGATTACACAGCGACGGCGAGAAGGCATATGGACATCTTCTGCTAGAAAGGTTTCGCCAAACCCACCAGCGCCGATTACCTGGATAACTTGATAGCGATTGTTTAGCAGGGTTATTGTCATGAAAAATTATTAGCGTAGACACCCAGTGCAGAGCCGGAGACTTGTTGTCTTCTCCGAACTTGTCGTCAGACATTGCCCTTTCCAAATGTACATCACATAAGCGAAGCCAGGGCGAATATACTCTGGTGAAATTAAATATGCGTTATCATGAACCCTTGTAGAGACGTAGCAGTGCTACGTCCCTCCATTCTTTTTCAGCACATACAGTGGATTTCAAGTTAAGCTAATCGGCATTTAAGTTGCATAAAAGCAGGGCTGAAGCCCTTACTACAAGCGAATCATTCTAGAAAAATGAATGACGATTAGCTTAGTGAAGTACACATACTAAGTCTCAAAGCCAGGTACAAAGCCTGTTTGACTTCTGTTAGCGCAGCGGGGCGCAGCTCATTCTGACTTCTGAATTCTGAATTCTGCTGTATCTAATGCAAGTCGATGCATTGGCATCGCAGAATCCTGCAAAATTTACTTCGCTACGAATGAATGAAATACTGTACTAAGCGAACTCTATAGTCTCAACAAACTCTAAAATACTTTCTTTGATGTCTTCAGCCTCTTCCTCAACAGAATCAGGAGTTTCGCCGTTGATAAAGCTGTGCTGACTACTAACTATATACAAAAATTCACCACTGATAAAGGTGAGCAAACCCCGGTACGCATCTAATCTGATCGCAGTTCCATTATTTTCTTGCTTAGAAATTGTGGAACCTTTGGGCATATCAATTAATACGTAGTAAGCACCTCGCAAAGTATTTTCCAGATATTCAGTATATTCCACAGAAGCATCTGGTACATTGGCAAAAATCGCTTGAGGTACATACTTATCTACTAAAATTGTTTGTAAATATTCTTCTTGTCCAACAGACTCCAATTCCTCTAACTGTTCTAGGGGGAAAGGATAATAATCGATTCTCAGTAAAGTACCGATGTCATCAGAAAAGCCAACTACTCCTTCCTGGCTTTGAATTCTACCGCCCTGCTGCGGATCAACCGGAATTGGCACGGTAAAATTACCTAAAGGGGATTGATAGGTCTGTTCGCTAAAATCTTCGATGACCACTGTTTCATCATCATCATCGTCTGCATATTCTTCCTCTTCTGCTTCTTTAAAGGCTGCAATTACCTCCTTGATGATTTCCTCTGCTTCTTCATCCTCAAGTTCTAAAGCTGCTTGTAGCTTTTTCAGGTAGGCTTGTTTTGGTTTGGGGATGGCGAGGTCATCGTCTAAAAGCACTATTACCCCAGCAGCAAAACCATCTAGCACTAATTCATCTGAGAGAGATACTTTGGCGGCATTAAACAGGGGCCCAATTCCCTCTTCTTCGGCAATGGAGATGAGTCTATCAACTATTTCTGCAATTTCATCTTCTGAGTATTCCTCGAAAACCTCGAATTCCCAGAGGATACCCGCTAAACTTTCTGCATCTACCTCTTCAATAAATGAATCAGCGATCGCAGTCACAGTTGCGATCGCCGCCACTGCTTCCTCTGGACTTAGTGATTCCTCTGATGTCTTTGGTGAGTTAAAAACCTTGTCATACTTGGTCATAATTGCTACCTAAATTAATTCCTTGATAGTAATAACAGATTGAAAGTGACAATGGTCAGTTTACCAATGGAGCGAATCTTCTAGAGAAAAAGTTGGCTTATACGTGGTTTACTCAGTATTGCTCAGGTGTAACAAAACTTCATTGACAACTAATTTCCCAGGAGTTGAGGTTTTCTAAAATCTGTTGTCGAATATACACTTAAACACGAGCTAGGCTCAATATTTACCGCAAGTCAATTTAATTAAATATTGTAAATTTTTGTAACCCAGCAATTATCATTAATAACTGCTATATTCCTTTATTTTTATCCTCTAGCAGATGAATTATATCTACCGATAGAATTATAAACTAGCTAGCGATAGATACCTACACCGTAGGCAGGATGTCACAATACCGAAGTTTGTAGTGACACACAATACTTGAAACGTTGTAGTGTTGGTTCTGCAAGTGTGAATTAGATGAAATTTTGAGTTTTTTATGGTACAAACCCCACCATCCCAGTTTTCACCAGATCAATATAAAGTAGATCCTGCAAAGGAAAATGTAGAAGCTCTTATACAAGAACCGCAGTTAGATATTGAGATTGCTCTAGAGTTCCTTTACACCAGAGATATTGAATTTCGTCAGGAAACAATTTATTTTCTCGTAGTCGATCGCTTTTATGATGGCGATCCAGATAATAGCGAAGGTGCAAACTCAGAACTGTACGATCCAACTAGACAAGATTGGGGTAAGTACTGGGGTGGCGACTTGCAAGGTGTTATCGATAAATTAGATTATCTCAAAAATATGGGAGTTACCGCTCTTTGGTTAACTCCTCTGTTCGAGCAGGTTGAAGAGTTATTTGTTGGCAATGCAGCAATACATGGCTATTGGACAAAAGACTTTAAACGGATTAATCCTCGATTCATTGCGGAGGGAGAGAACCCTTCTTTAAACGCCACTCAAGAAGAGAAAAATACAACTTTCGATCGGTTAATTACAGAAATGCACAAGCGCAATATGAAGCTAGTGCTGGATATTGTCTGCAACCATAGCACACCTGATACTAGCGGTAGTAAAGGTGAATTGTATGATGATGGTGTCAAAATTGCTGATTTCAATGATGATGTCAATCATTGGTATCACCACTATGGCGAAGTGCAAAATTGGGAAGATGATTGGCAAGTACAAAACTGTGAACTAGCTGGTCTAGCAACCTTTAATGAAAATAATACTGAATATCGAGAGTATATTAAGTCAGCAATTAAACAATGGCTAGACCGGGGTGTGGATGCACTGCGGGTGGATACTGTCAAGCATATGCCGATCTGGTTTTGGCAAGAATTCACTGGCGAGATGAGCAATCACAAACCAGATGTATTCATTTTTGGTGAATGGATTTATAGTAATCCAACTGACGATCGCTCAGTGGAATTTGCCAATCACTCAGGCATGACACTTCTGGACTTTGGGTTATGCGTGGCAATTCGAGCTGCACTAGGGCAAGGTTCAGAAATGGGATTCCAAACAATTCAATATATTTTTGACCAAGATCATTGCTACAACGGGGCAACAGAGCTAGTTACCTTCATTGATAACCATGATATGTGCCGTTTCCAATCGCTGAATCCCGATCCAGCGATGCTGAAGGTTGCGATCGCTTTAATTATGACCTGTCGCGGCATTCCCTGCATATATTACGGCACAGAACAGTATCTGCATAACGACACTGATGGCGGTAACGACCCGTACAACCGCCCAATGATGGAAAATTGGGATACTGAGAGTGAGATTTATCGTTGCATTAGACTGCTGTCTGGCTTACGACGACTGAATCCAGCCGTGTCAATGGGTAGCCACTGGCAAAAATACTTAACACCGGATGTTTACTGCTATGTACGCCGCTATCGTGACTCTGCGTGTTTTGTCGCTTTAAACCGGGGAGGAGAAGTTACTCTCCCAGAAGTAGAAACAGAATTACCCGATGGCGAACATACCTGCGTGGTGACTCGCAACAAGTATGAGGTGAAAGATGGCAAGATTTATGACCTAGTACTAGAAGAACGGGGAGTGATTGTTTTCAGCCACGTTGGCGAACGGATAAAAGCACAAACAATTGTCCGCGTCCAACTCAATGGCGTAGAGACCCAACCTGGTGAAATCATTGTGGTGACAGGAGATTGCCCAGAGTTAGGTAACTGGGATATCAGCAAAGCCTATCCCCTAGAGTACATCAACACCAATACTTGGTTTGCCGAGATTCCCTTTGATGAAAGTGCTGGTAAGCTAATTGCTTATAAATATGCCATGTGGCGGGAAGGGCGATCGCCTCTGCGCGAAAATCTCGTAAATCGCCGCTGGGTGATTGCGAAAGAAGGTACTGTCAAATGGCGTGATACTTGGGCATCGGGAAGAGAATCTTAGAAATATAGAATGAAGAGTGAAGAGTCAAGGATTAAAATTTTGATTCTTCACTCTTCATTATTTATAAATTTTGAGTACTAAAAAATACACAACTTGAAATTAATCAAAGGAGTAATTGCTAGATTCCTTTAATATTGATGATATCTATCCACCTCTGACTTTTTATTGCGATAATTCCCAAGGGGGACGCGCTCTCCACTGGTCAGTTAAAGGGGGATAGATGACACTCAAGCGGTTGGTTTTATTTTTTGTGATGACGCCGATAGCAGTTCTGTTAGCAGTTTCGGCTTTATTCGGCAGTTGGCAAGAACCTCAATTTCAAAGTCGTTTGGAACTATACCAAACAAATATTGCTTTACAAGCCCAAGCTTGGCAATCAGAAGATAGCGGTGATGACAAACTCCAGACCATTCGGGAAGCAATACTTGGTGAGCAACCCCTAGAAAGCGCTACAAAGCAGTATCAGGAGGCGCGTCAATCAGTTCAAGCTAATTTAGACAAAGTTAACAACAAACTTGCACAATTACGCTCTCAAGCTGAAATAACTCCCACGCCTCCGAAACCTCTACCAGACGCTCCTCCCACTATTAAAACTTCTAAACAGGGACAGCAACAGTTACAGCAGTCTTTTAAGCAATTACAAAAATTACTGGCTGAATTAGACCTGCGTTTGGGAATCTTACAAGCACAGCAAGGACAGACAGATACAGCCTTCAAGACTTGGAGCGAATTACAACAACGCTCAGATATTAATTCAGGGTTTTGGGAAACCGCCGCTGTATTGACTGGACTGTGGAGCAATCCTCCTCGTATCCTCCCAAATGCTCAAGAACCAATTCAAAAGAATTTAGAAGGTTGGTTTCGCTCTACTGCTTTGGTTAAGTTATACCAACTTCAGCAACGACAAGATGCGTTATCAGCAGTAAAAGCCGCACAACAAGAATCTTCTGCTCAAGCAGTTGTTAAATTGGCAGTTATTGGCACTATTCCCACCTTGGCAGCTTTAATTGGTCTAATACTGCTGATTTTATTATTTGCTCAACGCTTGTTGAAAGGAAAAGCCTCGTTATTAGCTCAAAATGCTGATATCCCTTGGTCAACGCCTTGGGGTGGTGAAACGGTTTTGCAGGTTTTTATCATTGGCTTTTTCTTCATGGGGCAAATTTTTGTACCTTTGGTGATATCACTGCTACCTATCCCGCGTCCCATTGTAGATGTACGACTTCAGGCATTTTCTGTGTTGGTTAGTTACTTCTTGGTGGCATTAGGTGCGCTGTTAGTACTGTATTTCTCTCTCAAGCGCTTTTTTCCACTACCAGAATTCTGGTTTCGCTTCCGTTTTCAAGATAACTGGTTTTTGTGGGGACTGGGAGGCTATTGCACGGCTTTACCTGTAGTTGTGGTGGTATCTTTGATTAATCAGCAGCTATGGCAAGGACAGGGCGGGAGTAATCCTCTGTTGCAACTAGCCCTGGAAAGCCAAGATGGTATCGCACTTGGTATATTTTTCTCTACGGCTGCGATCGCAGCTCCATTTTTTGAAGAAATCCTATTTCGTGGTTTTTTGTTACCCTCTCTAACTCGTTACTTACCCGTGTGGGGATCGATTCTGATCAGTAGTTTGTTGTTTGCGATCGCTCACCTCAGCTTATCGGAAATTCTCCCCCTGACCGCATTGGGCATTGTCTTGGGAGTAGTCTACACGCGATCGCGCAATCTCCTCGCTCCTATGCTCCTCCACAGCCTTTGGAATAGTGGTACGCTATTAAGTTTATTCATTTTGGGTAGCACTTAATACTAGTACAATACTGTTGCCAAAAACAAAAATATCTGATTTTATCACCATAGGTAGAGACAATTTACTAGTAATAATTGGTTATAAGCATAAATACTAGCTGAAAACCCAATTACGATAATGGCGAAAGCAAATTAAAGAATGCTATTAACATAGACAACAAACTATCTAGTTAAGCATTTATTCTCATTCGGGTAGATTTGAGCCATTTTTCGAGATGTTAATTGTCTTCTTGAACCATTTTTAGCTGTCATAAATTGGAATGCAATTCCGGTTTGCGCTCATGGAAGTGGGGATCGGTAACTAAAAAGCGGTTAGAAAGATATGGAAGATGCCTTTTGCGCTTCTAGATTCCCACTAGCCACACAGTTGTCTTGCCATTGTTGCGATGTCTACGGTGTCACTGAGCGTAGC
This sequence comes from Nostoc sp. EspVER01, assembly GCF_034530635.1. Classification (NCBI taxonomy): domain Bacteria; kingdom Bacillati; phylum Cyanobacteriota; class Cyanophyceae; order Nostocales; family Nostocaceae; genus Nostoc; species Nostoc sp. EspVER01. The sequence goes on from NZ_JAVRCS010000020.1 coordinate 83,974, forward strand.
CGTTCGCGCAGCGTCTCGTAGAGAAGTGCGGGCTACGCCTACGCAAAAACATCCGGAAAGAATACTGATGGACTTGTAAAAAGTGGTGTATGTAGCAGCTTTTGCTGATTATTTAAGATTGATTCTGCTCAAGATAAATTTCTGAGCTAAAAATCTGCAAAACTGCTGCACCAGGGTTTGTGATCGTCAAATCCAGCAAAAGTCATCAAGGAGCGCCAGTTCGGTCTAAACTGCAAGACATCTTGGCGTCTCCTCTGGAATAAAAGCACGCTGATTTTAATTATTCATCTTGAGACTTGCTCAGACTGAAAAAATTAAAAATCTATTTATTAAGCAAGTAAATGTATTTGCTTCCATTACAATAAAGACTTTATTTTTATACTCACTTATCAAGGAGCAGCACTTATATGGCAAATCTCAACCCCAGTCACCCTACCAAACAACTTCTCGCTGGTTACTGTGGCATTATCCTGGGAGCATTCGGAGTTCATAAGTTTATTTTAGGATACGCTTCGGAAGGCTTTATCATGTTAGTGATTTCTGTAGTTGGGGGTTCTTTTACCTACGGCGTTGCTTTGTTAGTTATGCAACTTGTAGGTCTAATTGAAGGCATGATTTACTTAAATAAATCCCCTGAAGGATTTGTAAATACCTATTTTGTGAATAAGCAAGGCTGGTTCTAGTGCAAGAATAGCTTTCTTGCTGGAAGCAGAAAATGATACCCACTTCCAAGCTTAGGATTGCAGCAAAAGCGCAGGGATAAAGGGCAGCAACCCAAAGAAAGATCCTTTTTCCCTTTCGCTTCACCCTTAGCAGAAGTTATATAGCACTTCTACCTCCTATATTTATTTTTATTGATATGCTTATTTTCAAAACTAAACAGCTTAATTGGGCAATATTCTTCTTGTTAGGCTTAGGATATTTCAGTGTTATGTCTCATTTAGAAATCAACTATTTCTTCAAAAACCTGATTGCGATCGCGCCAATACAGGTGGCAGCAATTATTTATGTCACTTATCGACGTTGGAACTGTCAACCCCCTGTAGGGGAATTAAAAATTAAAAATTAAAAATTAAAAACTCTACAGATAAATCTAGGAACTTGGAACCTTGAATTAAGTACAGCGATAGTCGTTCATGCCCAACAAAGTACGATAAATTAATAATTTTAATATGGTTGACATTGAGTCATAGTTCCATATTTAGCCTACGCTCGAATTAGAGACGCTTTTAGTCAGGCGTTGAATTTCTGTAGCGAATCTAAACACAAGCCATGCAACTTGTCCCGAAAACTAAGCCAGCCCTAGAACTTGACCCAATCCTAGAGAAGATTATTTTAGATGTTGGGGGTATGAAGTGTGCTGGGTGTGTGAACGCAGTAGAGCGACAGCTGATCCAACATCCAGGAGTCAAGAGTGCCTGTGTGAACCTGGCCACAGAGGTAGCAGTTGTAGAGTCAGAAGTTGGTGCAATAGATGTAGATGCACTGGCACAGCGATTAACAGCCGTTGGATTCCCGACTCAACCCCGAAAAGCTAATGGCACAGTAGCAGGCGAAATATCGACCTTACCAGATCCAGCAGAACGACAACGCCGAGAAATGCGTTCTTCTCTATGGCAGTTAGCGATCGCTGCAATCTTACTATTATTGTCGGGAAGTGGACATTTTGGTAATCTTGGTAGCTCAGTGCTGCCAGTGCTAAATAACATCTGGTTTCACTGTGGACTGGCGACAGTAGCGCTGTTAATTCCCGGTCGTCCGATTTTAGTAGATGGCTGGCTGGGCTGGCGGCGAAATGCGCCTAACATGAACACCCTAGTGGGATTGGGAACGCTGACAGCCTACATTGCAAGTTTAGTAGCGTTGCTTTTTCCCCAATTGGGTTGGGAATGCTTCTTTGACGAGCCAGTAATGATGCTGGGCTTTATTCTCTTAGGAAGGACATTAGAGCAACAAGCTAGAGGTCGCGCGGCGGCTGCATTTAGGAAATTACTAGCACTCCAGCCACTCTTAGCGCGATTAATCGCCAACCCAGAAAAAGCCGGAATGGGTTCTTCTAGTGTTGAGATTCCTGCTGAACAAGTGCGTGTCGGTGAATGCTTACAAGTGCTACCAGGCGATAAAATCCCCGTTGATGGTGAAGTGGTGGTTGGTCAAACAACGGTTGATGAATCCATGTTGACTGGGGAATCAGTACCAGTAATCAAAAAACCAGGAGATATGGTGACAGGGGGGACACTAAACCAGTCAGGAGCGATCGCTATTCGGGCAACCCGGATTGGAAGTGATACAACTCTAGCTCAAATTGTCGCCCTAGTAGAAGCTGCACAAACTCGGAAAGCACCAGTACAGAAATTAGCAGATACAGTAGCTGGTTACTTTACCTACGGTGTGTTGACGGCATCTGTCTTAACATTTGGATTTTGGTACTTTTTCGGTACTCACATCTGGACTGATATCACCATGTCTGGTGGTATGGAAATGATGAACCACGCTACACATAACGCCCATTCCTCTCCCTTATTAATTAGTTTAAAACTAGCGATCGCAGTTATGGTAGTCGCCTGTCCCTGTGCTTTGGGACTTGCCACACCAACAGCCATTCTCGTGGGAACTGCTATGGGCGCAGAACGAGGTTTGTTAATCAAAGGTGGCGACGTTTTAGAAAGAGTACACCAGTTAAACACCGTAGTATTTGATAAAACTGGCACTCTCACCACAGGTAATCCCATTGTCACAGATTGTCTGTTAATTGAGGAAATGGGGAATGGCGAGTGCGCAATAGGGAGTAGTCAACCCTACTCCCTAATTCAACTAGCAGCAGCCGTAGAAAGCGGTACTCACCATCCCCTAGCAAAAGCGATTCAGCAAGAGGCACAACGGCAACAGTTATCGATTCCAGAGGCTGTAGACTTTCACACGGAACCAGGGCTAGGGGTATCTGCTGTGGTAGAGGGCACAGTTGTATTGTTGGGTAACTGGGAATGGTTGAGTTGGCACGGCATTGCAATTAACGAAACCACACAACAGGTAGCACAGGATTTAGCAACAGATGGTAAAACAGTCGTTTGTGTAGCAATTGGCGGAACTTTAGCCGGACTAATTGGTGTTTCTGATACCCTCAGATCGGATGCTCGATCCACTGTAGATAAGTTGCGTCAAATGGGCTTACGGGTAATGTTGCTCAGTGGCGATCGCCTAGAAGCAGCTAGTGCCATAGCCAAACAACTAGGATTAGATAGCGCTGATGTAATAGCAGGTGTTCCCCCAGCTAAAAAAGCGGCGGCAATACAGTCTCTCCAGTTAGAAGGGACAAGGGGACAAGGGGGACAAGGAGACAAGGGGGCAAAGAAAACTCCTAACTCCTCACTCTTAACTCCTAACTCCCCACTCCTAACTCAGCACTCGGTAGTCGCAATGGTAGGAGATGGAATCAACGATGCTCCAGCTTTATCCCAAGCTGATGTAGGAATTGCTTTACACTCCGGGACAGATGTGGCGATGGAAACTGCTGAAATTATTTTAATGCGCGATCGCCTAAACGATGTCGTCGAATCTATTCAGCTTAGTCGGGCCACTTTCAACAAAATCCGCCAAAATTTATTCTGGGCTTTTGCATATAATACACTTGGCATTCCTTTAGCAGCAGGTGTTTTATTCCCTAGTCTGGGTTTTGTGCTTAACCCATCTGGTGCTGCTGCATTAATGGCTTTTAGCTCTGTTAGCGTCGTCACCAACTCAATATTATTACGGCGATTCGCTCATCGCCCGTAGAAAACTCCTTTACAAGTCCAATTTGCCAGCACAAATCTTGGTTATCAAAACACAATTCAGGAGTCAGTCTTCAGATTAAGACACTTACCAAAGCTATCATAGCTACTGGAGTAGAACGGCCATGTTCTACTCTTTCAAGGTATTATGCAATTTTAAAGCTTATTTAGATTAGCACCACAGAGTGATGGTGCGCGAAAATGGCAAGATACGATACTAAACAAATCTTAATCAATTACAGTTCCACCGATTTGTCAATGGCAGCAGAAACTAATGAAAACCATCTACTAATTATTGAAGACGATCAAGGTCGCAAAGAATTTTCTCTGGAGCACCCCGTCTACTCTATTGGTAGAGACCGCGAATGTAATATCCGTTTAATGTCGCAGTTTGTCTCCCGCCGCCATGCCACATTAGTGAGATTGCCACGAGAGCATAATAGTCATAGCTACTATTACCGGATTGTAGATGGCGATGCCAAAGGTAAGCCTAGTTCTAATGGTTTGATGATTAATGGACGCAAGATACCAGCCCACGATCTCAGAAATGAAGACGAGATCGTTTTTGGGCCTCAAGTACGTGCCATTTATTACCTTTTAAGAAATACTCAGCGTTTAGGACAAACAGATTCGAGTGAGTATGATATTACACTAATAAACCCCGGGATGGCCGAGGATTTAGAGGAGTAAGCGAGTGAATTATAACTACCAATTACAGTCTGACACTTCCACAGCTTCAAGCCGTGGGAGTATCAATTCAATCACCAAAGCTTATCCTGCAATACTTTCAATCAAATGCCAATGACGGCTACTTTCAATAGATTGCTTGATTAACTCAAACATTTGTCGGCAGTAATTATCTAGGTGAATTGGTAGTTCTTCATTTTTAATCACAATACTCATGCGAGTTTCCGTTTCAGTAGATTTTGATTTATCAATCAGTACTTCTACTGTTATTAATTTAGGAAAAGGAACATTTCCAGGAACCTCACGACCGATAATATATTCGGCTGTGTGATATTGAATATCCAACTGACAGTCCTGTAGAAGTTCTACAAGTAACGGCAACAGATGGTCACTAGGAACAGAAACAATAAATGAACAGGTATAGCGAGCCATAATAGCCCCAAGCCTTGCAACACTCCGTCCATCCTATAATACCGAAGTATCTAAATATAAAGTCATTAAAAAATCAAAGTTTTTCAGAGCAGGTACAGATATACAGTCAACGAAGAGGCAGGACACTTCGACTACGCTCAGTGACCTCCTGCCTCCTGCCCTCTGACTTCTTTGGTAAGCTGAAAGTTTGATCAAAAACTTTACAATAAAGGTTTGGCTGAGGTAGAAAATGAAAGTCGCAATTACTGGGGCAACAGGATTTGTCGGTAGTCGTTTGGTACAACGATTACACGGGGAAGGTCATAAAACAGTAGTATTAACTCGGAATACCACTTTTGCTCAAAAGGTTTTTCCCTCTGAGGCTTTCCCTAATGTAGAAATTGTTGCCTATACACCAAATGCATCTGGTTCTTGGCAAGGTGTCATCGCTAGTTGTGATGGCGTAGTTAATTTGGCAGGAGAACCTATTGGTGAAGGACGCTGGACACCAGAACGGAAACAAGAAATCCTCAATAGCCGAAAGTTAGGTACACAAAAAATAGTTGAAGCAATAGCCAACGCTAATCCTCAACCATCAGTGTTAATTAACGCTTCAGCTATTGGCTACTACGGCACCAGTGAAACGGCTACCTTTGATGAAACCAGTCTATCTGGTAACGATTTTCTTGCCCAAGTCTGCCAAGCCTGGGAAGCTGAAGCGAGAAAAGTAAAAGATGCTGGTGTGCGACTGGTAATTCTGCGTTTTGGAATTGTTCTGGGCAATGGTGGTGCTTTAGGTAAAATGATTCCGCCTTTCAAACTCTTTGCTGGCGGGCCTATTGGCAGTGGTCGGCAGTGGTTCTCATGGATTCACGTAGACGATTTAGTTAACCTGATTTTGCAAGCTTTAACTAAACCGGAAATAGAAGGTGTATATAATGCCACTGCCCCTAACCCAGTTCGGATGGCAGATTTAAGCCAAGCTTTGGGACAAGTGATGAATCGACCTTCTTGGTTGCCTGTTCCTGCTTTTGCGATCGAAGCTCTTTTAGGAGACGGGGCTATAGTAGTTTTAGAAGGTCAGCAAGTTATCCCAAAACGCACTGTGCAAACAGGCTTTGAGTACAAATATCCTAATTTGCAACCGGCATTAACACAAATTCTTACATAGATTCAAAGGGAGTGCGGAGCAAGAATTTTAGATTTTGGATTTTAGATCGAAATTTAATCCAAAATCTCAAATCCAAAATCCAAAATTGAATTGCCCCATGCCTTATTCTTTGACTATTGACTAGAAAGAAATTTTTTGGAAACCCAACTGATAATACCGCTGAGAATTGCACCGCCCATGAGAATGCCAATTGCGGGGTTAAACAAGGGTTGCCACAGTTGATGCCACAAATCTAAACCCAAGTTTACTCCAGCGGCATCACCGATCGCAGCGATCGCTAACCAGCCAAAACCAAACAAAACCAAAAAAACATCGGCGACTAAAACCATGTTTAGCCAATTTAACAATTTATCTTTCATGATTGGATTGGGGAATGGGAAATTGGGAATGGGGCAATTCAATTTTGGATTTAAGATTTTGGATTAAATTTCAATCTAAAATCCAAAATCTCAAATCTAAAATTCTTACTCCCCACTCCCCATCTTTTACTTTTCAAACAGCCAATTTTTGACTTTTGTTAAACTCTGCCAATCTGGTTTTCTACTTAAACCGTCCTCAATACTATTTTTTATTTCATCGCTCCATTCTTCATTGACAAATATCAACTGCTGTGCTATGTCAATGTGTTCCCGCAAACCTTTTTGCTTTGTTTCCAGCATTGCTAAGGCGAGATTGATTCTAGCCTGGGGATCTTGGGGATTTAACTTGACTGCCTTCTGTCCAGCTTTGTAAGCCAAATTGGGTTTGTTGTCGAGTAGATACAACCATGCTAAACAAACCCAAGCAGCACTAGTTTTAGGAGCGCGATCGCACACTTCTTTAAATACAGGGATTAAAGATTCTGCTGATTCTCCTGCTTTATAGCGTTCTAAACCTGTATCAAACAGGGATTCAACTGTATTAGTCATTGGTCATTAGTCATTGGTCATTAGCCACTTGTACTGAGCGTAGTCGAAGTATTGGTCATTTGCAAAAGACAAATGACAAAGGACAACTGACAATATTACACCCCAAATGACTTGCCGCAACCACAAGTTTGATTAGCATTGGGGTTAGTAAATTGGAAACCACCGCCAATCATGGCATCGCTGTAATCGAGCATTAAACCGTAGAGATATAACAAACTCTTGCGATCGCTGACAATTTTAAAGCCGTCATAGTCAAAAACTTCATCATCAGGGGTGATTTTGCTGGTATCTTCAAAATCCATCATGTAAGACATCCCAGAACAGCCACCCTGACGCACTCCTACCCGTAAGCAGAAGTCTGTGCCTTGCTTGTCCCGGAGGGATTTTACCTGGTGCAATGCGGCTTCGCTCAACAGAATTCCGCGTTGTTGAGGCTGAATTGCTTGTGTCATCTGCTTTTCAACTCCTTAATTAGTATAAGCGTTACCCTATATCGGCTTGTAATGCTTCTGGGTTGCTCGTTAAGTGTTTTTGTATTCATTCTAGCGGCTTAGATGTTGCTAGATACCAAATTGTAAACACTCCGTCAAAAGTAGCCAAAGATTTTTATTCTAGAATTAGAGACTCAATGTGTTTATACATTCGGTATTCTTAAAATTTAAGCCTTACGGCAGCAACAGAAGCAACCACCCTTCAGGTGCAGCCATAAAAATTTAATCCGAGGCTAGCTAGCCCCCAAAGTTTAGTTCCAAATTGCTTCTTTTGATCTCTATGACAAGTTTTAATCGCTCTACCAGTCGTCGGTTGAAGAAATTAACTCAAATTCCTTCTGTATGGGAGGGCGATCGCCGTCCGTTGTCATCACCAAACCATCTGTCCGACTCAGATGCAAAGGGAGAATGCATTCTTTGGGTAGATTACTCCCAAGGTGTTGTTCGAGGAATGGACGTGGTAGCTTCAGATATTGGGCCAGAAGCAATAGTTCGCACCTTAATGCAAGCAATGGAGCATCCTCAAAGTCCAGCAAGGCCTGCTAGACCCCAAAGAATTGTAGTCAAAGACCGCGAGATCCAATTTTATCTGCGGGGAGTACTGCAAGATTTGGATATCGCCATTGACTATGCACCAGAACTGCCTTTAATTGACGAACTATTTCGTGGATTCGCCGACATCCTCGATAGTCAAACCCCCGACTTACCCCCGCAGTATGCACAAATCTTGCGAGAGAAAGCATTTGCAATTTGGCAAGCAGCACCTTGGGAATTTTTGCAAGAACAGCAAATTTTGTCAATCGAGATTAATAAGTGGGATGTTGGCACACTCTACGCCTCAGTTATGGGAATGCTGGGAATGGAGTATGGGATTTTGTTTTATCGCTCAGAAGAGTCTTTAAAACAGTTTCGCGCCGCAGTTTTAACGGATGAAGAATCAACTGAGCATCTAGAAGAAGCGTTCCTCAAGCAAGATTGCTTGTTTCTCACTTTTGAGAGCGTTGACGAAACCGATGAAGATGACGATGAAGAAGATGATTTGGCGGATCTGCCATTATCAGAAATTGACCCGACTTTTGGTAATATCCACCCCTTAGAAGGACTACGGTCTGTTTTGTATGACGAAGAGGCATTGGTAATGTTGGTTGCGATCGAAAGCCTGAGCCGCTTTATTCGGGATCACCGTCGCCAACTTCATGAGGATATCTTCCCTACTCTGGGCCGTCGCTATCGCATTTCTCTACCGCAGTCGGAAGAATCAACTAAATCAGTGCCTGTAACAGTCTCTACCATGCCGCAGTTAGCAGCAGAATTAGAGGAAATGGCAGGCTTTGGTATTGATGATGAGGAGATTGACAACCTTGATTTCCAATCATTGCGAGATGACTTGATACCAGAAGATTCCTTCCTCAGCTTAGGTGTAGTGTCTTGGGAAATATTGGATTCTCTACGAAAGGGGGTCAGCTACTACCAGGCTAGTGAAATCGAACAAGTGGGTGATGGTTTGCCGGTGATTTTAATTCAAACTTCTCGGCCCAAGGCGAAGACTGTAATTGAAAGAATTGAAGCAGCAGGCGGATTGAGAGCAATTTGCTTTAATCCAGGTGCCGATCCTTTTGATGGCGATCGCTACGACCTGGGTTTATTGCAAACTCAAAATGGCGAATTGTTCCTATTCGGTGAATTTTTAGATGAAGATCCGATTCATGTCGAAGCCCGAAAAAAATGGAATCAGCGGTGTAAAAATACTCAGGGATACTGTGGCTTAATCATTGCCAAAGGACTAACAGGAGCCTCCCGTGGCAATCCTCAGTTACGAGATATGATGGCTTTGTTTGAAGGGCGATCGCTTTCACCTAAAGATTTAGGTATTGGCACTCTCCAACTTATGCCCCAACTGAAATTTGAATAATTGTATGAATTGCCGCAATCCTCAATCTCAAATTATCGGCATGAGTAATTAAGTTGATGTGTATTTGATTGATTAAAACTGCATTTGAGAGCAAAAAAGGGAAGGCTTTGCCTTTTAACGTTTACCCTCCTTCTCTTTACCAACGGAGTGTTAATTCACCAATGCTGAGATACTATCTTACCCCATAGCAAAACCTGGGGATTGAAGTTAGAACGCATCATTGACAGCAGATTTCCAGTTGGTGAGTTACACAAGCTAAGTCTGTTACCCAGATATAAAGAGTGTTTTACTCCTTAATTCAGAATTCTGAATTAAGGAGTAACTGTTTCAGGGAAGTAAACAGGACTCAGGGTTTTCACTTTTGTATATACCCCAAATAAAGTTCAGAATGAGCAACAAAACCCAGATGTAGAGGCGTGATTTATCGCGTCTTGAAAAACCAATCGTTTACAACAATAACCCTTAACAAAACCATATTGGTATATACCCCATCCCTTGTAGGCAGTCTTTTAAGTAGAGGCAGAGTGCTTCCGGCTCCACTCAGTCTTTGCAATCTGCGTACCTATCAGGGTGCGGCACTTTGTAATGAATATTCATGTATATGTCAATACTAATACGCGACCAATCTTGAGAAGCTAACTTTACCTAAATTTCATGAAGTACCTGTATTTTCATAGTTTTCTAGTTATTTTATCTAAATATTTTAGGTATAAATAACGACAAAAAAATAAAATTTTATCTACAAAGACTGCTTGAATCAAAGCTAACTGATGCACTTAGATATTGGAATCTTTTTTTTAACAAGTTTTTGAGTTTAGCATCCTGTTATATATCAATATCATTAAGCAAAAGTTCAGATACATATGTTTTTCTTTGTAATTTTTTTATAAAGGAGGAAAAATAGCTTTATTAGTGTCTAAATGAAGATTATTTAAAGTGCGTAAATAATAGCTATAATAAACACAATGCCGAAAAATTTAAAAGATACGATTATTTATATGGGTATACTTACCAGATAAAAATAGTCGTAATAAAAATTTTATTGGCAGTAATTTATATCTGGACTTAGATATGAGGAAAATGTCTTATGTAAAACTTATAACGCCCTACTTGGCTAAAAATGATTTATATAACCTCCAGATAGATGAAGACGAAAAATCGCAAAAAACTGCTGATTTTCAAGCAAGCTATATCGCTAGAAAGAAGATAAAAAGTATGCAATACTTCATTGCATTCTGAGGATAATTTATTGTAAAAGTATGAAACAAAACTAAAATATTATTATCGGCAACAGTCAAGTAACATCACATATATTCTGGATTAATTTGTCTGTGTGAAATTACAGATATTGCTGTCAAAATTTACCAAGATACTTGGCAATTTACACTCAGTAGACTGAGCGTTGTTCCCTTTTTTTCTGGCTACTGTATTGGCAGTGAAAAGCAATCAGCTTGATCGAAGTAAGCCAAAATTCATAACAGTTCAAGTAGCTCTTAAGTTATTGGTTGCAGTCTGGTTACATATGGGTGTTTGTTTTAAAGTGATCGCTGATTTGCCTACTTTCTAAGTCACTATTCACGCTCTATACACATCACTCTAAACCGCCTGTCAACCAGTATTTCAGCATGATAATGATTCTGAAGCTTTATTTTTTGGGGTTCTAGCAGATATTCTCTCCAAGTGAGTTTGGCAAACTTAGTTAAGAGAGAAGGTCAAATGCTTTCAATGGAGAATAACTTTGGAAATCTTCATTGAGTCAATAGTAGGTATCTCGAATTCCTTTATAAAATTTCATTGTCAGGCTTTACTCATGCTGTTAGTAGGGTTATTATCTTCAAAAGCAACTATGTGCTATTTATGCTGTCACAATAGTAACAAATAAAGTGTAGTATTTTGATTTTTTTAGAAAATGATCAATCCTTTGCCAAAACAAACATTTTTAATATTAATGGTATTACTTGTTTCCTGAGACAAACTCTGATAACCTTATCGGTTCCCTCATTAATTTAGACTCTTTCGACCAGCTAAATATACAGCAGATAGCATGATAATGACAAATAAAAAATGGGCAGTTAAACGCATAACAGTTAATCTCGCAACGCAGGAAGCGGAAAAACTAGAAAAATATTGCCAACAAACAGGTAGACCTGCAACTGACGTAATTCGTGAACTGATTAGAAGTTTGCCTGTCTCCGACGACAACAAAGATGCAAACAACTAAGAAGTTAATTTCACAACATTATCCAGAAAACAGCTTTGCCAACAAAAAAATATCTCTGATACTTTTGAGAGTCCGTCGCTATGGACAAAAGTTTGTCTAGATGATACAGACGCGTTTTTATCGCGTCTGGTCATTTACCGGGACTAAAAAAAGTAATCAAAGAAGTTTTAATATCGATATTGGCAAGCCTTAATATGCTGCTAGAGTTGATATTAAGTAGCAAATTCCGACACCAACCCAGTTACAATCTGTAAAGAAACTGAAAAGGAACGACGGAATGCGTGTTGCAATCGTAGGTGCGGGACTGGCTGGGCTAGCAACCGCAGTAGATTTAGCTGATGCTGGTTGTGAAATAGAGATTTTTGAGTCTCGTCCGTTTGTCGGTGGTAAAGTTGGCAGTTGGGTTGATGGAGATGGCAACCATCTAGAAATGGGGTTGCATGTATTTTTCGGGTGCTACTACCAACTATTTGACTTAATGAAAAAAGTGGGGGTGTTAGAAAACTTACGCCTCAAGGAACATACCCACACTTTTATTAATAAAGGTGGGCGCACTGGTGCTTTAGATTTTCGTTTTATTACAGGTGCGCCTTTCAATGGGTTAAAGGCATTTTTCACTACTTCCCAACTATCGTTGCAGGATAAATTGCAAAATGCGATCGCTTTGGGTACTAGTCCGGTAGTTCGCGGATTGGTAGACTTTGATGGGGCGATGAAAACTATCCGCAATTTAGATAAAGTTAGCTTTGCTGATTGGTTCCGCAGTCATGGTGGAAGTAATGGCAGCATCAAGCGGATGTGGAACCCGATTGCTTACGCATTGGGATTTATTGATTGCGAAAATATGTCTGCCCGTTGTATGTTAACCATATTCCAGCTATTTGCAGTTAGAACTGAAGCTTCAGTTTTACGAATGCTGGAAGGTTCTCCATCTGAATATTTACACAAGCCGATTCTGGAATATCTGGAAGCTAGAGGCACCAAAATTTACACGCGCCGACAAGTTCGGGAAATTCAGTTTACTGAGTCAGCCAAACAAACCCGTGTCACTGGTATAGTAGTTGCGCAAGGTGATGCAGTAGAAACTATCACCGCTGATGCTTACGTTTTTGCCTGTGATGTTCCAGGAATTCAACGCATTCTACCCCACGAGTGGCGTAAGTGGTCAGAATTTGACAATATTTACAAACTCGATGCAGTGCCAGTGGCTACAGTGCAGTTACGCTTTGATGGTTGGGTAACAGAACTGAACGATGGAGAGCAACGTAAACAGCTAAATCATGCGGCTGGAATCGATAATTTACTTTACACAGCCGATGCTGACTTTTCTTGTTTTGCCGATTTAGCGTTGACTAGCCCTGCTGATTATTATCGCCCAGGACAGGGGTCTTTGTTACAGCTAGTGCTGACACCGGGAGATCCGTTTATTGGACAAAGTAATGAAGCGATCGCACAACATGTTCTCAAGCAAGTTCATGAACTGTTTCCCTCGTCGCGGGAGCTAAATATGACTTGGTACAGTGTTGTAAAGCTTGCTCAGTCTCTCTACCGAGAAGCGCCAGGGATGGATGCGTATCGTCCTAACCAAAAAACACCAGTAGATAATTTCTTCCTTGCCGGCAGTTATACTCAGCAAGACTACATCGACAGCATGGAAGGTGCTACTATTTCTGGACGACGGGCGGCAAAAGTGATTTTGGAGAGTTTGAAGAAATAACCAACCGCAAAGGGCGCAAAGGGCGCAAAGGAAGAAGTAGAGATGTCAGATTGGTTAGAGCATACTGTGCAGGTAGAAGTAGAGGCTCCCATAGATTTAGTATGGAGTCTCTGGTCTGATTTGGAGCAAATGCCCCGGTGGATGAAGTGGATTGATTCAGTGAAAATTCCGCCAGATAATCCAGATATATCTCTTTGGAAATTAAAAACTGGCAGTCTAGAATTTTCTTGGCAATCCCGAATTCTCAAAGTTATTCCTAACCAAATTATCCAATGGGAATCGGTTGATGGTTTGCCGAATCAGGGAGCGATTCGCTTTTACGATCGCCACAATAGTAGTATTGTTAAAATGACTATTTCTTATGCTATCCCCGGCATTCTTGGCAAAATTATGGATAACTTGTTTTTGGGGCGGATAGTTGAATCAACGATTCAAGCTGATTTGGAAAGGTTTAAAGAATACGCGCTGAATGTTAAAGCTAATTGATATAGATAGCAAAACCAGGCAGTAGGAAACAAGGGTGTCAAAGTTTCTTGCTGTCTGAAGGGAAAATATGGATTTTTTAATTGCGTATCTTTATTACGAAGTAGAAGTTAGAGAGTGCTTTATCTTTTCTATAGCTTGATTCAATCCTTTTGTGTCAATCCAACCTACATAACCACCAAAAAGCATTTTGTTATTGCTGTCAGCTAAAAAGATATGCTTGACGTTAGCTGGATTAATAAAAATTTTAATTACAGTACCATCTTTAAGAGTAAAAATAGGTGTTGCTCTCCTGAAATCTCTGCTGTGGGCTTGAGTCATACCTGGGACATTGACTAATATTTCAACAGCTTTTTGAGCGATTTGAGAAATACTGCTAGCTATTTCTGCTTCAGTATTCCATTCTTCCAGCCAATCTATTCCTTTTTGACTTAAGCGAAAATCTTCTTTTACAGCAAGCTTCTTATTAACTAAACTAGACAAATTTTTTAAATACAAAATAACTGTAATAATGTATAAAATAATTTTGGAAAATCTACTTATAATCCTTTCAAATATTTGATTTGACATATTAACTATTGCCTGTTGTGACGATAATATTCCTAGTCCTTAACTATAAAAATTCTCTAATTGTAAAAAATCAGTAATAATACGTTAAAATACTATTTAAACTAACCAAAATAACCTGCGATCGCGCAAATTGTGCAGCATTAGTTACCACCTACTCAATCGCCTTAACACACTCTACTTACTGTTGGTTCTGGAAGTGAATCACCTGTAGCTTCATAAGCAATAATTAGAGACTCTAAGGCTTCAATCCCATTTGCCACAGCTAACTCGTAAGTATCTCCATGAGTCCGCCAGCGTTGTCCTGGAAAATCAGGGAATCCTACTAAGAAGCAATCATCTTCATCAGACCACTGAATAATCATTTGGTACTTAAGCTTACTCATCTTTTTCTGTCCCTTCTACTTCCTCAATTGCCTGTTTAACTTCCTTCTCTTGGTAGCGTTTAGCATCTGCTCCGTCTTTGCCTGAAATCGTGATTTTTCCACTATATAGGGGATGCACCCAGTTAGTATGACTTCCTTTTCCTGGGACTTCTGTAAAACCTACTTGGGAAAGCATTTGCTTCAGTTCCCGGATTTTCTTTGGCATTAATTTTATTAAAAAATGCGATCGCCACAGTAAAAAACAATGGTTTAAATATTCCTTGCTGTCTATCCAAAAGAATCTAATCATTGATTAGATTTTTGTTTATGCATTGACTTGTTTTACTATACTAGTCCTTGTCAAATAACCAGGACTGACATTACCAAGTTGGGTCGCTAAACAAATTAATCGTCAATTCCTCGCGTGGCGGTACTCCGGTGATACAAGCGCGAACAATCTCTCCATCCTCTAATTCGACGGTGCAAGCGTGACAAGATCCCATGAGACAACCGGTGGGAATAAATACCCCAGCCCGGTCTGCTACATCTAAGAGGGCTTCTCCCACTTCGGCATCTACTGTGACATCATCTGGTAAAAAACGGACACGAACAATCATCAATATTACGCATTTAATAGAGTTGTCATTTGTCAGTTGTCCTTTGTCCTTTGCAAATGACCAATACTTCTCTACGAGAGGCTGCACTTCTCTACGAGACGCTCCGCGAACGACTACGCTCAGTGACCACGCCAACGACTACGCGGTAGTTGAGCGCAGTCGAAACTCTGTACAAGTGACCAATGACTAATGACATTTCAACGAATTTTAGCTTAAGACAAAAACAGACTTAAGTCCAAATGGCTTTCAACTTCAATGGCTAGAGAGTCCAAAATCTGCTCTCGCTGTTCTCGATAGTTAGCAACACCGGTGGGCAAAGATTTTAAACCCCGCTGTTGACGGAGGCGATTTAACCAAGCGCGTCGCCAAGGCCCATTGTCAAAAAGCCCGTGCAGGTAACTTCCCCACACTGATTGACAACTATCTACTAACCCTAAATTAATATCGTCAAATAGGGCATGGTAGGATTGGGGATCTATACCTTGCTGTTCAATGCGCGATCGCCCTTGGTGGATTTCAAAGCCATTAACTGGTAAACCTTGTTGGGGATAATTTGAGCTAACTTGGCGCTGGCGGGCGATTTTTTGTCCTGTAATTACAGTTCTGATTGGTAAAAGATTTAACCCTTGAAATCTGCCAGCTTGTCCCTCTATCCCTTCTGGATCGGCGATGATTTGACCGAGCATTTGATAGCCACCGCAGATACCTAAAACTGTTCCCCCAGAAGCAGCGTAGTTTTGGATCGCTTCTGCCATACCGCTTTTTTGCAGCAGTAGCAAGTCAGCAATTGTGGTCTTTGTACCTGGGATAATCACGGCATCAGGATGTCCCAAATCTTGCTTCGGACTTAAGTACTTGATTGAAACTGTACTTTCTGATTCTAGTGGGTCAAAGTCGGTGAAATTGGCAATTCTTGGTAAGCGGATGACGGCAATGTTGAGGTCAGTTTGCGCTTTACTCGACGACGATTGACGTTCTAGTAAGTCAAGGGAATCCTCTGCTGGAAACATTTCTTGCAAGTAAGGTATAACACCGATAACGGGGATACCTGTGCGTTCTTCTAACCATTTTATCCCTGGATCTAATAGCGATCGCTGTCCTCGAAACTTGTTAATTACTATACCCTTAATTAAGGCGCGTTCATCCGGTTCTAATAACTCTAGAGTGCCTACCACATGGGCAAAAGCACCACCCCGATCAATATCAACTACTAACATGGTTGGTGCATTTAAATGTTTTGCTACCCGCATATTAGTTAAGTCGCGGTGCTTGAGGTTAATCTCTGCTGGACTACCAGCACCTTCACAAACCACCATGTCAAATTCTGTTCCTAAATGCTGTAGCGATTCTTCAATTGTCCGCCACCCCAGTTCAAAATATTGCTCGTAGTAATCTGAGGCACTGACTTTACCTACAGACCTACCTTTAATAATTACTTGGGAAGTCATATCCCCTTGAGGTTTGAGTAAAATTGGGTTCATTTCTACCCAAGGCACGACTCCCGCCGCCCAAGCTTGCACTGCTTGAGCGTAGCCAATTTCTCCACCACTGGCAGTGACATAAGCATTTAAAGCCATATTTTGACCTTTAAAGGGAGCCACTCGCCAACCACGCCGCGACAGAATGCGACAAATAGCTGTAGTTAAAAGTGATTTCCCTGCATGGGATGTTGTCCCCACTACCATAATTGATTTCATAGTTGCTATCACTTAGTTTTTCAAGATACAGAGTTAATTTTTAGGAGCGAACAACAAGGGAGCAGGGGGAGTGGAAAAGCGGGGGAGCAGGGGAAAAGGTTAAAGGTTAAAGGGAAAAGGAATAAATTTAATCTTTCCCCTTTTCCCCTTACCCCTTTCCCTTTCCCCATGCCCAATGCCCAATGCCCAATGCCCCATGCCCAATGCCCAATGCCCAATGCCCCATGCCCAATGCCCAATGCCCAATGCCCAATACTTCGACTACGCTCAGTACAAGTGCCCAATGCCCACTATAACCATCACAAATTGCAGTTGGATGGTTATGGTAAAGACTTCATGAATAGATATGATGTTTCCGTGTATATTGTTCCCTTTGATTCCCTAATCCTAACTCTTGGATTTTTTATTCTAAAAAGGTATCCGTAACCAACGAATCACAGCATCATAGAAACGATCGCGCCATGAAGGAGTACGCCAATTTTTACCCTGGTATTGTTCCACTAACTGGCGTCCCAAGGGAGTGAGACGAAAACTATCTGTAATTCCCTGACCATCGACTTCTCGGCGCAATACACCTACTTGAATCAACCAGCCCAAAGCGTCATCACAGGCTAATTCTGATAAAGGGCGTTTAGTATAACCCTGCTTGAGTCCATTTTCCAGAGCGATCGCAGTTACTGATACACTCTGGTGGGCCATCACTTCAAATAAAGATACATTAAAAGGCGAACACACTAGCGATCGCTCGGCTCTTTCTACTGTGCTTTGAGGATAGACAAAAATATTTGGGTTTTGGGAATCAACAGCAGCCATTGTGTATTGGTAGAAATTTTTCTTCTAACAAAGATTAATTTAAGAATATATTTTTTCTTGTACCAAATACCCCATTAAACCAAAATTAGTTACCTAAAGTGTATTTATCCTATTTTTTAGTAATTATATTTAAACATTATAAATTAATGTAAAATTTCAAGTGCATCAACAATCTGAAACAGGAAAGGTTAATTATGCCTCTAGCAGTTGGTACGGATGCACCTGCATTTACCGCCAAAGATACAAACGGCAATACAGTCTCGTTATCTGATTTTGCCGGAAAGACGGTTGTTTTGTATTTTTACCCCAAAGATGACACGCCAGGCTGCACCAAACAAGCCTGTAGTTTTCGGGATGCCCAGTCTCAATATCAAGGTAAAGATATTGTAATTTTGGGAGTCAGTGCAGATGATGAAGTCTCCCATCAGGCATTCACTCAAAAATATAATTTGAATTTTCCCCTACTGGCTGACAGCGACAAATCCCTAATCAAAGCTTTCGATGTGGATGGCGGCGGTTATGCCAAGCGCGTCACCTACGTAATTGACCCCAGTGGCAAAATTACCCATGTTGACAGTGCTGTAAATACCACCACCCATGCTAGCGATGTTTTAGCTGCACTTGGGCTGATCTGATAATTCAGGATTTTTTAAATGGTCTTAGCCCCAAGCCTCTAGAGGCTTGGGGTTCTTTGTTTGATTCAGTTACCTGATGGTGGTGTCACCAATGGCGGCGTAACTGATGGTTGTGTAACTGTTGGCAAACTGAGGGTTGGTTGCTGTTGTTGACCTTGAATTAGTTTTTGTTGCCTTGCTTTAAAGGCTGCTGCTGCTGAGTTTAGTTCTTCGTTCTGTTGGTTAGAATCCCAGTTGAGAGTCCCGAAATTTGCCCGATGAATCAGATCAAACATATTGAAATTGTCTGAATTGGAACGGGCGAAAGGATCGGTATTTTGGTCTGTTGTACTATTGCTGGGGAAAGCATCCGCTGGGCTGCTGACTTGAGCCGAACTTGGTTGAGCTATGAGCAAGGAAGCAAAGCTAATTCCTGCTGCCGTAGCTAGAAAGAGTCTAGTAATTTGTAAAAATGGTTTTTTCATGGGTTTTGACCCTAAATAAAATTGATCTATTTTATCTTTTTAAGCCAGAGTCCGCCGCAGTTGGGGTTGAATACTTAGCAAGGCGACTAGGGCAAAGCCAAACAACACCAGCAATGCTCCCCCAAAGGTAACATCGCCCCAAGGAGCTTGCATAACTACACTACTTAGTGCCCAATTACTATGGAAATATAGATAGCGAATTGGTTCGATCGCATAGCTGAGAGGATTTAGAGTAGCTACAACCTGCAACCACTGAGGCATGAAGGATAGAGGTGCTAAAGCTGTACTAGCAAACAATAATGGGAGGTTGGTGACGAAAATCACTGCAATCAATTCAATGTGGCCGGGTAAAGCGAAAGCTAAACCGAGAGAGATAGCTGTTACACCCAAAGCTAAGAGTAAAACAATTAGAGCGATCGCACTTAAACCCGCTACATCGGGTAGTCCAGCCCCCAAGAACGCCGCTGCTGCTACAATTACAGCTGCTTGTAACAAACTTTGGCTGATGATAAAGATGGCTGAGGCAAAAACAATGGAAAATCGTGATGCTAACGGTGCTACCAGCAAACGATTCAAAAAGCCGAATTCGCGGTCAAACATTACAGGTAAACCAGCATTCAGCGCCCCAGCAAAGGCTGTAAACACAATGATGCCAGCAGCCAAAAATTGACCGTAATTTGTTGTATTGCCAAATATACCTTTGGGAGCATTTTGGAACAAAGCACCAAATAGCACTAACCACATTACTGGCTGAATAATTCCAGCGACTAAAGATGAGGGACGGCGTTGCAACTGAATAAACAAGCGACGAGTTAAAGCCAACGTCTCTTGTACCAATTCACCGAAAAAGTTAGGTGCAGTATTAGTATCTACTTGTGGCGATGCTAATGGTTGCCAATTGATATCAGATTTAGGAGTAACACTCATAGCAATTTTGGATTTTGGATTTTGGATTTTAGATTGGGCACAAGAGGCAGAGGTGCGGAGGGGAAAGACTTACTGCTACTGCTCCCCTGCTCCCCTGCTCCCTACCTATCTCATATTCTGCTTCTTTTCAGCTTTGGGATCGCGGGTGGCGACGGCTGCGAGTTCTGCATCCAATAAGGTGCGTCCTGTGGCAGCGAGATAAACGTCATCAAGGCTGGGGCGAGATTGGGCGATGCCAAATATGGGCAAGCCAGCGGTATTCAGCGATTGCTGTATGTTAGTAAGAACATCATTCTGAGGTGTCACTACCAAGTTGAGCGAATTACCTTGAGCGCTGTTAATGATGACTTCTTGGACAAAGGGCAAAGGTTTCAGGAGGTTTTTAGCTTTCTCAGCTTCCTCAATGGGGGAAAACTCGCGGATTCGCAAGGTGATGCGATCGCCCCCTACTTGATCTTTCAATTGCGAAGGTGTACCACTTGCAATTACAACGCCGCGATCTATAATTGCCACGCGATCGGCTAAAGCGTCAATTTCTTCTAAATAATGGCTGGTAATTACTACCGTCGTCCCAGAGGCGCGTAATTTTCTCAGGAAATCCCATACCACAAAACGAGTTTCTATGTCAAGTCCCACAGTTGGCTCGTCCAACACCAAAACATCCGGTGCATGGAGCAACCCGGCAGCCAAGTCTAGGCGCTTGCGTAAACCGCCTGAGTAGGTTCCTGTCTTTTTGTTAGCGTATTCTTGCAAACCGAGTAAATCTAATACCGTTTCAATACGCTGTTTGGCTACTGCGCCTGGAAGGTGATAAAGTGCTGCTTGTAATTGCAGCAGTTCTTTTCCGGTCAACACCTTATCTATAGAGACTTCCTGAGCTACGTAGCCTAGTCGTTGTCTTGCCACTCTGGGATTATCTAACACAGAGATGCCAGATACTTCGATAATGCCTGCATCCGGTGTGGTCAGCGTACACAAAGCACGCAAGGTAGTAGTTTTCCCAGCACCGTTGGGGCCAAGTAAACCAAAAATTTCTCCTGGTTCTACCTGAAAGGAAACATCCTGGACAGCAACCACTGTACCGTAACGTTTTTGCAGATTTTGAATTAAAACGGCGGGAGCCATGACAGCCGATCCCCAACTATACAAATCTCAATAAAGTCTATCCTTATTGTAGAAGGTAGAGAGCAAGGAAATAGCGCATGAGCGAAAATCTCTAAATAAGTTCGCTTCATGCGCTATGCTGCCAAAAATTTTTAATTATTCTAAACAAGTTGTTTGATTGCGTTTGTAGCGAAACAAACCAAATACTACAGCAATTAATCCTAAACCTGGAAGATTTGCAGGCTCTGGAACCTTACGAGTGGGAGGCTTAGGCGGATTATAGTACTTCGTTGGGACATCTGGCAGATCGCCATTAAATAGATAGTTGTGAGACTCACCATTTCCTGTCAAAGAAGCTACCACGACATTGCCGTTAATTTGACCGTTATTGAAATTGAAATTAGCCAAAGGCGCAAGAATACTACCTTGAATGCCAATGCTACTGGCAGTTAGGTTTGTCGCTTCATAAAAGTTATAGATTACTTTTTGTTTATCTGCGCCAATGATATTAAACCCAAAGTTTTGTAGTGACACATCCTTACCGCTGATATTGACAACGATAGTTGAATTTGCGTCCCCCTTTATTTCAAAATAGTTTGTCTTGGAGACAGATGAGCCTGCAAGATTAAAAACATTGAAAGCAGTACCACTGCCACTAAGGTTAATAGCACCCCAAGGTTGAACTGTTGTGTTACCAGTAGGAGTCAAGGTTGCCAAATATTCAGATAACCCTCGAAGTTGTTTCCCTGCTTCATTGAAGTCAATGGGATTACCCTGGCTGAGAGTTCCTTGAGGAAATCCCACATTGCTGGATACATTGGCGCTGCCTCCATAGACAGCATTACCGTGGTAGACTTGACCGTTACTCAGAGTTAAATTCTGTCCAGCGACTACTACGTTGCCGCTATTGCCAGAAAGTCTGCTTCCAAGTCCGCCGACGAAATTTATGTTACCGCCAGCAGCAACTTTTCCTTCGATATCTGTATATTTTTGAGAGATATCTCCCAAAACAAATACATTGTAGTCAGAGGCAGCGCCTAACTCAACTGCATTCGCTCTTGCTGAGAAACCCAGCGCTAGAGTGACTACAATCGGAGCTGCTATTTGCCCCCAAATATAATAGGTTTTTGATTTCATCTTATAGTTTAGGAATCATCAAGATGATCCTATGGGTATAAATCAAAGATTGCACTAGTCTACTAGCTATTTTTATTGAAGTTTCACACTGGTAGAACTACTATATATTTTTCCCTAAATCATCTGAAAAACCGCACATTTACTATTGACTTCATCAATTAAACTTTTATGAAGAAGAATTCAATAGTTATAACGTTATTTCACAACTTTCAAAGTTTTGAGGCTAATGTCATTGCAACCGCTGATAAATCCCCCCCTAGCCTGGATTTGTTGTAGGTATTCAAGGACTGATTTGGTGATGACTTCTCCCGGCATTAACACAGGAATTCCTGGAGGATAGGGACAAACGATTTCAGCACAGATGCGTTTATTGGTTTGTGTCAAAGGTAGTATTTCACTGACAGCAAAAAAAGCTTCACGGGGAGAAAGTTGTAAAGCATAATCTAGTGTTCTGTCTAGATTTAGCCAAACCTGGTTTTTAACAGTCAAGTTGCTTCGGCGATATTCTTTGGCGATGGTGGTGAAACCTTGCACTAATTGTTCAATATCGGCTGGAGTGTTGCCCAAACTAATGATAAAGGTGAGATGTTGCAGTGAGGCGAATTCAGCAGTAACACCTAATTTTTCATCGAGAATTTCATCTGCTTCAAATCCGGTTAAACCTAAACCAGAAACAGTGACAGTTAGTCGCGTTTTGTCTAAAGTTACAAAGCCGGGAGATCCCCCCAAATGAGGCATTTCCAAAACTGATAATCCAGAAATTTGACTGATTCTGGTTCTAGCTTCTTCAGCAAGTTGCAGAGTGCGAGACATCAGCATTTTTCCGTGGAGTGCCATTTGCTGACGCGCTGCATCTAAAGAAGCTAAAAGTAAATAACTAGGACTGGTAGATTGTACTAGCTGCAAAGCTTTACTGATGCGATCGCCATCTATCCTATCACCGTGAATATGCAGCATCGATGCCTGTGTCATCGCACCGAGTATCTTATGGATGGATTGTACAGTTAAATCTGCACCTGCGGCTAAAGCTGATGTTGGTAATTCGGGATGAAAGGCAAAGTGTGCGCCGTGTGCTTCATCTACGAGTAGAGGGATATTATATTGATGTGTAATATTGGCGATCGCACTCAAATCTCCACAAACACCGTAATATGTTGGATAAACTACCAACACTGCTTTAGCGTCTGGATGCTGTTGGAGTGCAGATTGTACAGCGTTGGGTGTGATGCTATGGGCAATATCTAAAACTGGATCGTATTCGGGATTGAGAAAAATTGGTATTGCACCAGAGAGAATTAAACCTGCGATCGCAGAAGAATGCACATTGCGAGGCAGAATAATTTTATCGCCTGTGCCACAGGTAGCCAAAATTGCCGCTTCAATCCCACAGGTAGAACCATTTACAAGAAACCATGTTTGCGAAGCGCCAAATGCTTCAGCCGCTAGTTGTTGGGCTTCTTGAATAACGCCTTGGGGTGCAAAGAGATTATCTAAATCTGCTAATTCGGTTAAATCAGCGCGAAAGACGGCTTTGCCAAGTAAGTCAGCCAAGGGTTGAGAAATTCCCTCACCTAGTTTATGTCCTGGGGTGTAAAAAGGCGCATGAGGTCTTGCTGCATTAGCTTTTAAGGCATCTAATAAAGGTGTTTTGTTTTGATTGAGCATTTAATAATTCGTAATTTAAGGTACAAGAAAGGTAAATTTATTAGTGTACAAAAATAAATTATTCCTGATGCACAGCATGAGGTAATAATTACGAATTACGAACTTGTACTGAGCGTAGCCGAAGTATTACGAATTATTCACATGAGGCCTTATCATCAAATCCCAATTTTCGAGTGTGGTGAACCGCTAATGGCGATTCCTCTAAAATTATTTGCGGTGGAATCTCCCCATCCTTATGAAAAATTAGGTGCGCCTTATGGCGATCGCTCTCCCTATTATCTCCGTCAAAGCGTCATTGAAAATTTGATCCAAGCGCAAAATTATCTTAATCTTCTGCATCCTAACTGGCGTATCCAAATTTTTGATGCTTATCGCCCGATCGCAGTCCAGCAGTTTATGGTAGATTACAGCTTCACCCAAGCAGTGCGGGATAGGGGATTAACTGATGTGGAATTATCCCCAAACCAACGCCAAGAGATTTGGGAAGCGGTTTATGCAATTTGGGCTGCACCAAGTTTAGATGAAAAAACTCCCCCTCCTCACAGTACTGGTGGGGCGGTAGATGTAACGTTGGTAGATGATGCAGGGCAAATAGTGAATATGGGTTCGCCAATTGATGAGATGTCAGAGCGATCGCATCCCGATTATTATGCCAATAGCGATCGCTCTGAAACCCAAAAGTATCATGCTCATCGTCAGCTATTGCGAGATGTAATGTTAAAAGCTGGCTTTCAACGCAATCCTAGAGAATGGTGGCATTTTTCTGTTGGCGATCAAATGTGGGCTTGGCTGAATAATCAATCCAATCCAGCCAATCCTGTCACAGCACGTTATGGGCGGCTTACATAGATGCGTTATGCATCTTGAGGATTTAACTCTCTTAACTCGTCGGTGGTGTAAGTACCAATGGGAGTCCAAACTAGATAGGGAAGGAGTAACAGCGCCGCCATTAAAGAAATCGGTAAAACGCAGATTGCCAAGACAACCGCTAAAATCAAACCCGTTAGTCCAAGAATTTCCCCGGTTTTGAGACTGCGAAATCTCAACATTAGAGGTATGTAGGCGACGGTGATAATTTCTACCACGAGATACAAAGCCATTAATAGCAAAGTAATTGGGCTTCCGGGATTTTTTTCCCAGATAATATAAGCTGAAACTGTACCACTGATAAAAATCACAGTCCAGATGAACGGAATCAGCGGTTCAAAAACTAGCCAGCGAGGGCGACTTAAATTTGCAAACCATTTAACATCACGCGGCGTGATTAAGAAACTCCCAAGGGCGATGAAGAAAGTTACAGCCCCAATTATTATCCAAGATGGAATCATAATGCACTCAAGCTTTGTGTATTTTGTCAAGTCATACACTGCAAGTGTGACAATTTAGGCTAGATGTTTAATCATTCTCTGGTGCGATTCTTAGGCATCTTGAGGATTGAGACGGATCATCTGCCAAGTGGTATAAGTACCAATGGGACTCCAGAGTAAATAAGGAACTAGTAATAGGGCTGCCCAACCAGAAAACCCTAAGACTGCAAGTATCAATAAAGCACTAATGATTAAACCTGTGCCACCGAGAATTGTGCCCACTTTCAGACTGCGAAGCTTAAACATTACAGGCGTATAGGCAATGGTAACAATTTCTAATAGCAGATATAAACCCATAATTAACCAGGTTGAGGTGCTTCCTGGGTCTTTTTCCCAGACAATATAAGCCGACCAAGCACCGCAAATAAATATTACAGTCCAAATGATGGGAATTGCGCCCTCAAAAGTTAGCCATCTCGGTCGTTGTAAACGCTTGAACCATTGGCGATCGCTAGGCGTAATCACGTTCGCGGCTAAAGCAACCAAGAAAGCCACACCTCCAATCACCATCCAAGATTTAATCATGCCCGTTAGTCCTTTACAAGCGCTATTTATCGCTTAATATCACTCTTTATAGTGTGATTTTGTCAATTTAATTGCTAATTACTCATCATCCCTGAGTTTGAAACCTTCACATCGTTTGGCAGGATTTTCAATTATGGATATTGGAAATGGGGCATTGGGCATCGCTATCGCTTTGCAGGCGTTGGCGTAGCCCGCTGTAGGCATCGCTTTATGTCTACTCAGAAATTCATATTGAACACGGGTGAGATTGCTGGGGTATGCTTTACTCATGTTGCTCTTTCAGTGCTGTCTACTATCTATTCACAGCGTATACTGAGAGAGCTTTTTTACAACATAACCGACTTTTCAAACAGCCTCTTAGAGCGATGTAGATTTTATGACTCAACGCTTAGATTTCAGAGTAGATATTGAAGAAGCCATAAAAACGCTAAACCCTTCTTGCAATGATTTCAGGTTAGTTAGCCTTTATGAATACGAACAGATTTTCAAACAACCTCTGAGACAACCAGAGCTAGGATCGGAAGGTAGTTTGTTGCAGACAAGCTAACTATATGACATCCACATCACGTGTTGTTCATAGCGACCCCAATATATTGGGAGGAACCCCTGTTTTTACTGGTACTCGTGTGCCGATCAAAACCTTGCTTGATTATCTAGAAGCGGGTGACTCACTGGATGAGTTTTTAGATCGCTTTCCCAGTGTCAGGCGTGAGCAAGCGATCGCTACTATGCAAAAACTCTATTCTTTTTGATGATGAAATCTAATTCCTAAAAAGATGTCATAAACAAACTCAAAAAAGTCCTTTTTCTGTAACAATCCTGAAGTTTGATAACATCCTTTTTCATCTAACAGGGGCTTCATCACATAGTATGCAGGCTGGTAATTATACCAGGGAATAGAAGGCCACAAATGATGAATTAAGTGGTAATTCTGTCCCATAATCAAGATATTGAGAATCGGGTTAGGATAAACGCGAGCATTTTTCCAGCGATCGCGCTCGGCAAAAGGACGATGGGGCAAATAGTCAAAAAATAATCCTAGTGCTATGCCCACCACAAAAGCTGGTATAAACCAAAAATTGAGAATGTAACCCAAAAAGTTGTACTGGACTGAGATATAAACAATTACACCGATAATTAAGCGGCTGATGAACCATTCTAGTAGCTCATATTTACGCCAAAGTCGCCGTTGAAAGAAAAATACCTCGTGGTACAAGAACCGGACTGCAATCAACCACAGCGGCCCACCCGTAGAGACATAATGATCTGGGTCGTCTTTAGGATGATTGACATGACCATGATGCTGTAAATGCACCCGCGTAAAGACTGGAAAAGCAAAAGCTAGCATCAAAGCGCTACCATGCCCTAACACCGCATTCATCACTCGATTGCGATGGGCAGATTGGTGACAGGCATCATGAATTACCGTTCCAGCACAATGCAAGGCAATCGTGTTAACGCTAAAGCATAGCCAGTGCGGCCATTCCCAAAGCCAGTAACCAAAGTTGGATAACACCAACATTATCACAGCTACAGAAAACAGCAGCAGCGTCGGATTGAAATCACCAGGAGGCGCTAAAAATTCCTTGGGGGGGATTGTCAGTGGCTTTTGTGCCTCCGATGCGATCATCTTTAAGATTGACTCCTTCTTGAGCAGACATTACGAATATACGATAAATATTATTGAATAATAAAGTTTTGCAAATTTTTGTATAGCAAGATTTATCCACAGCTTTGAATATCAGTAGATGAATAACGCTATGATTCCAGACGAAGCCTAGTCTTTGCTGATAAGTGGGATATGACCATCGGCAAGAAGTGAATGGAACAAACTCCTTCGTTGGGAGGATGGATACAAGATTGATGTACTATATCTAGTCTATCCCACAGCCCCCACTCTCCAATAAACCCTCATCTAACTGCTTATATCTGATTGATATAGCAGTGACTGAAAAGGAGATGCCACTTAAGTTACGATGACTTCCCAGATAGCTCCCTAACTTCAGCCCCTATGCAATTACGAGATTCTCTGCGCCGGACAAAAATTGTCGCTACTATTGGCCCCGCCACTAGCAGTCCTGAAATGCTCAAGGCGATTATTGAAGCGGGAGCCACGACGCTGCGGCTAAACTTCTCCCACGGAACTCATGCCGACCATCAGCGTAGTATTCGCTTAATTCGGCAAACCGCTTTTGAATTAAATCAGCCAGTGGCTATTCTCCAAGACTTGCAGGGCCCAAAAATTCGCTTGGGGAAGTTTGACAACGGATCTATAGTTTTGGCAAAAGGCGATCGCTTCACCTTGACAAATCGTCCAATAGTAGGCACGCAGGAAATTAGTTGCGTCACCTACGATTATTTAGCCGAAGAAGTCCCAGTTGGGGCAAAAATTCTCCTCGACGATGGACGAGTAGAAATGCTGGTGGAAGAAATTAACCGAGACAAAGGTGATTTGCATTGTCGCGTCACCGTGCCTGGAAAACTTTCTAACAATAAAGGCGTAAACTTCCCCGGCGTTTACCTGTCAATTAAGGCAATGACCGACAAAGACCGAGAGGATCTAATGTTTGGTCTAGATCAGGGTGTCGATTGGGTGGCACTTTCCTTTGTCCGCAATCCCCAGGACATGATCGAAATTAAAGAACTAATTTCTAGTACAGGCAAGCAAGTGCCAGTGGTTGCCAAAATTGAAAAGCACGAAGCCATTGAACAAATGGAGGCGATTCTGGCTTTGTGTGATGGCGTGATGGTTGCCAGAGGCGACTTAGGGGTGGAATTGCCAGCAGAAGATGTTCCGGTACTCCAAAAGCGGCTAATTGCGACAGCAAATCGCTTGGGGATTCCCATCATCACCGCTACTCAGATGTTAGACAGCATGGTGAGCAATCCCCGTCCCACTCGCGCGGAAGTGTCGGATGTGGCAAATGCGATTTTAGACGGCACAGACGCGGTGATGCTCTCCAACGAAACCGCAGTGGGTAGCTTCCCTGTAGAAGCAGTGGCGACGATGGCGCGAATTGCCGAACGTATGGAGCAGGAAGAAGCCCAACACCTAAACCTACGTTCTGTGAGAGATGCCCGACGCTCCATTCCCAATGCGATTAGTCAAGCTGTTGGTCAAATTGCCGAACAATTAGGTGCAGCGGCAATTATGACCCTAACGCAAACGGGGGCAACAGCTCGCAATGTCTCTAAATTCCGTCCTCACACACCGATTTTGGCAGTGACACCCCATGTAAATGTGGCGCGGCAGCTACAAATGGTATGGGGAGTTAAACCGCTGTTGGTGCTAGGATTACCTTCCACTGGTCAGACATTTCAAGCTGCGATTAACGTGGCTCAGGAACTTCAGTTACTGTCCCAAGGAGATTTAGTAGTGATGACTGCTGGCACACTCCAGGGTGTTTCTGGCTCTACAGATTTGATTAAGGTAGAGGTGGTGACGGCAGTACTAGGTCAGGGAATTGGACTGGGACAAGGTTCAGTAAGTGGTCGCGCGCGGGTGGCTAATACTGGCATGGATGTGAGTAACTTTAATCCCGGAGATATTTTGGTTGCACCCCGCACTAGTGCCGATTTTGTGGAAGCAATTCGGAAAGCTGCCGGGATTATTACCGAAGATGAAAGTCTCACAAGTCACGCAGCAGTAATTGGGTTGCGTCTCGGTGTACCAGTCATTGTCGGCGTGAAGCAGGCAACGCAGGTGATTCGAGATGGGGCAATTATAACGCTGGATCTGCAACGGGGTTTGATTTACTCTGGGGCGGTGAGGACGGCTTAGAAGTGGGTGAACAAGCAGGGGAGCAGGGGAGAATTAGTAGTAAGTCTTTCCTCTCTAACTCTCCGCCCCTCTGCCTCTTCTACCCAATGCCCAATGCCCAATCCCTTTATCAAACTGTTGCGATCGCAGCCCCAAGCCATCCAGCAAAGTTTTGCTGCTGTATGGAGTTAGGATGCTCAACAGGCTTTACCTGATATTTAGTTGCACGTGGTGATGCGAGGGTGATGGAATAAATACGCAGTTCGTCTTGGTGGAAAACTGCGACTTGGATGGTATCGTTTGGTTGATAATCTTTCAGGCGATCGCTTAAGCCACCCGCAGTTATCTTAATCCCATCAATTGCTAACAACTCATCACCTGCATCAATTCCCCCTACTTGTGCAGGTGAACCAGTCTCCACAAACTTAATAATCTCCCGCCCATTTTCTGTATTTATTCTCACACCCAGGTAAGGTTCTTCTTGCTGTTCAGCTACCAACTGTAAGCCAAAGGGTTCTAAATACTGATTGAAAGGCAAATCCTCTGTACTATCAACGTAGCGTTTAAAGAAATCAGTCAAATCGATTCCGGCGACAGATTCGATAACTTCTTGCAACTGTTCTGGGGTATAGCCGATTTCATCTTGCCCAAATTGCTGCCACATTTTCAGCATCACGTCATCAAGGGAGCGCTGATTGTTGTGAGTAGAGCGAATCAGCAAATCTAGCAACAACGATACCATTTCTCCTTTTAAATAGTAAGAAATTTGGGAATTACCGCTATTGGCATCTGGGCGATAAAGTTTTATCCAGGCATCAAAACTCGACTCGGAAACTGGTTGTACCTTTCGCCCCGGTGTTGTTTCATATCTGGTAATTTCCTTACCCAAGTTATTCAAATACGACTGAACATCATAAATTCCCGCCCGCAAAGGAATTAACAAGTCGTAGTAACTAGTAGTACCTTCACAAAACCATAATGATGGGGTATAACTTTCTTGGTCGTAATCAAAAACCTCTAATGCTTTTGGGCGAATTCGCTTGACATTCCACAAGTGAAAGAACTCGTGTGCAACTAATTGCAGAAAGCGATCGTATTTTTCCTGAGCGCGAAATCCAAAACGTTGGTAAATTAAGGAGCAAGAGTCTTTATGCTCCAAACCGCCAAAAGCTTGGCTAAATAAATGTAGCAGAAACACATATCGTTCATAAGGCAAACCGCCGAACATCTGCGCTTCTACTTGAATAATTTTTTGAATATCAGCAATCAGCTGCTGAACTTGGTAATTACCTTGCCCCCAGATTGCCAATTCATGGGGTTTTCCTAATACCTCAAATTTATACAATTGGTGGCTACCAATCTCAAAAGGAGTATCCACCAGAGTATCAAAATCGCTAGCTAAGAAAGTATTCGTTTCTTCACCAACGCGTGGTAAGGCAGTAGTTACCTGCCATTCCGGCTGTGGTGGTACGATGGTGACGCGAATAGGTTGCTTATCCCACCCAGGTATTCTAAAAAATAGTGCCGCACCGTTAAAATAACCGTGGGTGCTATCTAAGTGATTCGTTCGTACCGATAGCTCATTGGCAAAAATGCGGTAACGTACAGTTAATTCTGAAACATTTATTTTGTCTATCTGCCAATGATTTTTACCAAGCTTACGCCAAGTTAAAGGCTTATTCTCTGCAAAAGCCGCAAAATCCTGTAAATTCTTGGCGTATTCTCGGACTAAGTAGGAACCGGGTGTCCACACTGGCAGTTTTAAATCGAGAATCGGTGAGGAATAATTGATAAGGTGTAAAGTCACCTCAAACAGATGGGTTTCTGGTTGAGACATTGCCACCAGGTAATGAATCGTTGACCCAGTTTCCTCAACGTAGGTATTGCGACGAGTTGCTGTTGCTTCAGTCATCTTATTTTGTTTGCTGAGGTAATTGTTAATAAGCTACGCCCCACTGCGATCGCGGAGCATCTCATAGAAAAGACAGTAATTCGTAGTTTAGACCCTATGGATAAATCCGCTTGCTCTCAAATAAAGATTACACTTTATTTATTTTCCATAAACAAAGCTGTAGCACACGTATACTACATGTGATTTGAGTATTTCAGCGATGTTTAATAACTGCGATGTCTACGAAGGGCTACGCCAACGCACCAAAAAATCGCACTAGTAAGGCCAAGTCAAAAGTAAGCTGGATGGTGCAGATTCTCCGATTGGAAAACCCATTTTGAAAATATAGTTTTCAGGTACAACGTGTAGATGCTCAAATATAATACCCGTAGTGTAGATGCTCAAATATAGTACCTGTAGTGTAGATGCTTAAATATAGTACCCGTAGTGTAGATGCTTAAATATAGTACCCGTATCCTTGACTTCTCAACAGAAGTCAAAGTTCCATCTATTCAACATTTATCGAAAATTAAAATCCATGACTGAAAACGAAAAGGATGCACAGCAACTAAATTTATTTATGGGGATCATTAATTTTAAATTTTGAATTTTGAATTTTGAATTCGGAGCGAAGCAGGTGACACCTTCCGATCTAAAAGCATATTTAGACAACCTTATCCGTAAAAACTTGCAAATTAGTACGATGATTTGGGGGCCTCCTGGCATTGGCAAATCCAGCATCGTCGGACAGATAGCTCAAGAGAATGATATCGACTTTGTGGATGTGCGCCTCAGTCAACTCGCGCCTACCGACTTGCGCGGTTTACCCGTTGCTGAAGATGGTATCTCTAAGTGGTATCCACCAGAATTTCTTCCTCGTGACGGTAAAGGCATTTTGTTTATAAATGAACTAAATATGGCACCGCCAGCAATGCAGGGAGTTCCTCAACAGTTGATTTTAGAGAGATCCCGCAACGTTGCTTTTGCTGCTGCTCGAACCAACTGATTGCCGTCTTTTGCCATTAGCTAGCGCTAGTAGTTGTACTTTGTAATCTGATTTATAGCAACGGACAGGGAGCTTAGGACAGCAATAAAATCACAAAGTACGCTGTTGAAGACGCGTTTCCCGCAAACTGTCCTAACGGCTTTGGCAACTGCTATATCTGCTAATTTCTCTAGAATAGACACAGGAACATTTTCCAGCCTAAGAATGCTTCGTAAGGTAGGTAAGGGAATTTGTCATCCATTGGACTAATTTCGTGAAGTACCTACACCTCTAATAAGCAAGTCAACCGAAGCATCTTATCGGTTGACTTAACTTAATACCAAAATTTGTATCGCTGAATAAATAAAACAATTACACTTTGCCAGCCAAGTTCATCAACTGTTTGAAGTTCACAAGATAAGTGATGTTGTTGGCGCTATCAATTTTTATCCACCCTTTTTCATGCAGCTTTTCCATGATTTTGGCGGTTTCTTCAACGCCGATTTCTGTCACCTCTGCTAAATCTTTAAAGGGAATGTTAAAAATTTCTCTTCCTAAGTCTGATTCCTGACCATAGCTTTCACCTAAAGTCACTAGAGTATGAGCGAGTTTAACTGCTGGTGGTGAAGACCGCATTTGCAAGCGCACGTTAATTTGTCGCAATCGCCGCACCATCAGTTGCAACATTCTGTGATGTAACTGTGGGTCTTTAAACAATATTTGAATAAACCGCTCTCTGGAAATACTCAGCAACTTCACGGGTGAAAGGGCAATGACATCAGTTGAGCGTGGAGATTCATCCAAAATTGCCATTTCTCCAAAAAAATCGCCACGCCCAAAAATTGCCAGAGCTACTGAATCGTCCCCGACGGTACGTCGGACTTTGACCCAACCAGAAACCACGAAGTAAACGGCGTTACCCCAGGCATCTTCCATCACAACGGCTCGCCCAGATGGGTATTCATGTTCAATTGCAACGTTGAGTAGCCATTCCAATGTCTGTGGATTGGCTGTACTCATTAAGGGGAAAAGTTCACTAAAAACCTCAGTTAACATGAAATATTTGCAACAATAGGATTTAAGAGGGGGAAACTAACTTTGCTACTATTAAGTTTGTTTAAACCGTAATCTTACTCAGAATACGATCGCAAAATTTGTATTTATTTGGAGATGAATCTCTAAGCTTTATCAGTCTAGGATTCCATTACAACATAACAATTATGTATGCTAACGAAATCAGCGTTTTCACTTACTGATCGATGATTTACTCTTTGTTGGTAAATTGCTATCTAGTGCCAGTATTTTGATCTGTTGGTCTAAATTTTTCACTAATTGATTCAGGGTAACTAAAGCCTCTAATTGCTGAGAATCAAGGCTAGGATTCAGTAAAAGTCGTTCTTGTAGTTCATGTAACTTAATGCTTAGTTGCTGAGAAATTCCTAAAGCATCGCGGCTTATACGCGTCAATTGTTGTTGTTGATAGAATTTTAATGCTGCTCCCCGCAATACTTGGAGTGTTGCCTCTTCGCCGTAGATTCCCGGCATGACTCGCAAGCGTAATAATAAGCGATTTTTTTGATATACGTATTCCTTTTCTACTTGTTTTGGTTCTGCAATCGTGGTTACAGGCAGGGAAGCAAACCGCTTTAATTCATTCAATACTCCTTGAAAAACTGAGAGCGGCAGTTTGTCTAATACAGATTGCAAAACTCCATTGTCACTCCACAGTATTCTGCCTTCGTAAGCTTGTCTTTCTAAGTACAGCCGACCAATTCCCCCAGCCAAGATTCGCCCTAGTAATTCTTCTAGTAATTTTTTTGGTGGTAGTGTTGTTAGCAACTCAATCGGACTCAGTAGTTCGGAAGCTTGTGTGGGAAAAACAGGTAAATTGTTTGATGATGTGGCTTCAGAATCCTCTCCCGGTTGAGTTGTGGAAATAGGGATCTGAGATGATTGATCTACTTCTGGGATAGGAGGCAAGTCTACCCGCTGCCCAGAATTTTGACGCTTTTGTGTCTGAAACACCATCAATACTGGTTGTTGATTTGATTGCGAGTCGGCATCTAAGAAAGGACTAGGTATGTCAGCAATCGTAGCTGGGCTATTTGTTGCGGGAAAGTCCACTGTTGGCTGATGCACTTGTTGGGCATCTAGCTGAGATGTATTCTTATGGTTGAGGTAGGCTGATAATATTCTGCGGTGGGCATCAGCTGCGATCGCCTCAATCACCATTGTGCAATTGATAGAAGACAAAATGCGACCAACGTAATCTAGGGCTTCGCTCTCTTGTGGATGAACCATGCCTAACAAGAGGTTTTTGTCTTCTAATCCAAAGGGCAAAATTTGGTGGTAGAGGCAAGCTTCAAAGGACAAAAGATGATCGATTAAGTGGAATATTTGTTCGCGATCGCCTTTTTCCTCCCACTTAGTTTGAGTGGCAGTTAGCATTTGCTGTCCATTTGCTGCGGTATCATTTAGTTCGCCCTTTGAAGACAACATAGATTTGATTCGTTGGTATTTACTTATATTTTGCCTCTAATTCAATAGGTAGTTAATAAAGATACTTTGTTAAATTGTTAAAATTTCAATTATATATACTTAAGTAAATGTAAGTAGAAGATAAATTTTAGATTATAGACTGGGGATAATACTGAGGATTGGGCAAAAGAGTGCTGTTAGCGGATAGCTAGGGTTGAGCCAGTGCTGAGTTTTATTTATCTCCTTGTCCCCTTGTCTCCCCTGCTCCTCGGTTACAGAGCATAGCCGCACCACTTGCTTACGGCACGCTCCGCGAACGTGTAAGCGAACTACGTGCAGCGTCTGTCTGCGACACGCTGCGCGAACGTAGAGAAGTGCTGCTCTCCACTCCCCCATGCTCCATTTCCCACTACAAGCTACTCCTGGGTTCTTAAAGCTTGGGCTGTCAGATAGACTTTTGTCCATTCGCCTAGCACTTGATGGGTTTTGAGTTTTAACTGTTCGGCTATGGCTTCTATTGAATTACCCGCTTTCCGCAAAGCTAAAATCTGCCGCCCCAGAGGAGTCAATTTTTCATCAAGTTGCTGCCATTGGTTTTGTGTTAACCCCAAGTTATGTTCTTGCAAAGAAATTGAGAGCCAACTTTCCACGAGTTCTGGTTTACCTTTGAGGGCAAAAACACGCACAGCATGATAACTAATTTTTTCTCGTAATCGATATACCTCTTTAGTCTGCTTATTCAGTTTCTGGGCGATGTCTTCCTGGGACTTACCTTGCAGATAGAGTCGTAGCCATTCCACTGCATCTGTTCCCAGATTTTCTTGTAAATAATCTTCAAATTCTTTTTGTACTGACTGGCGCAGCCCTTG
Organism: Nostoc sp. EspVER01; assembly: GCF_034530635.1. NCBI lineage: Bacteria > Bacillati > Cyanobacteriota > Cyanophyceae > Nostocales > Nostocaceae > Nostoc > Nostoc sp. EspVER01. Next base: position 119,611 of record NZ_JAVRCS010000020.1, read on the forward strand.
TTGTTCCTCTAGTTGTTGTGCTTCTTGATATTCTGCGATCGCCTGACTATCGACTAAATTAACTCGATTGTCACTGTCATCTGTGAGAACTTCTTCTGAAACTAGTCGAACCAAATCACGCCCTGGCACTTGGGTTAAACCACCGCGCTGAGTGCGACGCAAATAATTCACAAATCGATAAGCTAATAGGGGTTGATTCCTTACTGGCCGCAAACAATATTCTTCTAAACTGGCAAATAGCAGAGCATCTCCCAATCTTCTATCGGTTGTATATTTGGCAATATCAGCCATTTGCTGTTGCATCTGGCTGTCGTTTTGGAGTAATTCTTGGAGTACTTCTTGTAATACATCCATTACACTACGCTGGCGATCGCGACTGAGGGAAACCCAAGTCTGAATCTTATTCCGTAATGTTACTAAACTCCCCAATCGGGTTATCAAGTTGCGATAAGCACGTTCTCGCCCCAGCCCCAAGTAGCGTTGACGTAAAATCCTCCAGCGATACTCCAGGGAGCATCCAGTTTTGGAAGATTTATCATTTATGGGAAAATGTAAAGGGAAAT
>NZ_JAVRCS010000021.1:0-117342 GCF_034530635.1 Nostoc sp. EspVER01
CCTTAAAATGATTATTATTCTTGTTAATGGAATAGTTTATTCCCTGGAAGTCCCTGAGGTGCAAGCTGACAACAAAATTACCTTTGCACCTTCACCACGAGCCGCGAACAATCCGGTCAGAGCGTTGGTGATCCCCGGCCCTGCTGTGGTAAAAACTACAGTGGGGCGATTATTCGCAAAGTAAGCTTCGGTGGCTGCAAATGCGGCTCCGGCTTCATGGCGGAAGTTCAACACCTCTATACTGCTATTGGATAATGCACCCCAAAGGCTGGCCATTGCACCACCAGCGACACCAAAAGCGTAGCCTACTCCCAAATTTTCCAACATTTGAGCGATCGCATCGGCAACTGAGAGCGTTGGAGCAATATTATCGTTTAAAAAAGGCTGAATTCCCCCATTCTTCTCTAATGCATCAAGCTGACGGGAGTCAGACACAGATTCTACATATCTGTTCTCTGGAAGTTCTTTGTATGGCTCAGTGGTGATGAGAGGAGAGTTTGAACCAGTATAATTTTGACTCATTAGTTTCACGTAATTACAGAAAGTTACACAAAGGCTTTTTAGTTTACAATCACAGCGCTAGAAATATTTAATACAAACAACTCTGTTGTTTCTCACAGCTATGATCTAGCTTTGTCAAGAATAGAAATGGCTGATCGCTGCTGATTAATGCTTGTGAGCGCAGTACCAAAAAATTTTTACCGAAAGCATACAACAGTTGAGGCTGTGCTTCTTGTCACCAGAATAAAGGAGATGAAGATTGTCGTGCAATCAAAAATCTTTTGATGGGGGTGTCAAATTTTTCGCTTCTATGGTGGTGATTACAGTATTTAAGTAGATTAGCGGGAAAAAACTAAATGGTGTAAAGATATATAAACTAGCAATTAACCCGAAGTTAAGCGTGTCTCAGAATCTTTACAAAACTTCATATAGCTAGCTTTAATAGCACCGATCTAGTTAATAAACCCCTGATTAGGTTCTTATCCACTACAAGAAAAACCTAATTTACAATGAAAAATCTTTTGGTGTAGGTGTCAATTCTTTCGCTTTAATTGTAATTGTGACATTTGCAACTTAGTCACCTGAAAGATTGATATTCTGTGTAGGCGTAGCCCGCCGTAGGCATCGCACAAACGGTACATTAATAGATTTACAATAGGAAATCTTGTGATGTAGGTGTCAATTCTTTCGCTTTAAAACTTACACAACTTTTTATCCGAATTTAAGTACGAGGCGATTTAGCGGTCTTTATATTGCCAGCAAAAACTTTTTGAGTCAATTACTTGTAACGATAAAGACATCATTTTTCAACTTTTTATAGTTCCTTTGAGGGATGACAAAGTATTAAGTATGTAAATATCTTAAAAAATGTGTTTTGTAATACACAAGTAGGCGGTAATAATTAAATATAAGACCTATGTAGACCTATGTAGGTTGGGTTGAGGCACGAAACCCAACATCAGCATGGGTTATGCTATCGCTAACCCATCCTACGTTTGATTCCACCCACCTACTTAGACAATGGACATATTATATTTAGTATACGAATGCAGTGTTTCTTTAAGATAAAACGAACACAATCCTATACGTAAAAATACAAGCATAATATTAATACAAATGTACTTCTTGCGACGGATGACTAAGCATATTCTTCTATAGTTAAATCCCTGAGAGAGTAAGTTAAGATAAATTAAGAAAATGAGTTGAAGTTTATTTATTTAAGCCAGGTTCAGCACTGCAAATTCATTTATGTTAAAAATCAAACGACTCTACACAAGTAGTTCGCCAAAGTCCTTGGTACGGAAAATGTTAAAGGATAAAAATTTTTATCCTTTAACCTTTCCCCAGTGGAAACCCAGGAATTTTAGGTTGATGAACTCTTGTAGAGACGTAGCAATACTACGTCTCTACAAGAGTTATTGATAACGCATAATTAATTTGTGGAGATGTCTATGAATTAGTTCTGGTGCAGAACGAGTTTAAATTGAAAATATCTTTTCTACTTATAGATTAAGAGTTTTGAACTCTTATCTAATAAGCTTGATTGGCTAATCTAGATTTGATTTGTCCAGATTTAGTGTTGCCATAAAAAGCTATTTAAGTCAATAAGATTTTTTTAAATATTTAGTTTTTTTAGGAATATTTGGTTCAACAATTTACATTTTATTGGTATGATAAGTTTTGTTAAGGTAATTAGTAATGTTTTTAATATACTAACTAATTTTATTTTTTCACAGCCGAACAGTACACCAAAGATTTTAGTAAGTTATGACTATTAACTCATTAATGGGCATGGTGCTGATTGATTACCAGGAGGAAGTATGAATATGAATTCTGGCGAATATACACTAGCTAGATCAAACAATCAATGGGCACTACAACCAGAAATAGAGATGAAGTTTGCTCACTTTCTAATAAATCACGCTGTGGATGCTGCCTTCTGTTTAGGAGCAAATGCGCAGTTTCTTTACGTTAACGATGCCACTTGTCTGATGACTGAGTATTCCCGTGAGGAATTACTTTCTATGCGGCTGCATGATATAGATGTAGATTTTTCGCTGCATAATTGGTCAGATATTAGCTCACAGGGTTCCCTTACCTTTAAATCTCGCTATCGGACAAAAGGAGGTCGGATATTTCTGGTAGAAATATCTATGAACTATGTAAAACACCAAGATATGGAATTTGGGTGTGCCTTTGCTCGTGAAAAAACTGATGAAATAGTAGAATTGAGCGTGCAAAAATGGACTGATGAATTAAAAGATGCCAAAGACAATTTGCAACAAGAATTTTCTCAACTCAAGTCCAAAGAAGTAGAACTAGAAACATCTCTTTGTTTACTTCGTTCTACTCTTGAGTCTACTGCCATTGGTATTGTTGCAGTTAACTTTGAGGGAGATATTCTAAGCTTGAATCAGAAATTTGTGGATATGTGGCAAATCCCGGAATCCCTAATATTATCTAAAAAATGTCCTCGATGCAAAGCATTTTTTGAGAACCAACTTAAAGATCCACAAACCTTTAGTCGGCTGATTTGGGAAGTATCTAGCCAATCTGATTTCGAGAGCTACGATATTCTGGAGTTGAAAGATGGAAGAGTTTTTGCACATTACTCTAAACCTCAGTTGCTTGAAGGTAAAATTATTGGGAGAGTGTGGAGTATTTGGGACATTACTGAATCGAAACAGACTGAAGAAGCATTACGTCTGAACGCAACTAGATTTCGGACTTTAGCAGAAACGACAGATGCCGGCACTTTTCTGATTCAAGGTACGCGGCTTTGCTATGTAAATCCGGCAGTAGAACAACTCACTGGCTATACAAAAGAAGAACTACTAACAGGTTTTGATCTTCGCCGACTGATTAAGAGCAAAAAACGCAGGCAAGTACGTAACCCGGATGAAGCTGGTAATTTTGAATACCAGGAGATGAATATTTTAACAAAAAAAGGCACGGAGCGCTGGCTAGCCTGTGCAGTTGCCAAGCTTGATGGAGGCCTGGATTTTGGGGGAAACCCAGTCGAACTGATTGCAGGTATCGATATTACCGATTACAAATATGCAGAATTAGGTCTTAACCAAGCTTTAGAACAAGCCAAACAACTTAGCGAACTTAGAGCGCGTTTTCTTTCTATGGTTTGCCATCAATTCCGAACTCCATTGAATATTGTTTCATTTTCTAATAGTTTACTTAAAGAAGAAGTAGACAAACGTACACAGAAGAAAATCCAGCCATTACTCGATCACATTCAAAAAGCTACCGAACAACTGAGTCTGATGTTGGATGATATTTTGCTCTTCTCTAAAGCAGAATCAGCAAAATTAAACTTTGAGCCAAAACCGCTTGAATTAGTTCAATTTTGTCAGGATTTAGTTGCACAAATGCAGATGATTGTTAGCCAAAAATCAATCAATTTTGTAAGTCAAGATAGCTCTTTAACAGCCTATATAGATAAAAAATTACTAGAGCCGATTTTGAAGAATTTACTGGATAACGCAATTAAGTATTCTCCCTCAAATCAGGAAATTAGCTTAGAACTATCTTGCCAAAATGAAAAATTAATTTTCCAAGTCAAAGATAGAGGGATCGGGATTTTAGTAGAAGATCAACAGCGAATATTTGAGCCATTTTACCGTGGTAGTAATATCGATCGTATACCTGGTACTGGACTAGGACTATCGATTCTTAAAACCCTTGTAGATTTACATCATGGTCAAGTTTCTGTAGAAAGTGAAGTTGATGCTGGCACTATGTTTACTGTAATTCTGCCATTAATCAAATCAGAGTTTACCTGTTCCGAGTTATGAGTGTTTAAATGAAGATAGTTGTTAATTAAAAACTTAACAATCATAACTCTCGGAACGAGTTAATTAATTTCATTCCTATTTAGATACTCACCAAATAGTCTAGTAATTAGCTTCTGCAAAAATTGATTGTAATAGAAAATTATGTACGAATCGTCAAAGAAAATTCTCGTCATTGAAGATGATAGCGTTACCCGCAATCTTTATTTAAAGGGTCTTGAAGCTAAAGGTTTTGATATGATAGGCGCTCAAAACGGTCGTGTTGGTATTCAACAAGCACAAAAGGATGTACCCGACTTAGTTATTTGCGATATCACGATGCCTGATATGGATGGTTATAGCGTTTTAAATACACTACGCCAAGATCCTCTGACAGCAATTATTCCTTTCATTTTTCTGACTGGCAGTAATACTAAAGCAGATGTTCGCAAAGCTATGGAGTTGGGAGCAGATGATTATCTTACCAAACCCTCGACATTAGATGAATTGCTTAGAGCGATCGCTATTCGCTTGGAAAAGCAAGCTAATCTCCAGTACTGGTGTGCGATGAAATTCGAGAAAGCTCCAAAATCATCAGCATTTACAGATGATACTACAGCGATCGCTTCCGGTGTTGCCGTCGTCTCTGATAAAGAAGTCAAAATTTCTTCTCAGTCAATCTTTCCCTGCATTCCGCAATTAAAAGAAGTTTTCGACTTTATCGAAGCCCATTATCATGAAGGAATTACTTTGTGTGATGTGGCTGTTGCTGTTGGTTACTCATCAGCTTACTTAACTAACCGAGTAAAGGAGACAAGTGGAGAGACTGTAAACTGCTGGATTGTCAAACGCCGGATGGCAGAAGCTTGTTTTTTACTCCAAAATAATAATGAGACAGTCGAGAAGATAGCGAAAACATTGGGCTATCAGGATGTGTCTCATTTCTCCCGCCAGTTTCGCCAACATCACGGTTTACCTCCCCAAGCTTGGCGCAAAGAGCATCAACTTGTATCGCAAAAACAGGTGAAACTGTGGTGAAAGTAGATTTTATCAGAAAAATGGGTTTAAAACCCCGTGTTTCCAGCACGGCTTTAAAGTAATGAGTAATGAGTGCATGAAAAATGGGTATTTACTTATTACTTATTACTCATTACTCCAGAATCACCGTGCGTACCCTTCTCTACGAGAGGCTGCGCCAACGGCGAACACGGCGGTGAAAATGTCAAACAAATAATTGTGTAAACTCATACATTAAATCCACCCTACCTTTACGTAACATGGCTGGATCTAATCTTTCAGTAGTATTACAAGTCATCAAAATAACTAACCGTTGCTGCATCTGAATACCAGAGTCATCAATTACACTCTGATACAAAGTGCCATCCAGCAAGCTCAAAATGTGTTCGGTTTTGTTATTGTATTGCGCTACCTCCGAAGCACGATTTTGCGCTAGATTATCAGCTTCGTTAATAACGATACAAATACGCTCTATGTAAGTCGGGGGGACAAAATTAGCGATCGCATCATGATCTAAAATAAAAATTACATACCCTAAAGGCACAAGAATTTCTTTTGCTACTGCCTGTGTCCAGACTGTTTTGCCAGTACCCGGTTCTCCATGTACAACAACTGCTAACTGGTTTTGATTTAAAATCGCTTGCTGTACAGAATCAGTAAAGTTTTGGATATCTGCGGGAAATGTCCGAATGTTAAATTGACTATGAACTTTGCCTACCCGACTTTGATATCCACTCAACATTACTGCTAAGTCGTAAGTTGCTTTGTTAATTAGTGGCGCAAGATTTTGCGCCATTAAAGTATATTGTCGTCGCCCGCGATCGTAGGGATCAATTTGCAACCAAACGTCATATTTAGACCAGTAAGCATAAACAGTATTAATAACGTCTAAGCGTTCCCAACTAACGAATTTATCTATAGGAAAGTAAAAATCTCTCTCTGAGAAATACTGGGTAATAATATCAGGATTACCCAATACACCTAAAACTCGCATTACAGTAATTTCTTGCAGTCGATTAAGAACATAATCAATAGGAATATTACTACGACTGACAAATTGGACAATAGGTGTTTCCGTACTCAAAACATCTTTGTAGCGATGATCTGGTGATTGAGGATCTGGTGTGATGTAATTCCAAAACTTTTCAACTTCGTAACGGGTATTATCAGATACCACACTTAATAAATTAGCCCACCAAGCATAATTATTTCGTCCTAAAACATCAGCAACATTACTCGCTAAATTCAAACTTTTTTGACTTAATTCGCGGGAATCACTGTACAACAGTTGCCATAAAAATCCCCAGTCTAACTCTCGATTAAACGGTCGCCAACCGCAAGCAATTAAGCTTTGCCGAGTATTATTTGTAGGAGTGCCTTCGTTGCTTCTAAAATAGTCAAAAACCATATTTATCGGTTATGCAGCGTTAATTAAGTTATTTTGTGTTAAATAGGAAGTTTTGAAAAATTTTTCTCGTAATATCAACTAATTGCATAGAAATGGTAATTGTATTTCCACTGTAGTGGCGAGGAAGTCTTTTTAATTTAACTCATTACTCTTGTAATATACTGTATTACAAGTTGACTACTTGTGTCAACTTTTTTGACAAACCAATTGGTAAGTGAGTGTTTACTTTTAGCGATTGATGTACCTGCACTACTTATCCGTCTGTAGATGAGGACTAACAGCGCATTTCAAGTTGATGAAGTACATAAGCTAGTCTCAAAGCCAGGTACAAAGCTTGTTTTACTTCTGTTAGCGCAGCGGGGCGTAGCCCATTCTGAATTCTGACTCCTGAATTCTGCTGTATATCATGCCCGTGGAATTGCCCAGCAGAATTCCCGACATCTCAAAAATCAAATTTTCGCCCATTTTAATTTATGACACAAAGGCGAAAATTCTGAGGGAATCTCGCTCTTTTCTCTTCTTCAGCGTCCTCAAAGGCTCTGCGGTTCAATTTTCATGCTGATTGTTAAAGTACGGTAGCCCATCGTACAGAGGATCAACTGCGGCAATATTAACCTTAAAACTATATCAACAAGTAAAAACTCCATCGATGCTTGAACACTAAAGATAGCCATCTATGGTATAGAAATGTATAGAATCTTGTAAAGATATAAAATATAGTTGTTAAATGCACACATTTCTCGCTTCTTCCTCAATGCAGCTGTCTGTACCACCAAATCACTTTCAGCCTATGAAGATTGTCGCACTGGGGGACAGCTTAATTTATGGATTCGGCGACCCAGAAAAAGGAGGCTGGATTGAGCAACTACGGCGATGGTGGATGTTGCCGGATAGTGCCGGTCATATTCTTTATAATTTAGGGGTAAGAGGCGATCGCACGCAACAAGTAGCACAAAGGCTAGAAGTTGAATTTCGCCACCGGGGTGAACTGCGAAATCGTGTTCCTGATTTGATTATTTTATCCGTAGGCGTAAATGACTCAGCCCGGTTGGCGCGTCCCGATGGTAAAAGTTACACAGATTTTACATTGTTTGAAAAGGAAATTGCGTCTCTGCTAGATTTAGCACAGCAACTCTGTCCTGTGTTATTCGTGGGCATGGTGCCAGTGGATGAAGCCAAAATGCCATTCTTAGATTGTTTTTACTATAATCATGCCGACCAGTACCGCTACAAAGAAGCAACTCGAATTGCTTGCAGCAAAAGGCAGATTCCCTATTTGGATATTTTTGAGCAATGGATGGAACGCGGTGAAAGTTGGCGACTCAAACGCTTGAGTGAAGATGGACTCCATCCCAATACACTAGGTTATCAAGCTTTGTTAGAAGATGTAATCAATTGGGATGCCATACCTTCTCTACGTTCGCGCAGCGTGTCGCAGACAGACGCCACGCGAACAATGGACTTTGCCAATGCAGCTTACCATTCCAAATTTGATTATCACCTTAAACCATCCTAAATAATATAGATGTGTTGGTGCTTTGGGGATAGCCGATATTCTCGTATTTGCCATCCTCGCAAAAAGCACCACAATCTTCCTAAATTTTTAATGAAGCGAGTCAAAATCTATCTATAAAAACTCTAATTTCCCTATATTATTCATAACTCCTAACTCCTAACTCCTAACTCCTAACTCCTAACTCAGCACTCCTATGACACCAACTTTATTTGGTCGCTGGCAAACTCGATTATTATTACTGGCAACTATCGGCGTACTTGTATCTTTGCCATTTGGCATGGGTTGGATTGGCCCTGGTGCTAATTCGGTTTATTTTTGGATACTTGCTTATGTCGCCATCTTTGGCTTAGGTTGGGATGTACTTTATGACTATCTACAAAAATCCCGTTGGGATAGAGATTGGCCCGCAGCTTATCAACTCTTAGCTGGTATATGGGAATTGGTGTTTGTGTTCTGTGGAGTCAAACTATTTGGCTTCTTGCCAATACCTTTACCGAAAGAAGAATTGTCACCAGGAGCTTTTTTATTGCACTATAGCATCGTGTGGCTAGCAGTTTTTATTAGTTCCCAAAGCTTGATGCGAATTATCTTCCTTCGTTGGCGTTTTCGGGGTGGGGAGTGGTTGTAAAATTTAAAATTCTCAGAAACTAGTTTAATTAAAAATAATAGCAATTTTCAGGTAATTCAACTGTAGGTTAGGGACGCACAAATGTACGTCTTTAGAGTATGTCTGAGAAGTATCAAATATTTATAGATCCCCCCTAACCCCCCTTAAAAAAGGGGGGAATAAGAGTCTTAAAGTCCCCCTTTTTAAGGGGGATTTAGGGGGATCTCCAAGGGTTAGATGTATATAAAAGAACTTTTCAGACATCCTCTTATAGTCGATTGTGCCTCAAATAGATGAAAAAGGTTATAAATCGCAAATTAACAAATCATAAAAAATCATATATGGCGGTTTTAGTTTGGATGCAATATGTTGTATTGACGTACAGTTGTGTGCGTTCTTAAGAATAAGATGACTTTGGAAACAAAGCAACGCATTGCCTGTTGTATCTCATCAAGTTACAAACAGCTATCTTATGTTTACAAAATTGGCATTTGTGCTGATGTAGTAGTCATATATGAGTAAAACAGGACAAACTTTAGAGTCTGGAGAGATTCTTCAATGCAGAGACGTAAATTAAGGAAGTGCAATGTCAAATTTTGATCTGGTTATTCAGCTATTTCTGCAACTCACAGTTATTTTAGCAACTTGTCGCATTGTCACGATTATAGGACGCCGCTATCTTGGTCAAACCGATGTTGTTTGCGAAATGATCGCAGGTGTAATGCTAGGCCCATCACTTCTAGGATTGATTGCACCAGATTTTCAGCAATGGCTATTTCCTAAGCTTCCCATCATTACTGCTGTCGGACTCAAGATACCCAATCCATCGATGTCGATTTTATATGCTATCAGCCAGATTGGGTTGGCAATTTATATGTTTTTGATTGGTTTAGAGTTTAACACCAAACTCTTAAAACATCATATCAAAAGTGCAAGTTTGTTATCTGCGGCTGGAATTATCACTCCCTTTATTTTAGGAGCGATCGCATCTTTTTGGTTTTATCACAATGGCGATTTTTTTCAACCAAAAGTTATGCCTTGGTCAGCTGCTTTGTATCTGGGTGCATCAATGACAATTACGGCTTTTCCAATGTTAGCTCGTATTCTCTACGAACGCGGTCTTGCACAAACTCGCTTCGGTACTTTGGCTTTAGGTGCAGCATCAGTAGATGATGCAGTTGCTTGGTGTTTATTGGCGATTGTGCTGGCTAGCGTGAAAAATTCTTTAAGCATTGCCATATTAGCAATTGGTGGTGGCATTTGCTATGTGCTATTTGCGATTTTTCTCGGTCAACCTCTACTGAAAGCGTTCACACGCATGACAAAACGCGAAGGTGTGAACAGACAAACCCTGACTTTAATGTTGATAATTTTGATGTTTTGTGCATGGTTTACCGATGTTACAGGTATCTATGCAATATTCGGGGCTTTTGTGTTGGGAGCAGTGACACCACGGGGAGAATTCGCTCAACAAATTCGCCAATATACGGAATTTTTAACTACTTCTTTTTTGTTACCGATCTTTTTTGTCTTCTCTGGATTAAACACTCAAATTGGATTGGTAAACACACCTATTTTGTGGGGAGTGACGCTATTAATTATTGCGATCGCAATTCTCGGTAAAGGTGTTGCTTGTATGTTGGCTGCAAAATTAGCGGGGGAAAATTGGCGCGAATCTGCAACTATTGGCGCTCTGATGAATGCTCGTGGTTTGATGGAGTTAATCATCCTCAATATTGGTCTGGAACAAGGTATAATTACCACAACTTTATTCACTATAATGGTTATTATGGCAGTCATTACTACTCTGATGGCATCACCACTGATTGCCTTTTTATTGCACGGTACAAGCTATGAGAAATCTTCTACTTAAGCAAGTTAAATATAAAATTAATTACCTAGTAATTGGGTAAAATTCTCTGTTTTGACTTTGGCTATAGCAATCCTAAATAAGTTATGAACAAAAAGATCCCCGACTTCTTCAAGAAGTCGGGGATCTGAGCCTCTCGGTTATTTAAGATGTAGCTCCTAAAATCATCAAAATTTATGTTTCACGACTGCAACTGCATCGTAACAATAATTCATATAACAACGAAGCACAAATTACTCTTGGTTGTATTTAACAAGCTTGACATTTTCTAGTCTTTTAAAGAATTATCTTAGGGAAACCAGATAGTTAATTTTGAGGAAACCATGCACATAGTTATTCTCGTTCTGGTTGAAGTGCTGATTGTTATTGGACTTTCACGGCTCGTAGGGCTAGGATTCCGTTCTATTAAGCAACCGCTAGTAATTGGTGAGATTGTCGCCGGAATTATGCTCGGCCCATCTTTATTTGGTTTAGTTGCTCCCCATCTAGCAGTTAGCTTGTTTCCACCAGAAACTTTTCCTTTTCTCAATGTTTTGTCTCAGGTGGGACTAATATTTTTCATGTTTCTGATTGGGTTAGAACTAAATCCCAAATACCTCGGCGGCCAATTAGAAGTAGCAGTTTTAACTTCTCATGTCAGCATTTTGGTGCCGTTTTCTCTAGGAACATTGCTAGCGGTGATCCTTTATCCCCTAGTTTCTAATGCAAGTGTATCATTCACTGCCTTTGCTTTATTTTTAGGGGCGGCGATGTCGATTACTGCCTTCCCAGTGTTGGCACGAATCATTACTGAAAACAATTTACAAGGAACGCGTTTAGGAACGTTGGCGTTAACTTGTGCAGCAGTGGATGATGTGACAGCTTGGTGTCTTTTGGCAGTAGCGATCGCAGTTGCGCGAACTGGTGACTTTGCTGGTGCTGTACCCACAATTATCGCCAGTATAGTTTACATCGGCTTGATGTTGACAGCAGGTCGTTGGTTCCTGCAACGCCTTGCCAAACACTATCTCCGTGCGGGAAGACTCAGCCAATTACTGCTAGCTGGGATTTATATGGCAGTAGTTGCATCGGCGTTAATCACCGAACTAATTGGGATTCACTTAATTTTTGGAGCATTTTTGCTGGGAGCAGCCATGCCCAAAAATGAAGATTTAGTCCGAGAATTGGCAATAAAAACGGAAGATTTTGTCCTCATATTCTTGCTACCTATATTTTTTGCCTACAGTGGCTTACGAACCCAGATTGGCTTGCTCAACCGTCCCGAATTGTGGCTTTTATGTGGGTTGGTTTTAGCTGTGGCGATCGCAGGTAAGTATGTTGGTACTTATGTAGCAGCGCGTGTCAGTGGCGTTAGTAAACGGGAAGCCTCAGCACTCGGTTGGTTAATGAATACGCGCGGTTTAACCGAACTGATAGTGCTAAACATTGGTTTAGAGTTAGGAGTAATTTCTCCCTTAATATTTACCATGCTGGTAATTATGGCATTGGTAACTACCTTCATGACCTCGCCACTGCTGGAATGGACATATCCGAAGAGACTGATCAGGTTAGATGTGGTGGAACCGGAGTTAGACGCACAAACGGCTACCAGCGCTACTGATGCCGAAACTTTTATTCGTCCCTACCGAATTTTGGTGCCAGTGGCGAATCCGAGTACCCAAAAAGGCTTGGTACAGTTAGCAGCAAACATTGCCCTCAACTCCCGATATCCCGCCGTTGTTAACCCTCTGAGCCTCATTGAATTTGAAGAAGATTATGCCTTTGAAAGTACGCCAGTTGAAGCAGACCGATTAATTGCCCAGCGCCGCCAGCAGCTAGAAGAATTGATTAATACTCTCGAACCAGTAGAAACACGCTCTCATGTGCATCCCATTATTCGCATATCTAGTAATGTTGCACGGGAAACTGCACAGATTGCCGCACTCAAACAAGTTGATTTAATTCTTGTGGGATGGCATCGCCCAGCTTTTAGTAGCAACCGCTTAGGTGGAAGAGTTGGTCAAATGCTCACTACTGCGCCAGTCGATGTTGCAGTGTTTGTGGATAGGGGAAGTGAGCAATTAGAAAGCTTGTTAGTGCCTTATTCGGCAAATATTCATGATGATTTGGCATTAACACTAGCTCTGAGACTGCTAATTAACCGTGAAACTTCTATATTACAGGTTTTGCAGGTTGTACCCGAAAATCACCTCAAAGATGAATTGAGTTACGAGTTAAATACGATGATGGAGCAATTACCCAGTAGTGTACGCGATCGCATCGAAATCAAAATTGTCCAAGCTCCAGATCCAATCCAAGCTGTAGTCGAAGCCTCAAAAAATGTAGACCTAACAATTGCAGGTACTAGCCGCACTTGGGGTATCGAGCGTCAAACATTAGGAAGATATACAGATCAACTAGCCATTGAATGTTCTTCTTCCCTGCTGATTGCTCGCCGTTACAGTCAAGTCACCGCTCATCTGGCTTCTATGCTTCCTGATGTTAGCAGTCAAGAGCCAACACTGAGGAGTTGAGAATATGAATCATTTCAACTTGAAATCTTTAGCTTTTTACGGAGTAGCAATAACTTCAGTGCTACTGTTGTTTAAAACTGTCAGTGTTTACGGAGAAAACAATCTCAAGGCTCCTTTGCCGGTTAACGGTCGCTATCGTCTAACCCTAGCGGAGAATTTGCCTAACTGTGAAAAATCGGATACTCTGACGTTAAACATTGAGCAGTCAGGTATTTACTTAAATGCCTTTGTATTATCGGCAAACACTAACGCCGACACTGACGAAAAGCACTCTCTGGCAGGCATCTTCAGAAATCAACAATTAAACTTATCTGGAAAAGTTGGTAAATCAATCTTTTGTAATATTCCTCGCCCCCAAAATGATCCTCTAACCTCAGTCACAATTCAAATGCAACTTGTGGATAAAGGTAACATGACAGGTCAATTAACCCTAAATGGTATTCCACAAACTCTGAAATTTACTGCTGTGCCTCAAAAAGCTAATTGAATTGGGGGATTGGTAGAGACGCGATTCATCGCTTCTACAGGATTGGAAGCGCGAAGTAAACAGCAATGTAAGTGCATTGTATGGGTTTTATGGAGCAAATAAACAGAATGGATCAGGGACTAAAGACTAAGCAATTTCATCAATGGGGCAAGCAGTTATTTAGCATCAGTATATTAAGTTTTTATGCAGCGATCGCCCTCGAAACTTTCACTACTGCTGCTACACCAGGGGCAAAGCTAAATAATTGGCGTTTTTCTCCCAAGACACAGCAACTCGAAATCACTCTCTCAGCAGCCACAACCCCTCGTTATTTCTATTTAGCTCAACCCTCTCGTTTGGTTGTAGATTTACCGAATACTAAGTTGGGCAAAGTTACCACGCAACAAAATTATTCTGGAGCAATCAAAAGCATTCGCATTTCTCAACTCAACGCAAACGATACACGTATTGTCTTAGATTTAGCAGCAGGGGCTGTTTTTAATCCCACAAAGGTACAACTGCAACCCGTTTCCCGAAAAAATTCCACTCGCTGGGTATTACGTCCGGTTATTTCTGGTAAAACTACTGCTGTAAAACCAGGAAAGTCAGCACCTTCAGCCAAGAAACAACCTCAAACACTCCAAAAGCCGCCTAGTAACCTACCCGTAACTACTAACCCACAATCCCCCTTACTCACAGTTCCGCCTCCATCCAATGAACTGCCCTCAACAATTACTACTAACTCAGGGCAGCCTTTTGTCACCGTGCCTCCTTTAACTTCAAATACATCCTCTCAACAACCTGCTTTGAGTCTTCCCCCTCCTTCTTTCCCAAATCAACCCGGCAATTTAAATAACATTCCTCCTTTCGGGATGTCGGAATTTCCAGTTCCAACAATCTCCGACGATCCCGAACCCCAGGTAATTGAGTTTGGTCAACCTTTACCCAAAACTAAATAAAAATAGGGAATTGGGCATGGGGCATGGAGAAGAGACAAGGGAGACAAGGAAGAGGGGGAAGACAAGGGAACTGGACTTTAGACTAAAGCATGAAAAATGACCCAACGATGCTAGGTTAAATAAATTTAAACTAGAAAATATGAAAACAGCTAAACTAAGCAGATTTAGTCGTAGATGTGAGTTGGTAGTGCTTCTCTCATCTTCCGCGACTGAGATGCTAGTTTTAACCGCAGGCATCCTTGATTTTTTGTACCTGAGTTTTATACGCCCACGACCGTGTTGCGGTCGTGTGCTTTTAGTCTAAAGTCCAGATCCTAAAGGGCTTCTAGGCTATTTTCTGCAACCACTGGCAAATGTAGCGATCGCCGCCGTTTTGAACAGGGGAGCAGGGGAGCCGGCAAGAGGTTATGCCTTAGAATTTGTTAACCGACACCCTCAAACACAGAAAGAAAAGTTTGCACTCTTTCAATAATTTCAGCTTTCTGTTCTTCTAATTTAAATTTAACTTATGCTTCAGTTAAATTTAACCATATAAAAAATTATGTAAACTTCTATTTTTCTTTTGCAAATAAATATGAATGATAATCTACTATCAAATGCTGGAATCTATTTTGTTTGATTTGTTTTTCGATACCAAAAAAGTATATATCGCTCAACCAAAAACTATCCAAATACATATTGAGAATGAAATAGCCTTATTGACATGATGTGGTCGCCCTGTATTGTCTCCCCGCCAGAGTGCTAACACCATTAGAACAACTAATCTCCATGAAAAAAATTTTTGGTTTGCTTATTGTTAGTTCCAGTTTGCTCTTGGGCTATTTTCCTCCCATCCAAGAATCTGCAATCGCTGGACAAACTTGCCCCAATGTCAGCGGTTATTGGAAAAGAGCAGATGGTCTTGTTTGGAATTTCTCCCAGAACGGTTGCACTTTAGGGGGTACCATAACCAATGCCCCTGCTTTTATTCACACAATCAGTAGTGTGTTCTTTGATAATCGCACTGCTGACGCTGTTATAAGTCGTACCAATCTTTCAACTGGTTGTCAGACAAAGCTGTATACTACACTGACTGTTCTTAGTGTGCCAAATCTTATCAGAATTAACGTATATTCAACAGACGGTACATGCGATCTGCCCCAGACCTTTACAGAAGACTATGTTTATACAAAACTTTGATTAATTATAAGAAACTGGTACTAATTGTAATTTAACCCTCTTCCAAGAATGATAATAATTCTGAAGCGAAGGAGATGCTAGTCACGCCTGGATTATATTAATTAACTTGACGATAAAATTGATTTGACTTTTTTGACATTCTGAAGGTTATGCCTGTTAGTGATGAAAAGACAAGAAGGGAAAGATTGATTCAATAATTCCCCCTTGTCTCCTTTGTCCTCCTTGTCTCGCTAATCCCCAGTCCCCAGCGATCGCATCTTCCTTGATCAGATCGCTCGTACTCAGCACTCCTGAACGACATGGGGCATGGGAAATCGAACCAATGCCCCATTTGCTATGCGCTATGCCCTAATAAATGAATTACCTTTTTCCAACTAACTCCTTCACCTTGTTGATGATGCTCACTGGATCGATACCTTGATATGGGTACTGTTCCCACAAACCGCCGCAACCTTCTTTATGAGTTCCAAGGTGGGCATATTTGGGAGTCAATCCCCGCTCTAGTAGCCAAGAACCAAAACGACTACCTAAGCCTGTCCGACGGTTGAAGGCTTCTACTACAAGCACAAAAGGAGCGTTACCAACTTTGGTAATTATTTCTTCATCAATGGTGTTTAAAGTTGCTTTGTTAATCAAACCAACATCCAACCCTTCTTGCTTCAGACGTTCTACAGCATCTAGAGAACGGTAGAGAGCATCACCAAAACTGATGATGTAGCCTTGCGTCCCTTCTCTTATAACTTCATCTTTACCGGGAACAAATTTGTAACCATTTCCAAAAAAGTCATTGCCGTTGCTGTCCTTAATGTTGGGCACTTTAGAACGGGTGGAGAAAATAAACCGCAGTCCAGGCTCAAAGAATACAGCTTCTACACAAGCTGTCATTTGATTAACATCTGCTGGGAAGTACAACTGTGTTTGGTAGCCATCATCCAAGCCATTGTCGGCAAACATATTGTTCAAACCAAAGTGGCAGGTGTTATCTGCCATGTCATCTATACCCGCATGAGAAAAGTGGCACAGAACATTGGAATAGTTCAGCCGTGCCATCGTGATTTCTGAGATACACATTTCTAAGAAGGCGCTGAAAGTCGCAAAAATACCTTGCTTACCTTTCTCCATCCCGAATCCAGCCGCAGCAGAGAAATTGCTCCGTTCCATGATGCCGGAAGGAATAAATATTTCTGGGTATGTATCGTGAATTTTCTTCAAACCGCAGGAGCCTTCTAAGTCACTATCAATGACCTTGACTTTTTCTTTACGCTCCGCCTCACTCATGCGACTGAGGACACCCACCACGGCTTCACCAAATACATTGCGGTTAGCGCCCCATTTGTCACTGGAACCCAGAAATGTATATGTTTGCTTGGGTTTCTCAATACTTTTAAGGTATTCGACAGCCGCAGTTTGTCCACGAGATTCTAGATATTTAAGTGCTAAATCTACAGAAATGACATCATGACCATGAGTGGAACCTTCTAAACCTTCAATACCAGGACACATCGGGCGTTTATTGATAATAGCGATCGCTCCGGGAGTATTCACGGCTTCACAAATGCGATGGTATAAATCGTCTAAGTCTTCTCCGTCTCCTTGAAGTACTTTTAACCCGTGGCCTTCTAAGGTTTTGGCGACAGTGAAACCAGGTAAATATTTAGAAGGATGTCCAGCGATCGTTACATCATTATCATCAATTATCAGCTTGACGTTGAGATGTTGAGCAACCGCCAAGCGAGCAGCTTCAGCATCGTTTCCTTCTTGCTGCGATCCATCAGAACCGAGACAGAAAACAGCCTTGCCTGGATTCGCCATTGCCACACCATTGATGTAAGGCCAAACATGGCCCAGGCGGCCAGAGCTAAATTTTACACCAGGAGTTAGCCCTAGTTCGGGGTGTCCTGGTAAATGGGAATGTGCTTGGCGATAACGTAAAAGTTGCTCGGCAGGTAAGTCACCATGCAACGTTGCCATTAAATATTGGGTGGCGACTCGATGTCCTGCTTCATCAAAGAAAATCGGCACAAATTGCTCTGATGCTCCCCGAAAAAAAGCATCGAGAATCATTACCTCTGGCACTGTATCGTATGGCCCACCAGTATGACCGCCGACTCCACTAGCAGCGCCAGTCGCCGTAAAAAAGACGATCGCATCCCGGCAGAGTTGAATATTCGCTTTGAGAGCCTCTCGCTGTTGGGCGGTAAGGCTGGAATTTGCGGGATTGAGCGCTAAAAATTGGTAAGCACCGAGATCGATTGGAAATTGGGTATTAATAATAGTCATGGTTTATTGATTGAATAAAAAACAATTTGAACAAGCAGAAGGCGCGATCGCACTAAAAAAACGTGAGTTCGACAAGTCTTATTTGACCTCTCCCCCAGCCCCTCTCCGACGCGGAGAGGGGAGCAAAAAGCTTAATTTTTCGTTTCTCCTCCCTTTCCGTTTCGGAGAGGGAGGCTGGGAGGGAGAGGTTCATCGAACTCACGTTAAAAAAAATTGTTAAAACCCCCATTGGGCAACAATTATCCAATCTCAAGCCAACCACTCGGAACCATGTGGAAACGTGTGATTTCATCAAATGCCAAAATCAATAAATTCAATTGTGCATGAATGTGCTTGAATTCAATTGAAGTTACGGATTAACGTACAAAAACTTGCATATCAATAAGTATAAACTCACAAACACGCAATTTCAAGCCCAAAAACGCAATTTCAGGAAAATTAATTATGCTAACTGCTGAACGACGACAATTCATCTTAGAAATTCTGCGTCGTGATAAAAAGGTACTTTCGACAGAACTTAGTGCTGTTCTCAAAGTTTCTGAGGATACGATTCGGCGGGACTTGCGAGAACTGGCAGAAACGGGACTATTGCAACGCGTTCATGGGGGAGCGCTCCTCAAATCTCCAGCCACCGCTAGTTATGCCGATCGCCAAAAGCAAGCGCCAAAAGAAAAGGAAGCGATCGCTCGGACAGCAGCAAAATTAGTTTGTACGGGACAGGTGGTGATTTTAGACGGAGGTACAACAACTCTCCAAGTAAGCCGTCATTTGCCTCTAGATTTGCACGCAACAGTGATCACAAATAGTCCACCAATAGCAGTTGCTTTAGCAGAACATCCCCATATAGAAGTTGTGATGTTAGGTGGACAACTTTATAAAAAAGCCTTGGTGAATGTCGGAAGTGTCACAATTGAGACATTGCGGATGATTCGTGCAGATTTGTGCATGTTGGGAGTTTGCAGTTTACATCCAGAGGTTGGGATTAGTGTACCTAACCTAGACGAAGCCCACGTCAAACGAGCGATGATTGCTGGATCGGCTGAGGTAGTAGGATTAGTGACAGCAGAAAAATTAGACACCGCTGCTCCTTATCTAGTGGAGTCTATTCATGCCCTGACTTACCTAGTAACAGCACCCACGGTATCTAATAATATGCTGAGTGCCTACAAAGCTTTAGGTTTGACCATTATACGTGATGAGTACGAATGATCTGATTTTGAAGATGCGATCGCAGGGGAGCAGGGGAGCAAGGGAGAAGTGGCAGTAAGTTTTTCCCCTCTACCCCTCTGCTCCTCTGCCTCTCATACCCAATACCCAAATCTAAAATCTATCCGTTTCTTGAGGTGTTCCAACTGCTCCCGGTTGAGCGTTGAAGAAGTTTTGAGCAGCTTCATTCTGATATATACATCTAATATCAGGTTTGTCACTATCCAAGTTACCTGTAAAACCAAAAGTGTTCAGGCGATTTTTGCAATCTCTAACCTGATCGGATGTCACCAGTTTACGGTTCTCTAAAAGCGCCCAGTTATTTTGTCGGATCACACATCCAGGACGCATATTCGGCTGGGCAACATAAACATTAAAGGGGTTGAGAGTAACAAACAGTCTAGCGTCCATCACCATCGCACTAGCTCCATACTGCACACAAATTTCAGGGTTTGGTGCTTTGGTGTCAATGAAGTCACGGGAAGCCACATTTGATGAGGACAACGTGGCTGTAGAACTAAAAGCAATCCCAATCCCAATTCCCAAAATCAACACCCCTCCCATAATTGCGATGGTGGTGAAGTTAAATAGAGGGGATTGGAAAATAGAGGGTTTAGAAGTAGTAGCCGATCTACCAGTAGATTTACGTCTCATTGTTGCTTAATCACCTTCACGCCGATTTGGGAGGGAGTAGTCTAAAATTTTTTCTCCCTCTTTCAGTATGCCTATTCTTGACTGTAATTGCCTGTGATTTTCTCTGTGATATTCTTGTTCAATGAAAAGAATACTAGTTTGTCTAGATATTGGGACAAAATTTTCATACTTTTAATTGTTATCAGATATAGCTAATTTAGTTTTCACAATTGATCTAGTCAGAATGCTTAAAATATCTAACTTTTGTTGTTAATTTCCAATTTTTCGGATGAGATATTTTTGCTCCCCCTAGTAATTGATCTGTAAAACAATGTAAATTAAGATTTCATGAAATTTTAATAACTAATTGAAAGCAAGTGACATCTCAAAGAGCGCTACCTTCGGGCAAGAGGTTCAAAAAT
Organism: Nostoc sp. EspVER01; assembly: GCF_034530635.1. NCBI lineage: Bacteria > Bacillati > Cyanobacteriota > Cyanophyceae > Nostocales > Nostocaceae > Nostoc > Nostoc sp. EspVER01. The sequence continues at coordinate 20,360 of NZ_JAVRCS010000021.1, forward strand.
TCACAACTTCAAATCTTCCTGGCTGATAGTCTGACTATTTTTTGGGGAGATTGGCTAGATTTACGCGTGAGAATTCTACCAGTTGCTGCATCAGGTTTAATATCGCCACTCATATATATTTTAGCTTTTGGCTTGGGTTTGGGTAGTTCCATCAAACCAGGTTCGGGAATTAGTGGTAACTATGACAACTATTTGGAATTTATATTACCGGGAATGGTGGCGCTGTCGTCGATGACAGTTAGCTTTGCTGGAACGACATTTTCAATTTGTGGAGACAGACTATTTACCAAAACCTTTGAGGAATTGTTGTTAACTCCCATAAATCCTTTAGCGTTGTACATCGGTAAAATGCTGGCGGGAGTCGTGCGGGGTTTGATGACTTCCGGTTCCGTGATTTTGGTAGCGCTGCTGTTTAGTGGAAACTGGAATTTTCTCAACCCACTGTTTTTACTGTTAGTGGTGCTGAATTGTGCGGTATTTGCTGGATTAGGGGTGATTGTAGGGTTGAGTGTGCGATCGCTCGAATCAGTTGGACTCTACAATAACTTTATCATTATCCCCATGTCGTTTTTAGGAGCGACTTTTTTTGACCCTGCTACACTACCAGCGGCTCTCAAAGTTTTAGTTTACCTGCTGCCACTAACCTACGCCAGCATCGGACTGCGTGCAGTTGCTCATTTACCCTTGTCTCAGTTTCCTTGGTACAGCATACCGATTTTGTTGGCGATCGCGATCGCTCTTTCTCTCTGGGGTGGTTATAAATTTGCTCATCAACAAGATTAAAGCCTTGATTACAACTTGTGCTTTAACTGTTGAATTTTCTGTAAAACTTTTTCCCGATTAGCAGTCAGAGTAATTACTTATGACTCACATATTGTCTAATCTGTCAATGTATAAGTTATAATTTGGATTTTTTATAAAGATTGCGTGAAATTACTAGTTATCATGATAAAGCATTACAAGAATTGCTTTATAAATCAACCTATGAGTAGATATCAACTCAGTGAGCAAAAACACATTAACCACTATTTATCTAGCAGATAGATAGCAGTTTCAAAGTGAGTTTTTGCTGTTTGATTTAGACCATCCGGTATAGCATTCTGCGAATCAATATCCAAAGGACACAAATATGACTAGAATTGCCACAAAAATAGCCTTGTCTGTTCTCGGAGCAGCAGGAATTAGTTTTTTGTCTTCGACACCAGCAAGAGCCGTCATCTTTGTAGAACCCATTGTGACGACTAAAAATCAAGATGTACTCTACGCAAAAAAACCAAGAACCCTTACAGGATTTTTACCAGGGGAAGTAATAGAATATGGTGTCCCAGATGTAGCTAATAACTTTCTAAATGCTACCGGATACGATATAAAAAGCTTGGTCTTTGATTTAAAAACGCTGTCCTATAGTAATCCGAATTCTACTCCACCATTTGATCATGAAACAGTGGAGTGGGGAGATGTTAATGGAGATGGGAAGATTGGTAACTCTGCTAACCCCGATCTAAAGGATATTTTTACAGACATTACCATTGCTGGTAGTACTATCACTTTTAGTGGTGGCGTCATCCCAAACGGAAGCCTGTTTTACAATCCATTCGCTTCCCTGCCTAATCTAGCGCCAGGTGCTGGAATCATTCCACCAATTCCAGCAGACCAAGAAGATAAAGATGGGCCGATCAGAGTGGCTTCTTATTACACAGCATCTGTTCCTGAATCAGCTAATGTTTTGGGTGTACTAGTTTTTGGCGCTTTAGGCGTAGCTTTAAAATTAAAGCGATCGCTCTGTTAAAGGGAGTAGGGAGCAGGGAGATGAGGGGACAAAGGGACAAGGAGATAAACAAAACTCCTAACTCCTAACTCCTAACTCTTAACTCCTAACTCCTAACTCCTAACTCAGCACTCCTAACGCCCTCATTCTGTAATTAACTCACGATACACTGTCATTGTTTCCTGATGGACGCGGGCAACACTCAGCCTCTCTAGGTTTTTCTTTGCCCGCTGTTTCCACTCTTGCAGCATCTCGGCATTACTCAGTAGTTGCACTAAAACCTCAGCTAAAGCATGACTATCTTTTGCTGGCACTAAAAGACCTGCTCGCCCGTTGTCTAAAGCTTCAGGAATCCCGTCTACCTGAGTCCCGACGATCGCAGTTCCAGTTTCTCTAGCTTCCGAAAGTACCAAAGGGCAAGGGTCACGGTGGGAAGCCAGCACAAATATGTCACAAGATATCAGATAGCGTTGAGGTTCCGGTTGAAAGCCTTCAAAATGAATGCGTTCTTTTACAGAAGTTGCTTGTGCCTGTGCCTCAAATAGCTGTTTATCAGGGCCATTTCCTACCAAATAAAGATGGGCTTGGGGAAAATCTGAGGCAATTTGTTCAAAGGCAGCAATTAACTCAGCAATTCCCTTGCGTTGATACATCCCGGCTACAGTGGCGATCGCTGGATGCTGTAATGGTAAAGGTTGATAATCTTGTATCTGTCGGGTGCGGGGACTACCTAAAGTGCCATTACATACTACCCGCAACTTATGTTCTGGAATACCACGCCTAATCATAGAATCACATACAGCTTTACTGACAGCAATTACTCTGTCAGCTAAACCCATTAGTAGGCTGGCACGCTGAAATTCGTTGTGGACTGTAGAAACTAAAGCATATTTGTTTCCTTTAAAAATACGTGCTAGTATTACCCCCGTCATCATGTGGGCATGAACAATATCCGGCTGAAATTCAGCTGCGATCGCTCGGTAACGTATAGCTGCTTTAATCGTATTTAGCGGTTTTCTGCTTTGGTTCAAGTGGTAATGTTTGACACCACAAAGCTCTAGCAAAGCCTCGTATTCTCCACCAGCAGAAACAACCGCTACCTCATAACCAGATTTTGCCTGTAGACAAGCCAGATCCACAGCCACATTCACAATACCGTTACCTATTTCTTGAACGTGGTTCAAAATATGTATGATTCGCATAATCTTTGAGATGTATATAAAAAATAAAGATAAGTAACCGAGTATAAATCAACCAACATAATTATTGAGGTCTTCAGCGACAACTCAAAAGTAGTCAGTAGAGCGTAAAATTAACCACTTTCTACTGATTAAGAGCGCTTATTACCAGTTACTTAGCTTAAAGACTTATTCAGTAACGGCTCGATAAATCGGGGTAAAACTTCAAAATTCTGAAGACTGAATCTGTTATCTCAAATTTTATATTTCCCAATACTTAGTATCGAAACTCTAGTACAGCACATCAGCCAAAACACAGAATAAAAGCTTTTTTAAAATACTGCTTTCAAAAACAGCATTTTGCTTGCGTAGTCGCGATTTCCAATCGCCCAAAACTTTTCAAACATCCTCTTAGTTGAACTCATAACCTTAGTGTGAGGTGACAAAATAGCAACGTTACAGACTCCATACTGCCAATCAAATTCCATAATTCCCACCTCATATACAAATAACATGGTCTGATGGCAAAATATAATTTTTGCAATCGGGTACTTCTTTATTATTCTTTTTACACCTTGGCGACTTTGGATAATTTCACTGCGACAAATTTCGTAGTTGGTAGTAACGTCCTCGTTTAGCGTTCAGAGTTTGACTGAGCGCTCACAGGCAAGTTCACCAGTGGCACAGAATCTAATTCTAAATTCTGAAGACTGGCGCTTTGATTTTGGGCATTTTGCCAGACATCATAGTAAAACTCAATCAATACAAGTTTACGAACCTGAGAATTGTTTCCCTGAGAGCGGCGTGATGAAATAGCATTTAGCAAAAATTTCCAAGACCGAGGAGAAAGTATTGATGGATCTATGATTGAAAGAAAACTTTTGAGATTTTTTTGCTTCAGTGCGACTAAAAGCCAATGGAGTTTCAGGTAATTTTTTATATCCTGAAAGACGGGAATCTTTGAGCGATGTTGCTCATTTACCAAGGCGTAAATTTTCTCCTTCATCAAAATATTTGTCGTCAACCGCCGAGACAAAGAAAACTTTTGATTATACGCACCCGGCCAGATAGTGCGGTAAGCAAGACACTGGTTGAAGAAAATAGCATCCCCAAACTGAGCAATCCGAATCCAGGAATCGATGTCATCACAGTTAGCATCGAGTGTGGAGTCCCAACCACCACTTTGCAGGAAAGCATCACGTCGACAAGCTACTTGTACAGGTGTGCCAAAGGGTACAAGCTCTAGAAGCATCCCGTAGTGAATATCGGCTTGGGGGATGTAAAAAGCTAAACCGGGGCCAACTTGAGGGGTGCGAGAGAGTTCAACTTCATTGCCATCCACCTGAGCCGCCACACAAGAGCAGATTACAGCATCGGGACGAAGTGCGATCGCCTTGGCCATCTCTTCTATGCAGTTAGGTGCTAAATAGTCGTCATCATCTAAAAACTTAATCCAGTCGCCGCTAGCTTTAGCAACTCCAGCATTTACCGTTGCTGCATGACCTTGGTTAATTTCGTTACGATGGTAAACAACCTTGTCGCCTAAGCTTTTGAGATAGGCTTGGGTGTCATCTGAAGAACAATCGTCAGCAACAACCACCTCGCACTCGATTGTTTGGTTACGAGCCGAATCAATTGCTCTTTTAAGCAAATTCAAGCGATTATATGTACTGATGACAATACTAAATTTCATAAATTTTTCCTTTATAGTACGGCATTCTGCAATATAGCTTCGATCTTTAAGCTGTTGTATCAGTACAATTATCAATCCTAACAAGTAGACTGAAATAGGATTATCGATTTATCATTGATGATCGTGAGTTTTTTTTAAGCAGACAGAAAGACTATGAACGCTCAAGAGATTATCCGCTCCATTGAAGCGGAACAGATAAAATCGAATCTGCCCGACATTTATGTGGGCGACACTGTAAAAGTGGGAGTGAAAATCAAGGAAGGCGAAAAATACCGCGTGCAACCCTACGAGGGAGTTGTGATTGCCAAGCGCAATGGCGGCATCAACGAAACTATTACAGTTCGTAAGGTTTTTCAAGGCGTGGGCGTTGAGCGGGTATTTCTGTTGCATTCTCCCCGGATTGACAGCATTAAAGTGTTACGTCGCGGTAAGGTACGCCGTGCTAAACTCTATTATCTCCGCGATCGCGTAGGTAAGGCAACCCGAATCAAGCAACGGTTTGACCGCCCTTTGTGATTCGTCCTGCAATCATTATGGGAGAAATCTCAAGCTGCAAGCGGCATCTGCCGCTGACTTGTTTTCCCAACAAAATTAAAGTATGATATAAATCGCATATTGCGTTAAACTGAAATTTAGTTCAGCGCAATCACTGAATCAAAAACAGCTTGTGCGCTCTTAGTTCAGTTGGTAGAACGCAGGTCTCCAAAACCTGATGTCGGGGGTTCAAGTCCTCCAGGGCGCGCTCAAGAGCAAAAAACCAAAGCCCGAAATAATTACGCAGCTGCTAACATAGCAGTTAGCGCTAATAATTTCGGGTAAACTTATTGTATTTGCAGTTGTTTTGCTTCCAGTACTTCCAGTAAGTGAAATAAAGTCGAAACTGCAAAACCTAGATGACAATTAAACAGGATCTAGTATAAGAAACGGGGGATAAACGGTCGTGGCCAAAAAAAGTGAAGCAGAATTGCCAGAAACCACAAATGGGTTTAGCTTTGGCAACTTCATACAGGGAACCAAAGAAGAACTTGAAAAAGTAGTTTGGCCCAGTCGGAAACAGATAGTGAGCGAATCCGCCGCTGTGTTGTTAATGGTGGCACTCTCCGCATCTTTGATATACTTGGTCGATGGATTGTTTGCTTGGGCAGCAAAACAGGTGTTCTAATGAGTTTTGCAACGGATGAACCACGCAACTCAATGTTGCAGTCAGAAGAAACAGCAGAAGCAGCAGAAGCAGCAGAAGCAGTGTCAAAAGAAGCACGCTGGTATGCAGTACAAGTAGCTTCAGGCTGTGAAAAGCGTGTAAAGACTAACTTAGAGCAACGCATTCAAACTTTTGATGTAGCTGACAAAATTATCCAGGTAGAAATTCCGCAGACGCCAGCGGTGAAAATCCGTAAAGATGGCAGTCGCCAGCATACAGAAGAAAAAGTTTTCCCTGGTTATGTGCTAGTGCGGATGATGATGGATGATGATACTTGGCAGGTGGTACGCAACACCTCTCATGTAATTAACTTTGTCGGTTCAGAACAAAAACGTGGTAGCAGCAAGGGTCGCGGTCATGTCAACCCCATACCACTGAGTTCTTCAGAAGTTGAACGTATATTCAAACAAACCAGCGAACAAGAAGCTGTTGTCAAAATTGACATGGCTACTGGTGATAAGATAATGGTGCTTTCTGGTCCATTTAAAGACTTTGAAGGCGAGGTGATTGAAGTCTCTCCAGAACGGAGTAAACTTAAAGCCTTGCTCTCAATTTTCGGCAGGGATACACCAGTAGAATTGGAATTTAATCAGGTAGAGAAACAGAGTTAAATACAAATGGCGAAGAAAGTAGTGGCGGTCATTAAACTGGCCCTGAATGCTGGAAAAGCCAACCCAGCACCGCCAGTTGGTCCCGCATTGGGTCAACATGGTGTCAACATCATGATGTTTTGTAAAGAGTACAACGCCAAAACAGCAGACCAAGCTGGAATGGTGATACCTGTAGAAATTTCGGTTTTTGAAGACCGGAGTTTTACATTCGTACTCAAAACCCCACCCGCATCAGTACTGATTCGGAAGGCGGCGAAAGTTGAAAAAGGCTCAAATGAACCCAACAAAAAGAAGGTTGGGTCAATAACCAAAGCACAATTGCAAGAGATAGCCCAAACCAAACTCCCCGACCTCAATGCCAATGATATCGAAGCGGCAATGAAGATTGTGGCAGGAACGGCTAAAAATATGGGTGTAACAGTCACAGACTAAGAAAGTTATGAGTTATGAGTTATGAGTTTTAAATTAGTAACTCCTCATTCCTAACTTCCTAATCTAAAATCCAAAATTTTATCGGGGGAGAGGCTAGGCTTCGGAATTACCCCAGGAGAAAAAATGCCAAAAATATCGCGTCGTTTGCAGGGTCTGCAAGCAAAAGTAGAAGATAAGGACTATCATCCCCTAGAGGCTTTAGCCCTTCTTAAAGACACAGCAACAGCTAAATTTACCGAAGCTGCGGAAGCGCATATCCGGTTGGGAATTGACCCCAAGTATACAGACCAACAGTTGCGGACAACGGTAGCACTACCCAAAGGTACAGGACAAATCGTCCGCGTGGCAGTGATTGCCAGAGGCGAAAAGGTAAACGAAGCCAGCAGCGCTGGTGCTGATTTAGTTGGGTCAGAAGAACTGATTGACGAAATCCAAAAAGGTAGAATGGATTTTGACAAGCTGATTGCCACACCCGATGTGATGCCACAGGTGGCAAAGCTGGGTAAGTTGCTTGGGCCGCGTGGTTTGATGCCGTCGCCCAAGGGTGGAACCGTAACATTTGACTTAGCAGGTGCGATCGCAGAATTCAAAGCAGGTAAATTAGAATTCCGGGCCGATCGAACTGGTATTGTCCATGTTATGTTTGGTAAGACAACCTTCTCGCCTGAAGATTTGTTAGTCAACCTGAAGGCATTGCAGGAGACGATTGACCGTAACCGTCCTTCAGGAGCTAAAGGTCGTTATTGGCGCACATTTTATGTGTCAGCCACTATGGGGCCATCAATTAAAGTTGATATCAGTGCCCTACGAGATTTGAAACTGAGCCAAGCAAGTTAATAAGAGTTATGAGTTATAAGTTAGAAGTTAAGAATAAAACTTCTAACTCCTAACTACTCACTCCTAACTTTAAATTAAATAGGCAAAGCCGGAGACAGCAGGTGCTAATAACTTAATATCCTGCCGAGGTTAAAACTTTAATTGTCAGAATTACCACCCATAAAGGTGTGATAACTATGGCATCACGAGTTTTACTACTCAACCCCGGCTAACTTAGCTGGGGTTTGTTGTTTGGGTTCAGGTTGAGAAGAAACACACAACTAGGGCACTTCCCCGATTGTTTTAAGGAGGTGAGATTGGAATGGGTAGAACACTAGAAAATAAAAAAGAAATAGTAGCTGACCTCAAAGAAACTTTGAGTGAGTCAACTCTGGCACTGGTAATAGAGTATCAGGGACTAACTGTTGCTGAAATTAGCGATTTACGGCGGCGGCTGCGTCCCACTGGTACTGTTTGTAAGGTTACGAAGAACACCCTAATGGGCATTGCCATTAAAGATGATGAAAAATGGCAACCTATGTCGGAATTGCTCAATGGTTCTTCCGCCTTTTTGCTGGTAAAAGAAGATTTTTCATCGGCAATTAAGGCATACCAAGAATTCCAAAAAGTCACCAAGAAGACAGAACTTCGCGGTGGTGTACTGGAAGGTCGCCTACTCAAAGAACCTGATGTCAAGGTACTAGGAGACTTGCCATCTAAGGAACAACTCATTGCACAAATTGCTGGGGCTATCAACGCTTTGGCTACCAAGATTGCTGTGGGTATCAACGAAGTTCCTGGTTCGCTGGCTCGCGCTTTGCAGGCTGTGGCCGACCAAGAGCAAAGTGGTGGTAGCACCGAAACCGTTGCTGTCCAAGATAGCAGCACCGAAAGCACTGCTGAAGGTGATAGTAGCACTGAAACTGCTGCTGAATAGACTTCGTGGTTCATCAGTCAAAAGTCAACAGTCTATAGTCAAAGACTAATGACCCATGACAAATAAATAATCAAAATTACAGGAGTTATATCAATGTCTGCTGCAACCGATCAAATTTTAGAACAACTAAAAACTCTTTCTTTGCTGGAAGCTTCTGAGTTAGTCAAGCAAATTGAAGAAGCTTTTGGTGTAAGTGCTGCTGCACCTGTTGGTGGCATGATGATGATGCCTGGTGCTGGTGGTGCTGCTCCTGCTGAAGAAGCTGTTGAGCAAACCGAGTTTGAAGTGATTCTCGAATCAGTTCCAGCTGATAAGAAGATTGCCGTGCTGAAGATTGTCCGGGAATTGACCGGTTTGGGTCTGAAAGAAGCTAAAGACTTGGTGGAAGCTGCACCCAAGGCAGTTAAAGAAGGTGTTGCTAAGGATGCCGCTGAAGATGCTAAGAAGCGGATCGAAGAAGCTGGCGGTAAGGTGACTGTTAAGTAGTCACAATTCTTTTACCACTTTTTTATTAAGGAGCCTAAGTTAGGCTCCTTTTTTTCTAGAACCGCAAAGTTTTCTGTTGCATATAAAAATACTATTAAGTAAGTAGGCGGGACTAATTAACATATAAGACATATGTAGGTTGGGTTGAGGCATGAAACCCAACATCTGCATGGGTTACGCTATCGCTAACCCATCCTAATACAGTTCAGAATGAGTAACAAAACCCTCATGTAGAGACGCGATTTATCCCGTCTTAAAAGTGTAATGCCGGTCACGATTCTTCAAATAAGCGAGCGCCCTGATGTAAACGTTCCGCAATTTGATAAGTTTGTCCTTGAGATCGCATTGTCGGAGAATGAGCGGCTAAATATCGAGATGCAGCCACTAGTATATGAATTCCAGCCGAAGTTTGACCGAGCAAAGAATACTGACGAAAAGCGGCTTCTATTTCTTGAATGACATGAAAATCACGGTTTTCTCGCAGCATCAATTTCCCCAGTTTTGCCATTAGTCTTTCAGCACTACCACCACTGTATAAATAATTAGCAACTAATTGCCCTGTCTGGTTTACTTGCTGCTGACGGTTTAATAAATCTGGTAGCTGCTGGAGTAATTGTTCGGGATTTTCCACGATGTCTTTGGGTTCTGGCAGGCGTGCTGGTGGAACATTCAAAAAACGATTTAAATATACACTCATCGCCGCATCAAACACACCTCTTAGTAGTTCGACTGTTGGTACTCTTTGTAAAGCTTGATGTACGGCATTTGCAAACGTGAATGGATGGTGGGCTGAATTCCAATCTCCAAAGTCATTATTAGTGTGGAAACGAGCTACTCGTAATGCTGCTGTATAAGTAACTACGCCAGCTAATTGTTCTTCAGTACAACCTGCTTTCAGTGCATTCAATAGTGAGTCTGCGATCGCTTGTGGGTCTTCACCTAATAAAATTGGTATTAGTTCCTCTGGTTGTGACCAACTTCCTTGTTGAGATTTTCCCACACTTAATACAGTTGGTAATTGCTCAAAAGCCGACTCTAATATTGCCACCAAATCTACAGGGTAGCGCCAGGAGTTAGATTCTTCCATCCGAGAAGCATTGGCTAAACCCGAAACTAGGCTAGCCAGAATTGATTCTGCTGCTTGCCAATTTATAGTATCAAGGGCTTCTAATGCTTTATTGATAAAATCAAGCGTATGCCCAATATCAAGATAGCGCCGATCCGTGGCAGCACAGAACAACATATCTGCTATTTGCTTTGAATTAGCCCCCGAACGAACAGCAGATACTAAACATCTTTGAGCTGCTTCCGCATCCCGTACTTGAATAAATTGGCGAAACCAGCTTTTGAGAGTCGCAAAATCTACTTTCGAGTTGGGTAATGGGTGAACGACAAACTCTGGTGGCGCACCCGCGCTATCATTAGCTACTGCCGATAGCCCGTGGAATAAAGCACGAGGTTTGTCTTCTACATCGAGATAAGGTAGTAGATTCATCATACAGGTGTGGATAGTCAAACCTGTACTCCAACCCGCTTTGTTATAACGAGTGCCAAATTCTAGCCCCATGAGAAATGGTTCTGTCGGGTTCACTCCTATATCTAAAAGTGCCAGCGTTGATTTTGCAATCACTAAAGAAATATTCTGCTCTAAACCATCTTGCAGACGTTGGCGGTGGTGAGCATGAGGATTAACTGGTGGTGCTAAATTTACCCAAACTTCGCCATCACGGATTTCTACCGGGAAACAAGGAACATCATCTGCCCACGAGTCAAAGGTTCCACCACTAGCAAGGTCAAAGCGGGCATAATGCCAAGGACAGGTAACAATACCATCTTTGCAAGTGCTTCCTTGTAAAGGAAAGCCCATGTGAGGACAACGGTTATCAATTGCGTAAACTGTATTATTTGAGTAAAACAAAGCAATCGTATGCTTTTCCTTATGGACTAACAAACTGCCTGCTGTCTGAACTTCTGCAAGTTGAGCAACACGGATATAATTGTCTGTTTTCGTCGCACCTTCAAATATTTGAGTCATTTAATTGCACATAGGTAAATGTCAAAACCCTTATTTCTACTCTGGCAAAGTTTTTCAAATTTGAGCATTTATGCATTCTAATTTTTGTTAACTTATACCAATTCAAAAAATAAACATTTTTTGCGGGATGATTTTACTATTTTTGTGGGATGGGCAACATGAGCGTCCCTTATATTTCCGGGCGGGCAGGATGCTCACCCCACAAGAATCATTCCTTAATTCAGCAACGCCGCCTAAAATTTGGTGTATTACTCATGCTCAGACGCAAAAGCCGCCGTAAAATTTTCTCAGTAGTTATGCTTGTGCTTGTTATATGCTTTACTCTGGTAAGCGTGCGTTCATTTGGGCAAACAATTATGACATCAGCACCCCAACTACTCACCGACCCCTTTTTGCAATTGCCAACAGCAACTTCAGTACGAGTAGTCTGGTTTACTGAATTTGCTGGTGTTAATCACACAGTAACCTACGGCGAAAATCTCAAACAAACTGCTAGGGCAAGTACTACCAAACTCAGTCGCACACGTGAAGACCAACAATCAAGAGTTGCAAACCAAACCCAAGACGGACAAGTTTATCAAAAACCCGTTCAGCGGGACATTTGGCGACATGAGGCTGAGGTAACTGGGTTAACTCCTGGTGTGCGGGTTAACTATCGTGTCACGAGTGTGCAAGAAGATGGCAAAAGTGTTGACAGTGATGTTTTCAGCCTTGCAGCTACTCCCAAATCAGATACACCACTAAAAATTCTACTGACCTCAGATCATCAATTAAAGCCGATGACAGCGGCAAATCTGCAAAAGGTGGTAGAAACAGTTGGACGAGTTGATGGCGTGTGGTTTGCCGGTGATTTGGTCAATGTTAGCGATCGCGCCTCAGAATGGTTTGATGATAATGTTGGTGGTGCTTTGTTTCCTGGTTTGCAAGGTCATGCTAAATATGAAATGACGCACAATGGTGTTAAAACAATCTACACTGGTGGACAAATAATTCAACACGCACCCATGTTTACTTGCATTGGCAATCATGAGGTGATGGGGCGGTTTGCCAGGACGGGGAGTTTAAATGATGAATTTGATGATACAATTCCCCGTGCCGTTGCTCAAAGAATCTACTCAGATAAATCTTTAATCGATAATTCTTTTAATACTAATACCTACGAAGAAATTTTCTCTTTACCAAAAAGTAAAGAGGGTGGAAAAAGGTATTATGCAGTCAGTTTTGGTGACACGCGTTTGGTGGTACTGTACGCTACCAATATGTGGCGGACTCCCAAGTTAAATGGAAAGCATAAGGGTAGATATCTAGAAGCTGAAAAGGATTTAAATAATCCTGAAAACTGGGGTTATGGACAGGTAATTTATGAGCCAATTGCTAAAGGCAGCAAGCAATATAATTGGCTAGAGTCGGAACTTAACAGCCCTGAGTTTCAACAAGCAAAATACAAAGTTGTGATGTTCCATCACCCACCCCATACTTTGGGTGATAATATAGTTCCTGCTTATACAGAGCCAGTACAGATAATTGAACGGGATAGTGGCAACATCAAAGCAGTGCGTTACGAGTATCCCAAAGACGCAGATTATATCATTCATGATGTTATTCCTTTATTAGATGCGGCTAATGTGCAATTGGTCTTCTATGGGCATTCCCATTTATGGAACCGCTTTGTTAGTTCCAGTGGAATGCACTTTTTGGAAACATCTAATGTAGGTAATACTTACGGCGCTGCTTGGGGTGATAGAAAGCGAGAAGTACCAATTGGATATCAAGAGGATTATGTTAAGCTTGGCGATCCCAATGGGTTAGAACCGATAGTACCAACAATTGCCCCTTTGTTAGGTGAAGATGGAAAGCCGATACCTTATATTGCGAGTAATGATATTACGGTTTTTAGTATCTTTGATACTGGGACGGGTACGATAAGCAGTTATCGTTTTGATACTCGCAAGCCTGACTCGGAAGTCTTGAAGTTTGACGAATTTAAGTTGAAATAATGGGGTAATACATCTGTAATTGGTGTCAACTTAACGTAAAAGTCATCCTATAACCAGCTTTTAAATTGTCTCGTTCCCAGTCTGCAACTGGGAATGCCGTCCTAGAGGCTCCGCCTCTCTTGCTGGCGGTTCTGCCGCCAGGAGCAGCATTTCCAGTGCAAAGGCTGGCAACGAGGTTTTAAAGGGATTTGGGCTTAAGTTGATACCAATGTACATCTGTGTGTCCCTACCGCATTTTATATCCAAAAAAGATGGATAAGGAGAGTAAATCATAGACTAGCGATCGCTTCGGCAACTCGCCCAGAAACAAAAGGCAAAATATCCCGACTCTTAGCTTGGGCTTTCCCTTCAGTAAATACCACTAAAAGGTAAGGGCGCTGTTCTGGTAACTCAATATACGCAGCATCATGGCGAACTTGACTTGTCCAACCTGCTTTTGACCAAATTTGAGCATTTTCAGTCAGTCCACCGCCTAAGAAACCTGTCACTTGATTTTCCTCGGTGTCAGTGGGCAAATCGTTGAGAGGACGTTTCAGTAAAGCCATCATTGCTTGCGATCGCGCACTTGAAACCGCCACCCCACCTACAATACTATGCAGTAATCTAGCGATCGCATTTGTGGTCAACATATTACGATTTTCTAGTAACTCTCCCACAAACGCCCGTTCCCGTCCATAAGGGCCATCACCCCAAGTTTTTTGACAGACGTTTATTGTCTCCATTTCTTCCCAACCCAAAGATTGGTAATAGCGGTTAACAATATTACGCTGATATTTCCAGGTTTCAAAGGGGCCGATTGGTAATTCTGGCCCTGATGTAGTACCACTCAAAATATCCACAACCAAGCTGGTAGCATCGTTACTAGAATCGACAATCATATCCCGCAAAGCTCGCTCCAACTCCTTGGAGGTTTGACTCATGCCTTTTTCTAGCCATTCGTTTACCGCCACCAAGTAAAATAGCTTGACTACACTGGCAGGATAAATCCGCTCAACACCCCGATAAGTGAAACCACGAACTGGGTGATCCCAAAAAGCGTTGGGAGTCAGCGCCCCACCAGTATTTACTCGCACTGGTGGATCGTAAACAACCCAAGTCAAGGCAATTTGGTTACGTGCTAAGGTCGGAAATGCTGCCCAAGTTGCATCTAAAATGCCATTACCAAGATTTTCGAGTTGTTCGTCTTTATTAAAAAAAATCATTCTCTAATAATGTCCTTTAATCTAAAATCCAAAATGGTTCGACTGAGCGAAGCCGAAGTCCAAAATCCACAATCAGGGGAGTATCAGTGTTTAGCTGACCTGAATTTATATGATTCTCCTGAATGTACGCGTTTAGCAACTCAAGCTGCATCTGGGAGACATTTGTGGGTAACATCAAATCATCAAAATTCGGCGGTTGAGGTGTATTTATGTGAAGATGACTATCCGGGATGGGTATCTCTTTCAGATTTTGATTCATTACAATCTGCTACTGTAGCTTATCAGGCTGCAACATTTTCTGAATCGGAGATTAAAAAACTCCTAGCAGAGATTATCGCCTTTACCCAAAAAGCGATGCAACAATCAAATTACTACCTTTGGGGTGGTACGGTTGGGCCAAATTATGACTGTTCTGGGTTAATGCAAGCGGCGTTTGCTTCGGTGGGTATTTGGCTACCTAGAGATGCCTATCAACAGGAAGGATTCACTCAACCAATTACGATTACAGAATTAGCAGCCGGGGATCTGGTATTTTTTGGAACTAGCCAAAAAGCCACCCATGTCGGGCTTTATTTGGCGGATGGTTATTATATCCATAGTTCTGGGAAAGAACAGGGACGGAATGGGATCGGCATTGATATTCTCTCGGAACAGGGAGATGCGGTTAGTCAGTCGTACTATCAGCAGCTGCGAGGTGCTGGTAGAGTTTTTAAGAGTTACGAACCACAGAGACGCTGAGGGCGCTGAAACTTATGAGGAGTGGGTTGATTTCCGAAAGGAGTAGTGAGGAAAATGGGGCGATTTCAGCAATTGTCCCAGATGTTTCGGTGGTAGTACCAATACATGACGAGGTGGAGAGTTTACCACTTTTACTAGAAGCGATCGCATCTACTTTATCTTCTAGTCAGGTAAATTATGAAATCATTTGTGTAGATGATGGTTCTACAGATGGTTCTGGGGATTTTCTGAAAAAAGAGGCGCAAATCCGCACTGATTTAAAGGCGGTAATTTTGCGTCGCAACTACGGACAAACTGCGGCGATGGCTGCTGGATTTTATTATGCAGTAGGGAAAGCGATCGTTACTTTAGATGCCGATCTCCAGAACGATCCGGCTGATATCCCCATGTTATTAGCAAAGCTGGATGATGGTTACGATTTGGTGAGTGGCTGGCGGCAAAAACGCCAAGATGGGGCTGTAAATCGATTACTTCCTTCCAAAATTGCCAATTGGCTAATTCGCCGCACCACTAGCGTGAATATTCATGACTATGGCTGTTCGTTGAAAGCCTATCGTGCAGAACTGCTAGCAGATATGAATCTCTACGGAGAATTACACCGATTTTTACCCGCTTTGGCGTACATCGAAGGAGCTAGAATCACTGAAATACCTGTACGTCATCATGCCCGTCGCTTTGGTCGTAGTAAATATGGAATTTGGCGGACATTCCGGGTATTGATGGATTTGTTAACCATTCTGTTTATGAAAAAATTCCTCACCCGTCCGATGCACGTTTTTGGGCTATTGGGCTTGATTTCAATGTTTTCGGGCACTGCGATCGGAATTTACTTGACTTTCGTCAAATTGGCTTTAGGTGAGATGATTGGCAATCGCCCTCTGCTGATTTTAGCAGTTCTGCTGCTACTAACGGGAGTGCAGCTGTTTTGCTTCGGACTTTTGGCAGAATTACTCATGCGTACATACCACGAATCCCAAGGACGGCCTATCTATCGCGTGCGAGAAGTAGTAGCCAAAAATGTTAAGTAACGTAACAATAGTAGTTATTGGTCATTAGTCATTAGTCATTGGTCATTAGTAAATAATTAAGAGTAAATACTGGTTGACTCTAGACAAAGTACAAATGACAAAAAACTAGTTAAGTTGCATCTACCTTGAAAGCATTTAATACCTTTGACGCCCAACTGCGGCGCAACCTGCTGATTTTATTTACAGCAGGTTTATTATTCTGGTCGAGCCTGTCTTCGCTCTTACCAACTCTACCGCTTTACATCGATGATGTGGGCGCAAGCAAGCAAGAAATTGGTCTTGTCATGGGCAGTTTCGCCATTGGGTTATTGCTATCTCGCCCAATGCTGGGACGATTAGCCGATGAACGCGGTCGCAAAATTGTCTTATTGATTGGTACGATCGTAGCTGCGATCGCACCCTTTGGTTACTTGGCAACCAAATCAATTGGGCTATTAATCCTAGTGCGGATTTTTCACGGCATTAGTATTGCTGCTTTTACCACTGGCTACAGTGCCTTAGTTGCAGATTTAGCGCCCGCCCAAACTCGTGGCGAAATCATTGGGTACATGACCCTAGCAACTCCCCTTGGTTTAGCAATTGGCCCAGCCTTGGGAGGATATTTAGAAGCTACAAGTGGTTACGGGATATTATTTCTCTTATCCGCCGAATTAGGTTTTGTTGCCTTCTTAGGGATTTTACAAGTTACGAATCCGCCAGTGCAAACGCAGGAGCAGACAGAGGGAGAAGATGTCTACGACGGGCTACGCCTACGCAAATTTTGGCAAATTTTGGCCAGTCCACGGGTGAGAGTTCCAACTATAGTTATGTTGCTGGTTGGTTTATCCCTTGGTGCTGTACATACCTTTGTGTCGTTGTTCCTCAAATCCACTCAGGTGGACTTCAATGGCGGACTGTTTTTTACAGCTGCGGCAATTTCTAGTTTTAGTATCAGGATATTTGCTGGTAAAGCAAGCGATCGCTTTGGGCGGGGTTTGTTTATTACCTTTGGAATTTTTTGCTACATTTTGGCGTTAATACTGCTGTGGCAGGCTTACAGCCCGATCGTTTTCTTACTGGCTGCGATCGCTGAAGGCGCTGGTGGTGGTACACTGATCTCGATGATGATTACGATGATGGCAGACCGTTCACTGCCGCAAGAACGGGGGAAAATTTTTGCTATATGTATAGCTGGACTTGATTTGGGAATTGCGATCGCTGCTCCTCTTTTGGGTATCATCGCAGAACTTGTAGGCTACCGCGATATGTTTGGCTACGGTGCTGCGATCACTTCTCTAGCACTTGCCCTCTTTCTCACCCATTCAAGCAAAAACCTATCCAACTCACTGCGCTTTGCACTAGGTCTAGCTCCAGATGCCTACGCCTTGAAAAACTTAAAAGTTAGGAGCGATGAAATTTAACTCATCACTCCTAACTTTCAACTCTTAACTTTTTAAAACGGGCGAGGAGGGATTCGAACCCCCGACACCGTGGTCCGTAGCCACGTGCTCTAGTCCACTGAGCTACACGCCCTCACCGACAATCTATATTAACACGTTCTAACCAAATGGCGCAAGATAATTTTCCAGCTAATTTTGCCAACTTAACTCATTTAGATCCCCAAGGACAGGCACAGATGGTTGATGTGTCTGATAAAGCACCCACCATTCGCCAAGCAGTAGCAGCTGCTCAAGTGCGAATGCTGCCAGCCACCTTCGCTGCCATTCAAGCCGGAAATGTCGCAAAAGGCGATGTGTTGGCAACTGCAAGATTGGCTGGGATTATGGCAGCCAAGCAAACAGCCACTTTAATTCCTCTGTGTCATCCGTTGCCTTTACAAAAAATCGCAGTCGAAATCATACCCGATCCCCAATTACCGGGTTATCAAATTCAAGCCACAGTCAAAACCAAAGCTGAAACTGGTGTAGAGATGGAAGCCTTAACTGCCGTTTCTGTCGCTGCCCTGACTTTATACGATATGGCAAAAGCTTTAGAAAAGTCGATTCAAATTGAATCTATTCGTTTAATAAGTAAGAGTGGCGGGAAATCAGGAGATTATTCGTCGGCAAAGCAATAAGCTATTGGGCATTGGGTATTGGGTATTGAGCATTGAGCATTGGGAATTGGGTATGCAGAAGAGACAAAGGTAGACAAGGAAGAGGGGGAAGACTTGGGAGAGACTTGTTCAATAATTCCTCCTTGTCCCCCTGCTCCAACTCATTACTCATTACTCATTACTCATTACTCATTACTCATTACTCCCCTGCTCCCCTGCTCCCCTGCTCCCCTGCTCCCCTGCTCCTCTGCCCCTCTGCTTCCTACTCCCCTGCTCCCCAGTCACGGCAGATTATCAGGATCAATGCCGAGATTACGCAAATATGCTGCTAACTGTTCAGCGCGTTGACGTTCTTGTTCTAGCAATAACTCAGCCTGTTCAGCCCGTTGATTGAGTTCCAGGGAATTCAAAAATCTCTGTCCATCTAGACGGTAAATTACTAATTCTCCCTGCCCCGTTTGAAATCTAATTCCCAAACGGGGACTGAGCCAACCATCCATTTGCCATAGCTTATTCAAATGGTTGTTTTGCCGCAACCAGCCATCTAGTTGAAAACTTTCAGGATCGTATAAATAGTATTCTTCAACACCATAGGTATCGTAAAACTCCAGTTTGCGCTCCATCTCCTTGGTATCATTACTATAAGAAAGAATCTCAAAGACTACTTGCGGCGGGATATTATCTTCTTGCCACTGACGATAGGAACGACGTTTTCCCTTTGGTCTACCGAAGACAACCATCACATCAGGTGCAGTCGGTGTAATCAACCGAGAACGCACAGGATACCAGAGCAAATCTCCTGCAATCAAAACATTGTCATTATTAGCAAATAGAATCTCTAAATTCTCCTTAATCAGGACAATCCAACGATATTGCTCCGTATTGTCTGCCATTGGTTTGCCGTCACTATCTGGATAGAGGAGATCGGGGTCTATTTGCTCAAAGATTGTCATCGGATTTAACCCACAGGCTCTTGACTTGCAATTCAATTATGACTGCTTCTAGAAGTCTAATAGCAACGACTGCACCAAAAACCTTAGAATGAGTAGGGTGTATTTAAATCTGTAACAAATATTTATGCCTCCTCGTTGGCCTCGCAAACCCGATCGCAAAGACCCTGATTACCGCAAGATTGATGACCGGATGAATTTTGCTGTCCATGTAGCGATCGCTGCTACGATTAATTCTGGCTTATGGTTTTTTCACATCTTGAAAAGCACTACTTGGGACTGGCTGCCGTTATTTACTGCAAGTTGGACAGGCATAGTATTAGTGCATTTGATCTATATTAGTGCGATCGCTAATTACAGCGAAACTCCACCTAAATCCACCTGAAGACGGACTGCTGATGCTGGGGCGATTGTAACCTGTGGTAGTAGAATCAGCCTATTAATTGAGCGATAATGTAAAAAAGCCTGAGATTTCGCACTCTTTCTTAACGTAGGGTTATTTTTATGGCAAAGACTAACACCACAGAACTACTGGAAGCCCTAGCAGCTGAAATTGGCGAAAATGTCTACATAGACATTGCCAAATGGCATCTTTATTTATCTAATGCCAAACTGCACACCCTTGTTGCGGAACAGTTGTATCCCTTAATTACTTCCAACAATGTAAGTGAAGATCAAGTTTTAAAAGTCTTGAAATCAATTACAGTCAAAATTGGCGGCGGTAGAAGCGAACTTCCTTTAAGTGATTTATTGCCACTGCAATGCCAAGTAACATTAGTTGATATTTTAGAAAAATATCAACGTGAAATCTAATCTTTACAACCAAGATTATTTGAATTAGACAATTTTCTCAGTCAGCATTTTCTGATTTGATTTGAAATGCTGGATTAAGGATTAGTTTGTCTTGTCAATTTTATAAAGATAAAACCACAGATACACATAGATAAGTTTTGTGTAATTTATTTATGCATATCTGGTAAAAATTTCCTTTAAAAATTAAGGAATCTCGACCTTCTAAATTGGTTGAGACGCGAGTGAGTATATCTTGAGACTCACTCCTAACTTTCATGGAAACTTATTGAGGCAATTTCTATGCTTTTACAAATCAAAGATTCTGGCGAATTGGTGAAAATTCTGGAAATTCAAGAACTGCTTGACCCGAATAATGATGTGGTTCACGCAAGAGAACAAGAAGGTGAAGAAGAACAGCCACCTGATACCTTCAAAAAAGAAAATCTTGTTTTTCCTTCTGGTGAAGTTCTACCACGCTGTTGGTTAGATGCTAACTATAGACATGACAACAGTTAATGATTTTAAAATCAGGTAATTGGTAATAATAGGGTAGCACAGCGGTGTTACCCTATTATGCGCCATATTATGACGCAGCTTTTTCTCCTACCGTCACCCCTTCATTCTGCTGAAACTTCGGGAAAAATGTCTTAGTAATCCAGTCAGTCAAGATGTGAGACAGCAATCCCAACGGCCCAGCGAATAAAGATAAAGCCAGAGAGTGAATTGTCCAAACACCTGTTTTCTGCCCTTCCCAATAAATCCACCGACCGACAAATAAATCCATCACTAAAAAATGAATCCAACCTGTTGCCGCCGCGGTTTCATCTGCAAAAAACCGTGCAATATCAGCTAATTGAGGATTCGATAAAGCTTGAGCATTTTCTGGAGTAATGCTGTTAATAAACAAATATAAATATGTTCCTGCTAACAGCACAAAGGGTAGATATGATGACATTACCCATCGTGTGACTTTCCAGTTCGGCAATAAAATCATCAACGCCCAAAATGGTAATACGAAAACATTAGCAACGTTAAATAGTTGAGATATTGTCATGTTTTTGCAAAGTGAAGAATTTTTGTTTTGAATTAACTAATTATTCATAAATAGTAACTCTCAGGAGAAAGATCCCCGACTTCTTAAAGAAGTCGGGGATATGGATATACTTATAAAGCTACAAGTTGTGATTCAATTTCTGAAGAATTCAAATCACGCCCGATGAAAACTAAGCGCGTTTGCCTAGCTTCTTCTGGTTTCCAGGGGCGATCGTAAAATTTATCAAATCGGTTTCCCACACCCTGCATCACTAAGCGCATAGATTTATTTGGTACTGCAACAAAGCCTTTAATCCGGTAAATTTCTTGTTGTTGTACCAATGTTTGCAACTGCTGTTGCAGCTTTTCGGGATCAAAGGTACGATCCAAAATTAAATTAGCTGAAGTAATTTCTTCATCGTGATTGTGGTCTTCTTCAGTATCATGATGACTAGGACGAGAATCTAAATTGTCTTCGACTGCGGCTTGGAATCCTAATAATATAGATGCGTCTAGTTGAGAACGTAGGCGTAGCCCGCCGGAGGCATCGCTCTCGACAATTTTCACCACTCTGGGCAACTCTTGCTTAATCAATTCCTCAACTTTGGCTTTTGTCTCGGCATCTACTAAATCAATCTTATTTAACACCACCAAGTCTGCACAAGCAAGTTGGTCTTCAAACAGTTCTTGCAAGGGTGTTTCGTGTTCTAGATTATCATCTGCTTGTCGCTGGGCTGCGATCGCATCTGGATCGCTAGCAAATGTCCCCGCTGCAACCGCCGCACAATCTACCACGGTAATCACCGCATCCACAGTGGCGGCGTTGCGAATTTCTTGCCAGCGAAAAGCCTTTACCAGTGGTTTTGGCAAGGCTAAACCAGAGGTTTCAATCAAAATGCAATCGATGCTATCTCGCCGCTTGATTAACTCTTGCATCGTCGGGTAAAACTCTTCCTGCACGGTGCAGCATAAGCAGCCGTTGGTTAATTCAAAGATATTAGTGTCACCCTCACCATCTTCGGGGCAAATTTGACAAGATTTTAACAATTCGCCATCAATACCGAGTTCGCCAAATTCATTGACTAAAACGGCAATGCGCCGTCCTTCGTTGTTTTGTAGCAGGTGGCGAATTAGGCTGGTTTTTCCACTACCTAAGAAGCCTGTGATTACTGTGACAGGAATTTTCGTAGCCATATTTTTGCCTGATTTACCCAGTATGGTAAGTTTTACGGGTTACAAACTTAAATACTGAGATTAAGCTTGGTTTGAAGATTGACCGTGCCAATTTTAGATTTTAGATTGCCGATAGCGGAGCGTTAGCGAGTCCGCGTACTCTTACAGAGAAGCAAGCTACGCGCAGCGTCTCGTAGAGAGCGTCTTTTAGATTTTTTTTGGTTCATGCCCCGTCCCTGGTGGGCGGAAAAAATCCCAAATCCAAAATTTAAAATCTAAAATCCAAAATTAGTTGACTTAGTTATTTTAAGCTGAAAGTCTATGGTAAGGCTGAAAATATTGCCGTTGTTCTTGAGTTGTGCGGCACAAACTGCAAATAGATCCAGAAAACGCTGATGCTCAAAATGCTCTCAAGAATTTAATTGCTTCTTAAACATAATTGAGGGGCAATCTCCCCATGCTTGCTTTCACATCTCAAAAGCAGTCACAAGGCTATTGCCCCTAAATATTTTGAGCGTCGATCGCTCTTTCGCCAGAAACACCTATGAATTAATCCTTCATCAGGCTATCTAAATTTATGACTCCACACACCATACTCCGCAATCTCAACACGATTACTCAGCTGTGACGAGTTCAGTACTACCACGTGTACGACGCCGTGTAAGACTATTATAAAGCATCACACCGATCGACTTAATTAAATTACCTTCCAATTCCTGGAATAGCTTCATGTTCGTGCCAAAGGCGGCGTTAGCTTCATCAACGATGCGATCGGTTGCCGCCTCGTCAAGGGGTAATTCATCCAAAGTTTGCCGATATTTGGTTTTGAATGCCTTCTCATCAGGAATTTCTGGAAACTCATAAAAGGCTGTTCCTTGTCCATCAGACAAATTCATCGCTGTTACAGCAATATTTTTGAGAATTTGTCCCCCGGATAAGTCACCTATGTAACGAGTGTATGAATGGGCGATTAACAATTCCGGTTCTGTAGCAGATATTTCTCGGATGCGCTCTACATAAGCTTCACCTGCGGGAGATAGTTTGATTTGCTCTCTCCAGTTTGCACCAAAATAATAACTCAGGTCTTGCTCTAAGCTATGCTTGCGGTTTAGCTGAGGAAAGTTAATTTTAGAAACTATTGGGTGCTGGCGGTGCTTTTCTATTTCCTCTTCCATCGCTGAGTAGACGAAGTAGAAGTTAGCAACAAGTTTCCGGTAAGAGTTTTTTTCCACTACTCCTTTTAAAAAGCACTTGACAAAACCTACATTTTCTGCCATTGTGTGGGCTTTCTTAGTGCCTACACGTAATTTGGTTGCTAAATTGCTGCTCATGCTAAATTTCTCAACTTTAAAAAGTTAACTGCCGGAGTTTTGATTCACTAACGGCTAAAAAAGCCATTAAAACGTTACCTTAAAACTATTTGATGAGAATTTATATTAAAATTTTTTAAGCTGCGATGATTCTGTCGTTTTTTACACAGCAACAAGGCTAAGAGAACAGAATTTTAGATTTCAGTATTTTGATTTTTTGTTGTTATTAGCTGAATTTTGCTTTCATTTTCAGCTTGGTTGAAAATCTTTGTGATGCGCCAAAAGTAATATTTATTACATTATTACTTAGTATGTAGCATTATAAAGTGTGAACTAATACAGATAAAAATCAAAACGAAATTTGTCGGCATAAAAGGAATAATTAGCTAAGATGTGGAGACTTTACTAATAACGTAAAAACCAATACTGACTTTATCAAAGATTTACAATCCAAGAAAGAAAAATTCAGTATTATTACGTAAATACATCTCGATCTAGAATGAATTTCTAAAGAGAAAAAGCATGTCAAAATTGCTGAATAAAGTCTTAAGTGCTATTTATTTTTCAGTGTGATTGTGTGGAGTGTTTAAAAATATGGTTTCATCTATAACTCGGACATCGGGCATTTCTGGGGGTTCTACTTCTGAAGTTGAGGGATTGGGCAAAGGGATTGAGAGCAGTTTTGGACTGAATTTAATCCCATTACCAGCAAATCCCTTATTTGGCACAGATGGGATTCGCGGACGAGTGGGAGAATTACTGAATGCGCCTCTAGCATTGCAAGTTGGTTTTTGGACGGGGATTGTTTTACGTAACCATACTACTCAAGTAGGGCCAGTCATTCTCGGACAGGATTCTAGAAACTCCAGCGATATGCTGGCAATGGCTTTGAGTGCAGGGTTAACAGCAGCGGGGTTAGAGGTTTGGTATTTGGGATTATGCCCCACTCCTTGCGTTGCCTATCTCACCAGTATCAGTGATGCCATTGGCGGAGTGATGATTTCTGCCAGCCACAATCCTCCAGAAGACAATGGGATTAAGGTTTTTGGTGGCAATGGTGGGAAGTTACCGCAAATATTGCAGACAGAAATTGAAGCGGGACTGCGTGGCAAGATATCACCGATCGCGAGAGTCAGTAATTGCGGACGGCATTACTCACGTTTCGAGTTAGTGGAAGATTATAGCTCGGCGTTGAAAAAACCCTTAAACGGTGCTTTGAATCTTCAGGGAATGAAGATTGTTTTAGACTTGGCGTGGGGAGCCGCAGTTGGGTTAGCACCATCAGTATTTACACAAATGGGAGCGGAGGTAATCTGCTTGCATAACGAAGCAGATGGCGATCGCATTAATGTTAACTGTGGTTCTACGCACCTAGACATTCTGGCAGCAACGGTACAAGAACACAACGCCGACATCGGCTTTGGCTTCGATGGCGATGCCGATCGCGTCTTAGCAGTAGACAATACAGGCAGGCAAGTTAACGGCGATTACATTCTCTACCTGTGGGGACGGCACTTACAACAAAACCAACAATTGCCAGACAACTTGATTGTATCTACAGTCATGGCCAACTTAGGCTTTGAGAAAGCTTGGCAGCAAATTGGTGGTAACTTAATTCGTACCGCAGTCGGCGACCAATACGTGCAAGCCGAAATGCAGCGCACTGGGGGAATGCTAGGTGGCGAACAATCAGGGCATATTCTTTGCCGTCACTATGCCGTAACTGGAGATGGCTTGTTAACAGCATTACACATAGCATCTTTGGTGAGAGAGGCGGGTGTTCCCTTGAGCGAATTAGTAGATCGAAGCTTCCAAACCTATCCACAATTGTTGCGCAACGTGCGCGTTGTCGATCGCGATCGCCGTTTGGGATGGCAAGATTGTCAACCTGTACAAAAAGCGATCGCTCTTGCTGAAGCTGCAATGGGCGATTCCGGCAGAATTTTGGTTCGCGCCTCTGGCACAGAACCAGTCATCAGAGTAATGGTGGAAGCAGCCAATGCCGAACTCACCAACTACTGGACAAATGAACTAGTTTCACAAGTACAGCAGCATCTAATGGACTAAATTAGCTAATATCTCATCTGAATTCTAGTATCGCTAAAGATGCGATAAATCGCCGTCTCTACAATAATTAGTCTTTTGTAGAGACGGCGTTTTTATCGCGTCTCTTGCCTTAACTAAGATTTAGCTAGTACAACACGGTGGAAATAAACCAATCATTCTAAATCAACGAAAACCTTATGCTGTATTTATTTTTAATTTTTAATCCCGCCTTGCGGTACTAGATCGATAAGCTGAAAGGATTTCTATACTCTTCTTTTGAACCAAGAAAAAACTTAGCAATTCCTGAACGAGCTTCCTTTTCAGGCATAAACTCTTTTGTAATCAATTGATTACTTTTTTTAGAGTAAATTGATCGCCTATCTTAACTATGAGTGTCCAAAAGTAACAGCCTCATTATTGCAAGCGTGAGCTAAAAAATCTATCTAAAGGTTTAGTACATTATCTATCTTTAGGTTAATAAATTTATATTTTAAATTGGGTACATATATATTAGAAACTGTATTTTGTCAAGATTTTGGGGCGGTGTTTTATGTTAAAAATAACTTGCCCTGCAAAAACAATATTAATACTGGAAAATACGGATTTGTAATACAAGGAGGCAAGAGATTACTAAGAGGTGAAGCCCTTATCTTTGCTTAGTAGTCTGTTAATTAGCATAAAATCTTTTGATTGAAAAGAGGAGAAGATTGCAATGCATGTAACACGAGTCGGAAAGAAATTTGGGTTAACGTTAAAGCACCTCATGTTTGGCTTGTTTCTAATTGGTGTGTTACTTTCTGGAAATGAAGTGTATGGTCAGAGCCAAAGAGGGAAGCAGAGCCTGGATGGATCGGAGTTATTACGAAATTCTCGCTCATATTCGGTAGTGCAAAGTCTTTTAGTTGCTCGCTTGCGGACACCTATAACACTCATCACATCTATGAAATTATCGAATGGAGGTATGACACAAGCCGTTGTAATCGATTGTACTTCAAATACTAGCAACGGACAGAAAATATGCTTAGATGCGGCGACCACGCTTCAATCCAAAGGGTGTGCATGTAGCAGTATACCCAATGGCACTTCATGCGAATGTCCAGAATGATTATAGAACTAGCTTTTCAAGGTGGAGAAATTTGGAACGAAGATTGGTTATTTCAAGCTTTAAAAAGCCCAAAATATGAGCGGATAAATCAAGTAGGTTGGGTTTCGCGTTGCTCAACCCAACCCAACATTGATCGGATATTAAGGCAAGAGACGCGATTCATCGCGTCTTTGCGATTTATAATTTTCATCAAAAAACCTTAACCGAACCGTATTGGAAGTGTTGGGTTTCGTTCCTCAACCCAACCTACAAATTTTTTTGCAACAATTTAGCCTCTCGACGCCACTACGAAAGTGTTCTTAAACAGCATTTATTCTTTGTAAACCAGTGTAAATATTGAACCGTTCTCCGCGCAGGAATCCAATTAAGGTAATCCCAAATTCTTTGGCAACAGACACCGCCAAACTACTAGGAGCAGAAACAGAACAAACAATAGGAACCCCAGCAGTTGTAGACTTTTGCAAAATCTCAAAACTAGAGCGCCCGCTAACTAAAATAATACAATTATTTAAAGGCAACTGATCACTGAGCAAAGCTGTACCAATCAATTTATCCAAAGCATTGTGTCGCCCAACATCCTCCCACAGATTTAATAGTTTTCCTTGAGTATCGAAGATAGCCGCAGCGTGTAAACCCCCTGTAGCAGTAAATATACCTTGAGCAGCCTGGAGTTTATCTGGTAGGCTGTATACGATCGCAGGTGTTACCATTGGGCCAGAAGAAATCACTGGACATCCCCGCAGACGTAAAGCTTCAAGGCTAGCTTTACCACACACCCCACAGGCGCTACTAGTGTAGAAATGACGCTCCAAAGGCTGTAAGTCTGGAATCAAGCCATCCCGCAGTTCTACATTTACAATGTTATGGCGCTGCTCACCATCTACCAATTCATCTACGCAGTAACTAATACGTCGGATATCTTCTCTGCGGCTAACGACTCCTTCACTGTAGAGGAAACCAGCAGCTAGTTCAAAATCTGCTCCTGGTGTTCGCATTGTTACAGCTACCGTCTTCTGGAGAGGGACGAGGCGAATTTCTAAAGGTTCTTCGGTGGTGAGTTGGTCTAAACGCGATCGCATTTTACCATTTTCCACAACCCAGACAGTGGCTTTGGTTTTGCTTTTAGTTGGCATTTTCATATTTATGAGAGTTGGTGACTTTAAATTTTGATCCTAATCTGGGAACAAAGTAATGCTATTTGTATATCAGATGTCAGGTTGATGCTCACCAACTACTTTATGCAGTTGAGCTAGATGGCCTCGGTTTCTGTTTAGTAAGTAAAATGAACCTAAAACTTTTGGCTTTCAGCAAAATTTTATTTGCAATAGTCTTTGTGGTTTCCCTTGGTTTTACAGGATATTTAGTAGCTAATAACATTAGTCAGAGAGTAATTGAAAAATCTCTTGCTAAACAAGTGATATCTACCTCCACCGTAGGAAAAAGTTCTCAACTACAGAAACTTTTAAATGAGATAGTTGTAGAACAGAAAATCCCTGGTGCGGTAATGTATATTACTACACCTAAAGGTTCTTGGCTGGGAGCATCTGGTGTCAATAACTTTGGGATTAAAACATACCTTTACAGAATTGCGCGAACCGACAATTGGCGAAGTCGCTACAGGTTTATGGCGATCGCAATAAAGATGGTAAGCTAGATAGCTACGTCCAAGTCAATGATGGCAACGGTTTGGGTGATGGTGGATTGGTTTCAACAGCAGAGGATTTAGCCAAGTTCGCCAAAGCGTTATTTGTCAAAAAAACTTTACTTTCGTCAAAGATGATGAAAGAAATGCTGAAATTTAAAGATAATGGCGCAGACTATAGCTATGGCTTGGGTGTAGAAAGGTTTTCATCTCCTTTAGCAAAAGCAATTGGGCATAGTGGTATAGCTTATGGCTTCGCAACATTGCTTGCATATTTACCCAATGAAAATACCACTATAGTAGTGTTGCGAAACAATCAGAATGTTGATCTTAAATCAGTAGCTAGAACAGGTCTAGAGGTTGTTGAAAATAAATGATATCATGTCCGCCAAATTACCCATAATAAAATAACCAAATAACCCCACCCCCAACCCCCTCCCCGCAGGCGGGGAGGGGAGACAAAGCACAGCTTTGGCGGGGTGGGGTTCTTCGGGTTTAATAAGCAATCAAGCGGACATGATATGATATTTAATTACTATAATCACAAAAAATCAGTTAAATTTGCTTTTCTCTCCCATTGAGTTAAATCGTATCTGGGTCAATGTTCAGTTCTCGCAATTTGGCTGCTAGGCGTTCAGCACGTTGTCTTTCTTGTTCTGCGACTTCTTCGGGTGTGGGAATTAGATTTCCTTCCGCAGTGAAATAGCGCAATTTATTTTCATAAATACCCAAGTACAAATTTAACTGCTGACTCCACATCCATCCTTGAAAATTAGGTTCTATCGGTTCATAAGTACCGCCAATCAAGATAAAGCCAGCAAATTCTAAATTATTGGGATCGAACCAAAAATATTCTGGTGTGCGAAAGATATCTTGAAAAATTTGTTTTTTCAAACCTTTGTCAGTTGCGGTTGTAGAATTAGAGAGAAGTTCTACAATTATGTTGGGATATTTCCCGTCTTCTTCCCAAACAACCCAACTTTTACGAATTTTGCGTTCACATCCCAGCACGACAAAAAAATCTGGCCCCCGGAATTCTTCTGATCTCTTCTGGCGTTGACTGTAGTAAATTGTTAGATTACCCGCAGCGTAAAAGTCATTGCGATTTCGCCAGCACAATTCCAAAGATTGCAATAGCAGAATTATTTGGCGTAGATGTAATTCGCTTTCCAATGGTGGTTCGTCACTATCTAAATCCCCAAGAGGAAATATTACATCATTTGGGAATTCAAAATCTTTGGCGGCGGACATGGCTGCAAATTTTGGCGTGAGATAGGTTATATAAACTTACCGTAATCTAGGTTTGTTTTTCCAGACGCACGATCGCATTATAATCGGGTACACCTTCAAGCGATCGCTTAGTTTTATCTAGTAGCACATTCCCTTCTGGCCAATGTACTTGCAAGTTTCCTGACTGAATTGGCGCAATATAGACTTGACATAATAACTCGCCTAAATCATTCTTAAGAATGACGCGATCGCGATCTTTTAAACCCAACTGTACAGCATCAGCAGCATTCATTAGTACCGCCTCTCGCATCGCCCCAGTAATTGCATCCTTGCGTTCCTGCACCATACTATTAAATTGTTTGCCTCGGCGCGTTGCTAATAAGAAATAACCTTCTGGTAATTCTCTTTGGCGTGGCAATAATACCCCAAAGTGTGCCTTACCATCCGCCGTTGGGAAATTCCAACCAAAGCACAAATGTGAGCCACCATATTGAAATTGATCGCCAGCTTGCTGTAAATTTTGAATACCGGCATATTGGGGGACAACTTGAGCAATTTCTTGACGGATAGCAGCTGTGTCAGCAAAAGCTAGCTTATCTGCCAAATCTGGTTTTACCCGCCTTGCCAATTCTAAAAAGACTTCCCACTCTGGGCGTGCTTCTCCAATGCGCGGCCCCGGAATTTCTGGACTGAAAATTACCCGGCGTTCGGTGTTAGTTTCTGTGACTCCTCCTGGTATTTCGTAGCGAGTCGTCGCAGGTAAAAGCACCACAGTATCGGCAGGTTCCACTAACATTTGGCTGGAGAGAACAATATCCATATGTACCCGTAGGGGTATTTGCTTCAGCGCCGCTTCCACATAATCTGGTTCTGGCAGTACTTCTAAAAAATTTCCACCCACAGAAACCAACACTTCTATTTCTCCTTGATGTGCGGCGTGAATCATTTCTGGAGCAATTAAACCTTTACTTGCCGGCACTTCAAAGCCCCAATGTTGACTCAATTGGGCAGCATTTTCTGGGGTGATAGGTTTACCACCAGGAAATACTGTCGCGTAACATCCCATCTCTGCACCACCCTGCACCCCAGAGTGACCGCGAATTGGCATTAAACCGCAGCCTTCCCGACCGACAAATCCTTTGGTGAGAGCTAGATTAATGATACTTCGCACGTTATCTTCGCCGCATTCATGCTGAGTAATACCCATACTCCAAACAAATACGGCTTTATTCGCTTCTTTGACCATTTTGGCAAAAGCGTACATTTCTTTGCGGGATGTTCCAGAAAGCCGCTCTAATTCTTCCCAAGATTGGCTTTCTAACGATGCTTTGAGTTCGGCAAAGCCACCTGTGTATAAATCTATAAATGACTGGTCTACCCAGTTGTTAGCAATTATATGTTTAATAGTGCCATTTAAAAATGCGATATCCCCGCCCATGTTGATTAAGAAGAAGTCTTCGGCAAACTTTGTACCGAAAACGGCACTTTCTATAATTGAAGGAACCCAGTAGCGCTCCATTCCTGGTTCGCGGTAAGTATTAATAACTACAATCTTTGTGCCAGCTTTTTTAGCGTAATGAAGATACTTAACGGTAACAGGCTGATTATTGGCAACGTTAGAGCCAATGAAGACTAATAAATCAGTACCAATCCAGTCTTTATAAGAACAGGTGGTAGCCCCAGCACCCAAAGCAGCTTTCAATCCTGCTGTACTGGGAGAATGGCAAATGCGGGCAGCGTTATCAATATTATTGCTTCCCATTGCCCGCACAGCTTTTTGGGTAGCATAATAAGTTTCGTTGACAGTACCGCGACTGGTAACATAAAAACTGAGGCGGTCTGGTGTAGTGGAGTGGATGCGATCGCTAATTAACCCTAAAGCTTCATCCCAACTCACACGGCGAAAGCCTTTTTCCCCTCGTTGACGAATCATCGGGTAAGGAAGTCTTCCCAAGTCCCGTAATTGGGCACTTTTTTGCTTTTGCAACTGCGAGACATCCGCCAATAGTACAGGGTCAAAAGCTGGCATCGTATTCATCTGCAACAACCGCAACCGAACATTGCAGAGATGAATCCCATCTAATGTCCAATCCTTCATCCCGGTTGTTCCGAGAGCGCAACCATCGCAGACACCTTTATTTAGGATATTCCACGTGTATGGTAGTTTCTTACGAGATAACCAAATTGCGCGAAATACTTCCCAGTAGTTGTTGGGGTACTGTTCGCCAATGCCAAAGGGTTTCCAACTTGCCCAGTGCTGGGGTGTCCAGTGTTTTTTGGGTTTGGGTAACATGAGGCAATATGTGTAAGTTGCTGGATTCTCTTAGGCTATCGTTTTGATTACGAAATGAGTAGCAGACAGTTAAAAATCGTTCGGCGTTGCTGAATATGCCAAAAGGAGAAAGTCAAAGCTGTTTTTGAGAAATAAAAAGCTGCTTTTGCTTGCGGAATATACCGAAATGAGGGATAAAAAGCTGCTTTTGCCTGCTGAATATACCAAAATGAGAAATCAAAAGCTGCTTTTGAAGAAGAAAAAGCTGCTTTTGCTTACTGAATATACTGAAATGAGAAATCAAAAGCTGCTTTTGAAGAAGAAAAAGCAGCTTTTGAGAAAGCAATTGCAGATTTTGCTGATTGAATTTAGTCAAAAGATGAAGTTCAGGTAAGTTAACGTGAGTTCGACAAGTCTTATTTGACCTCTCCCCCAACCCCTCTCCGACACGGAGAGGGGAGCAAAAAGCTTAATTTTTCGTTGCTCCTCCCTTTCCGTTTCGGAGAGGGAGGCTGGGAGGGAGAGGTTCATCGAACTCACGTTAAGTTATTGAAAGCATTCCTTGAAAAAAAGAAAGGCGATCGCTCTTTGCTAAGAGTCTGCGTAAGCGCAGCCGGCAGCAAACATCGCCTTTGTGTCAACCTTCAATCAATCTTCTGAAAATTTATACACTAACAGGTGTTGGCGTTGCTTTTGATATCCCCAACAAACTGAAGATTAATTTGATTACTTCTGGGTGTCGTAAAATTGCGTTATGGCTTAAATCAATCCCTTTTTCTACTAATTCTGGAGGTTCAGTCCCTTGAGGTTTAGCAAATGGATGTGCAGTTATTGTTTGTTTTGGAACATCTCGGTGTAGCTGCCATCTCCTAAAGTATGCCAAGCTTCCGTATGCAACTACTCCATCTCCTGAATTAGTGACTCCATCCTCTGATATCAGTTGTTGTGTTGTATCCGCTTTTTCCAATCTTACTCCGTTGATGACAATGAAGTTTCCGTCCTCCACAGGCTGTTCGGGTGTACCTAAGTAACTTGCTACTTTGAGTTCTCTTTTTTCTTGATAGTAGTATGCTCCTACTGGTGTGTTAAAACCAGTTGAATAAATGACATCAATGTTCTTGATGGGTGGGCTTGTTACCGCTTTACTCCCAAATTCTCCATCACTGAAATTCGGATCTTGTTCATAATAATCCTTGATATATTTCAGCGTCGTACTTTCGGCTCCTCCAAGTCGTAATATCTTTTCGGTTGTTTCTGCTCTAAAGTCACCGGGAGCGATCGTCTGTGATTCAGCAACACCTTCATTTCTGATAAACGAAAAATCTGTTGTGTTGAAATACTTGTACTGGGCTGTTGTTACTGGTAATAGCGAAGGAATGCTAGAAAAGGATTGTAATGCCTTTTTAATGCCCGATAAACTTGCCCCTCCCAAATTAAATCCATCATCTGTTGACAGCAGACGAATTGCTAGTGGCGCACCTATCCACGGTGGGCTAACTGCTATGTATCGTTCTATATGTTCATCTATCCATGCTTGTCCTGCGGAGGGATCGTTTTTGATCCACTCTAAGAAATATTGCGTCACCCTATTTCCCATACTGTGAGCTATTATTACCACAGGTGTAGTATCTGGCTTACCTATGAATGGTTTAGCTTTGTATAATTCCTCTATAGTACTCTTGAGTTTAGAGAAATATTGATATCGCTGTTCCAAACCTGTTGGGCCTATTCGCCAATCATAAGGAAGGGCTACCAAATTTGCGGGCAAGAGAGCTGCTTCGCCTCGGTACTCATCAGTGTCTAATAACGCAGTTACTAATTCTGAAAAGTAATTCACTTTTTGCAAACCTGCGTACAATTCTTGGAGTTCTTTTCGATCTTCTTCAGGAGTGAGCGGGTTGTTTATTCCGAAAAGTATAGCATCTAGCTCACTTTGAGAAACAGCTAAATTTTTAATCCCCTGTATTCCATCTACAAATCGATTAAATTGAATGTTTGGGTCATCTTTTGTTAGCGGCGGATTTTGGTCTGCTTCTACTTCTGGGGTTATGCCATTAATATCCTTCAATTTCAGATTCTTTTTCCAATTTGTTACAACAGGATTTTCGGGAGGTTGATCTATTGTGACAGGATATACTGGTGCATTAAGTCCGACTATATTTGATGGCGG
Source organism: Nostoc sp. EspVER01 (assembly GCF_034530635.1). Lineage (NCBI taxonomy): Bacteria > Bacillati > Cyanobacteriota > Cyanophyceae > Nostocales > Nostocaceae > Nostoc > Nostoc sp. EspVER01. Next base: position 54,239 of record NZ_JAVRCS010000021.1, read on the forward strand.
ATATTCTACCTCTGTCTGTTCATCTACTTTATGAATTGTTTGACCTGGTGGTGGTGGTGCCATATCTTGACCGACCCACAGTTTACCGCCTGTCACGCCTTCTTCTGACTGATTTTTATTATGTGTTTTTAGCCTCGATCCTGCTAGTCCTGGAATCAATATTACGGGATTAACCATTTGTCTTTTCCTTGCTTACCTGAATTTACACAGATTCAAACTTGAAAACTGAGACGTTTCTTTTTGCTGTTGGACAGGAATGCTATTTGATATGTAGGGCTTTGAATTTTGTTCTTGACCCACTATGCCGACTGATATCATATCCGGTTGAAAACTTCTTATTAGAACTGACGCATAGATGCAAAAACACATAAATGCGCAAGTATTTTAATAACTAGTAATTACCGTAATTGATATGACAATAGCCACATTAAACTTCACTATCTATTAGATAGCTATCAAACTAACCGCTTTTTATCGCTTGGTCGTTAACTTGATAAAACCATGATTTTACTGAACTTGCAAGCAGATAAATATGAAAGACAATTACTTAAACTTTAAAAAACTAAATAATAGCAACTGTGATAACAAGTCATAAATTTGACTTTGTAACTATGTAATTGTTCTTGTCTCATCTTCCCAAGCTGCACAGCTTATTTTAGCCTGTAGAGCATATAAAAAGGGCATAAATACTGTCTATAGTGGTTACTATATATTGTTACTATTTTTGTAACTTCCTAAATATAAGTAAATTTTTATACTAATTTTTCAGGAAGTATAAAAAAGTGAGGCAGACAGTTAAATAACTACATTAAGAGACAGTTAAGACAGTTAAGACAGTTAAGAGAATTAAAATGGTTAAAAAAATTAATAAAAGAAAAGATTAATTGTTTCTTTTTTACTTTCGACAGAGAATATTTTATAAATCTTTAAAGCAGTAGTTGAAATAAAAATCCCTGCCACGGATAGTTGACAGGGATAGCAGTTTTAAGATATGGCTTGTCTCTTAGCTAACAAAATCTTTGTGGGCAGCGACAAGCATCTGAGCCTGTCTTAAAACGTTTCCGAATAAATAAAAAGGAATCTGCCAAGCTGCAACGGTAACTTCTTTGACTATATCTTGTACGCTAATTGCAATTAATTCATGCTCTGGTGGCTCTCCCTCAACAGTACCAGACCAAGTAAAAGCTAATAAGAAATCATCGTCTCCAGGCAAGGATGCAATCAAACATTCTTCTGGTGTTGGTTCACAAATAATTCCATAATCATTTGCAAGTTCTACTAATCTTTGAAATTTGTTTCCGTTTGTCATTTGTTCTTGGGACGTAATTGAATCTTAGTTTTAGAAAAAATCATATTTTTAACTCCAGAACTCAAGTGAGTTGCTTCATAGCAGAAATTACGAATTATTAATTATTCGTTGAAAATTATGAGTTATTGGAGTTAGATCGGGCTTAAGTCCAAAATATTACCGCGATCGCTTGGTTGTATCAGCAACAATTGTTACTGTTTTAGAAAAAGCTAGACTACCTAATTTTTCGGTTTATCCTATTTACATACACCTCCCTTTGTTGCCATTTCAAGATTGATACCTTAATCTCACCCCAGCTGACGCAGTGCATTGAGAATTGCGTTAGCTTTTGGGGGAACTGCTGTAAACCGAAGTAGAAAAAGATGCTCGTCAACATGAGACTGTTCAATCACCTTGGCGTAGATATCTTCTTCTGTAGCCATTTCTGCTTCAATCAATAACTTGAGTTTGAGATTACTCAAGAGTTCTAAAGAATGTGGCGATTGCAGCTGCGCTCCTTTTTCTGAGAGGCTAATCAATTCCCCCGTAAATACTGTTCCTACTGCATGTTTTCCCTGCAAAATGGAGTATTCTACAGGCACTTTTTCAGTGAGAACGATCGTTTCTTCATCATATTTAGGCAAGAATAAATTATATTTACCGCCAATGCCACGAATTTCACAAATTGTCACAGGGTGTTTTATACCCTTGGGTTCTATTTGTAATTGCCCAGCAATTTGTAGGTCAATATTGGCATCCTTACAGGTATTTTCGGAAATTAAAATTTGTCCTCCCACGGTATAAGACTCAATTCGAGCAGCCAAATTAACATGACTGCCAATGACTGTATATTGAGCGCGCTTTTGAGAACCAACATTTCCCGCCACAGCCTCGCCTGTATTAATCCCAATTCCCATTTCCAAGATTGGGAAATTCATTTGCTGATTTTGTTCATTCACTTGTTCCATTGCCAATTGCATGGCAATAGCACAAGCGATTGCTCGTTCAGAATCATCTTTGCGACTAATTGGCGCACCAAAAATCACAAAAATCCCATCACCCATAAACTCATTAATCGTGCCTTTATATTGGTTAATCACATCTGTCATTGTTCCCAAATAAAGATTCAAAATCTTTACTACTTCTTCCGGGGGCAATTGTTCGGAAATAGCCGAGAATCCTCTTAAATCAGACACAAGAACCGTAACTTTTCGGCGTTCTCCTCCTAGCTTTAATCCAGAAGGAGTTTCGAGGATATTGGCGACGATTTCATCAGTTAGATAGCGACCGAGGGTTTTTCGCATCTCGGTAGCACTTTGAGCAATATACTGAGTAAGTGCGATCGCAGAACCAACAAAAGCCAGCATTGAAGGGATAACGGGAATCCACCAACCAGCCAAAAACGCCAAAAAGCTGCCACCAATTAAGCCGCCGCCTACCAACAAAACACTAACAGCCATGAGGTTTTTCTGGTTGCTACTGTGGCGTTGCAGCCAACATAAGCTAGCACCAATAATTGACCAAATCAAAATTGATAGCCATTCTAGCGGCTCAGGTAAACACTTAATCAGTGGACGACCTTCCATTGCCGCACTTAAAATTTGACTAATCAAATTAGCATGAATTGTTACACCCGCCATTCGTTCCGGGTCAGTCAAGACATTACTGCTGTAAGGCGTATAGAATAAATCTTTCAAACTCTCAGCGGTAGCACCAATTAATACCACCTTATCTCGCATTAAATCTCGTGGGATGCGGTTCTCTTGCACTTCGGTAAGAGAGACTTTAGTAAACTGCTGTATCCGTCCTCGGTAATTCAACAGCACTTGATAACTCCCCGCATCGGCTCGGACGTAACCTCCGTCATTAGCTTCAAAAATTGGGAAAACACCCCGATTTAACTGCAAGTAATTAGAGTTAGTTGCCGATGGCTTGGCAGTAATACCTTCAGGTTTCAAGTACAACAATGCCAGTTTTAGCCCAAAGCTTTCCAGAATCTCATCATGATTTAAATTTACGTACAATAATGCTCGTCGAATTTTGCCATCTCCATCTATGGGTAAATCATTCGACCCAATTTGATTAAGTTTCTTCAGTTCTGGAGATGAATCAACCGCCGAACTATCAATCGTATCAGAGACTTTTTGGACTCCAATCAAATTAGGAGTAGACTTAAAAACCTTAAGTAAATCTTGATAACCGGGATTGACGGGTAAATCACGATAAATATCTAAACCAATCGCTCTGGGTTTTTGCTGTTTGATTTTCTCTAACAAACTAGCAAGTTTTCCATCAGGCATAGGCCATTGTCCCTGCTTGCGGACATCTGCCTCATTAATCTCAACTATGACAATGCGGGTATCAGCCGGCTCTTGTGGACGGAGGAGAAAAAATTGATCTAGTGCTGCTAATTCCAACAATTGCAGTAATCCAGTCAAGCGTAGTGCAATCACCAGAGCTGTAATATTGGGAACAGCAAGTAAAACACCCCGCCATTGCCAGATGTGCGGTTTCAGCTTTGCCCACATAATATTTTGTGCTGAGTGCTGAGTTAGGAGTTGGGAGTTAGGAGTTAGGAGTTTTCCCAATGTCCAATACCCTTTTTGAATTTTGTGGTTAATTCTTAGATGTGCAACAATCAATCAATGGTTCGGAAGCGATCGCATTCAAACCTACAGACTTGAAAAATTGTCTCCAATCCAGCCTTGCTTTGAAATTATTTGGCTCAGTCCGGCGTAGCTGCACTAAACTAGTCAGCGCTTCATGCCAAATCCCAGCTTCTGCATAGATGGTGGGCAACTTGTACAAATTTGCCTTTGCTAACGCTTGCGACAAGGTTACTTCTGGCTGAGTGCGTTCCACCCAACCATCTACAGTCGGATTTTCACTAGAGTCTTGAGTATTACAAACAATTGTTAAGTACCAGTGATAAGTTTTACCTACAGCAAGTGCAGGGGCACTATCAGGAAGTTTAAAGCTAATAATTCCTGGTTTATTTGGAAGTGTAAAAGAGGTTTCATAAAATATATTCTGGTCTTCAGTCAAGAGCAGAAACTTGGCTGTTTTGAGTTGAGATGGAGGTATATACCAGAAAAATGTTGGATGTTGAGCAAATGTCAACCCTAATTTATCTGGAGGCATTAAGGGAATTATCAGTTTTTTGCCTGTTAGGCAAGAGCTACCACGGGTAGAACCACCAGCACTTGCGGGAGGTTTTCCCCGCTGTGGTGGCTTAAATGTTTGACTAACTTGCCAAGTTTTATTGGCATGGTACGACTGAGCTTGTACCTGTGCTGTTAAACCAGAAAGCAAATACAAAGGTAAGGAAAAGGGTACAAAATATAGAGATGGTTTAATCCCTTTCATATTGATAATGCCTGAGTTCTAGATTAGTCAGGTGAATAAATCAAGTATTCCCAAAAGCAGAGTCAGATTTTCCACTCAACTACAGAACTATTTATTGGGCATTGGGTATGGGGAAAGGGAAAGGGGTAAGGGGAAAAGGGGAAAGATTAAATTTATTCCTTTTCCCTTTAACCTTTAACCTTTTCCCCTACTCCCCTGCCCCCTACTCAAATATATGGTGAAACATCTTCACCGCATTTATCTGCTAAATAGGAGAGGGCGCGGAAACGTAAGCCTACCAGTTGCTCATATAACGGGTTAATTTTACACATCGGTGGTATATGCACAATCTTGCGTCCAAATAGGGTGACATCCCGCTCAAAAGGGCACTGGGCAGGAATCATTTTACACAAAAAGCGGGCTACTCTTGGGTCTTGGATATCTAGCCCATCGAGCCAGTCTTGCAGGGGGTGTAGGGCATTAATTTGACGCTTTGTCAGCCCAGGGCTGGCAATAGTGGGGGTAATTTGCTGTGGGTATTCCAGAGTTTGGCGAAGGGCTTCGAGTAACTCCTCTGGCTGTTCCAAGGCTTGGCAGAACTGTTGCAGAACCTCATCTTCGCTGGGAGAATAAGTACCATCTGCGATCGCTACCATTATCGCTGTCCTTAAGAAATTTTCTGCGGCTGGTGTACCTTTACCCAACGCTGCGGCTAATTCCTCTGCGGTAATTACCTCTAGTGAATCGAATTTAATCTTAGGAGCTAATTCATTTTCGGTGATGCTGGCAATTAATTCCTGTTCTTGGTCATCAAAATTACCATCAGCCCAAGCAATAGTAAGCAGTCCACGCAACCAAGCGGCAATCTGTTCGCTGCTGTAGGGGGATTGAACGGTACTTGTCATAAACTCACGTCTCAAGCTTTCCTCAGTCACTACTACGCTACCCTACCCAGTGACTATGAAGATAGTAGAAGCAACACAGAAAAATAAATCAGAGAAGTTTTCAAATCGCAACAGTCGGTCTTAAGGTAAAATCCATTTGTACCGTTATTGAGAATTTTTCTGCTTAAAGTGAATTCGATTGGAGTATCTCAAATATTTATAAGGTTCAAGACTGTAATTTGCGCTACAGAGTGATGGAGTTTTCTAAGTATGCGAACCTGCCAGCTAAATATCGCCGACGCTTTTCTCTAATGAATCGTTTACTGATGTTACTTCCTTCTCTATGGGATTGCGATCGCTTGGCATTAGTTAAATTAGGTTAACTCTAAAAAATTAAGGTATATATTAATGTTTTTCTTTGGCATTGAACATGAAGTCGCTTTCTTAAACAAAGAAGGAAAGTTTGCTGATTTTTTCCACACAAAATTTGCTGATTTCAATCAAATTATTGCAAGGCTACCCACATACCCCAGTGACTATCCTCAACTCCGCGTCGGCGATGCGGGTATTAAAATGAAGAGATGGTACATTGAGGGATTTGAAAGATTTGCGGATTCTGATGAAGTGATAGATTGTCATGTTAAAGGTATTGAGATTAGAACAACTATCCATTCTAATATTCAAGGCGCTATTACTGAATTATCAGAAAGTTTTGACTTGCTACGTAAGGTTGCCGCTGACTTTGGCTTATCACCAGTTTTGGTTAGTTTCAATCCTTACAATCCAGCTTTTGAGCCTCAACCCCCATTAAACGATTATGAAATCAAACAGTTAGAAGCTTATCCTGACGAACAAACTGCGAATATTCACATGGTATCTTATGGGCCAGATTTAAATATTTCAGTGGCAGATTTGTCAACTGAAGATGTGATTGATATTGGCAAAAAGTTAACTTATTACAGTCCCTATATCGTTCCTTTTAGTTATAGCTCTCCCTTTTATAATGGAGGTTTATGGGATGGACTATCGGTACGAACATTTATCAGAACTGGAAAAAGACCAGCTACTCTGGTTTTTGTTCAAAAAGAAGAACAACTGATTAATAGCACACCTTCCTTAACAAAAATTGCCCGCATTCCGGCGGAAGTGGGACGCATCGAATTTAAGGCTTGTGATAGCTGTGATGATTTTTTCATCTACGCAGCTTTGCTGGCATTATTGAAAGGTTTGGTATTAGATAAAACCTTGCCAGGTAGAGCAACTGTACCCGATGCAGCCTTACACCAACTTTCCGCAAAAGAAGCATTTGACAACGAAGATATTTTTGAGAATGCCACAAAAGTCTTGCAAGCAGCCGAAGTTGCTTTAGGAGACGATCCAGATGTTCATTATTTGACACCATTAAAAGTGCTACTGGCGAAGCGAAAAACAAGATCCCATGAATTAATAGAAGTGTTCCATCGGGTAAGTTCAATAGAAGAGGTAATAAGGCAGACTTATCAAGTTTAAAGCAAAGATTTATTTTTCTCCTTTTATGAAAGGGGATTAAGAAGAATCTTTATATAAATTGATACTTTACAAATTTACTCTCAAGTGCATAATCATTAAAATTCTTGGAATTGGATAAAGTCAAGCTAACCGAACATAAATAGTAAAGCCATTACTCTGCCAAAACTAGATTAAGTCGATATACCTAGAGGATGATTTTATTGCAACTAAAGATGCAGTAAACTTCATTCTAGAGATTGATGCAGACGTTCGCTTTTTCAGAGTAAAAGTGTAAACAGGGAACCTGAAACGAAGAATTTCAATTATGAAATCTAATGATTTTGTGAAATCTAATGATTTTGCTAAAGAATTAAGGTGGTATTTGCTTATTATCCCTTACTAATCCGATGCAGAAAGACAAAAGAAATTTCTTCGTCAGGTTCGTTTTTCAAGAACTTCTAAATTGACGCGGAGCTTGCCATTTTTATCATTGCTTAAAATTGTTAAGTAAAGGTATATGCTTCGCTCTTTTAGTATAAAGTTCTGCGTTGTTAAAGCTGTTATCGAGGATTTCAAATGAAGACAATTGCTTCTGTTTTATCTACTTTCCGTCCAGTACGTTTTCTAGTAGTGGCTTTTACTTGCGCCATAGTATTATTCTCTAATGCTTTTCCTGCTTTTGCAATTGATAGTTACCAAAGTAACCCCACCGAAGGTACTACACAACTGCTTGAAATTCAGCGCAAAACTGACGAAGCTGCTAAAGAACCACCACAAGGATTGAAACAGGTTCAAAAAGAGTCTAATAAAGGACTCAATGAGGTTCAAGGAGCAGCTGATATTGACAAGCAAAAGAGTCCTGAAAATTCTCAGGGTGCAAAATCTGTGGAAGAAAAAGCAAATAATTTGTTAGACAAAATTACAGGTAAGTAACAGAGTTAATACCTTAGTAATTTTTCATTAATAATGGGTGATTGCTTTTACGCAATCACCCATTATTATTTATAATAGTAATATATCTATTTTTTTAGCTGATAAAAAGCAAGGATATATAGCTAATTGATATTTATAAATTATCGTCAGAATTCAGCACCCAGGTGGTCGCCGAGCCTGTCCTGAGCGTAGCCGTAAAGCCTGCGGCATAGCTACGCTTCGGGCGCAGCCTCTCGTAGAGAAGGGCGTAGCCGAGGTGAGTCAGGAGTCATAATTTATCATGAATCTAGATCGACCGAATAGTACTACCTATTAAGGCATAGGTATAACTATGTAATGTAAGAATTAATCTCAACTCATAATGTTTCCTTTGGTTGATGTGGATGATGGGGAAAATTTGGCAAATTAATAAATAAGTTTGCTTAGGGATGGAAAATAATGCGTGCGATAAACATTGGTTTGACCGAAGAACAGCGTCAAGGTGTAATTAATCTGTTGAATCAAGATTTGGCAGATGCCTATTTACTGTTGGTGAAAACCAAAAAGTACCACTGGGATGTCGTTGGTCCTCAGTTCCGCTCTTTGCACCAGCTTTGGGAAGAACACTACCAAAAGCTGACTCTAAATATTGATGCTTTGGCAGAGCGGGTTCGTGCTTTGGGTGGTTATCCAGTTGGCACATTGGAGGGATTTCTCAAGCTTGCTACCCTCAAGGAACATGCTGGTAATGTTCCCACAGCAACAGGAATGGTGGCTAATTTAGTGGACGATCACGAGCAGGTTATTCGCAATTTGAGAGATCATGTGGATCAGTCTGGTGAAAAGTTCCACGATCAGGGAACTGCTGACTTTTTAACTGGACTACTCGAACAGCATGAAGAGATAGCTTGGATGCTCCGTTCATTTATTGAAGGCGAGGCAATAGATGCAGATGGTAGAAAGCCAGCAGCAGGGGCTAAGACTCCTGTAGGTGTATAGCTGATACAGCACTGACAGCTATTATGCAATACAGACCGCCAGACAGACCGCCAGGGAATAGACCGCCAGGCAATAGAATTCCCTGTCTAATGGTGCAAGTCCTCTAGAAGAGGACTAGAAAAACTTGGGTTAAAGCACTGACAGCTATTATGCAATACAGTACAGTTTTTCTTTTTGCCCTTTTCTATCATAGCTTTCAGCTTTGAGGATGTACCTCATAGCTGCCGGAAGTGCTGTAACGTCTGAGTTGAGGATGACTATCTGTGAAACTAGTTAAAAGCAGGAATCAACCCTGCTTTTAAGTGGTGTAAAAGAATTAATCTGCCTGCATCTACCTCTTCACGATGCCAATTTTGGATTTTGGAATTGAAAATTGGTTCGTGCGCCAACATAACTTGAAGTGACTAGCGTCAAGTTGGGAGACGCATCCATGCGACTAGCTCTTTTATGTCGGAGAACCCGTCCACCGCGTGGTTTTCCGTTATGAGTGCAGTCAATCTAACTCAAATCCAAAATTGATTGGTCATCTTTATTGCAAAAACAACATAATACAGGGAGTTTTTAAGTGCCAGAAGTATATAAAGCAGAACGTACTATTTCTGCTGTATTCAAAGAGCAGAAGCAAATTGATGATGTAATTCGACGTTTATTAGACAGGGGTGTGCCTAGAGATCATATTTCGGTCATGGGCAGAAATTTCCAGTCGGAAACGAGAATCGCTGGCTTTATTAGTAAAAAAGATGTGATTCTAGGGGGTTTGAGAACAGGAGCAGTTTTTGGTTCCTTGTTTGGTTCCTTTCTCAGCTTGCTTACGGGTGTAGGCGTATTGTTTATTCCCTTTGTTGGGCCAATTGTGGCAGCAGGACCTATTGGTGCGGTGTTGTTGGGGGCTGCTAGCGGAGCGATCGCAGGTAGTGCAGGTGCCGGTTTAGTATCGGTTCTGACTACTTTGGGGATGCCAGAAGATAAAGCGGCTATCTACCAAACTCGCTTACAAGCTGGCGAATTTTTCGTGATGGCAGAAGTTCCGAGCGATCGCACTGGCGAATTTCAATTGCTGCTCGAAAGTGCTGGTGGCGAAGAAATTAATACGATTGAGAAAACTCTGGCTCGTTCTTGTTCTGGACAGTGCAACAGTCCAGCAGACTTGTCGCCTGAAGTTCGCGCTCATCTTTCTGATGAAGCTCAGAGTACATTCATTGAACGATATAATGCTGTACTCAATGAAAGAAGTGACGAGTTCACAGCCGAACAAGCTGCTTGGGAGACTATTCACCAACAATATGATGAAGATGAAAATGGTGTCTGGTCTAAAGCTAAGGTTAAAGCGTGAAGAAGGCAGGAGGTAGTGTTTCGACTACGCTCAACTGCCGCGTAGTCGAAACTCAACAACCATGCAGGAGACAGAAGGTAGTCGAAACACTGCCTCTCTTGTTAAACTACCGAGCAAGACTAGATATCAGGGATTTATAACAAATAAATTATCCAATATTGTGGGGTGGGCTTTGTGGCTTACCCCACAAAAAGTAAGTATATTAGCAAGAATATTGGAAGATTTGTAGATATTTATACGTATTATGGCAAGCGATCGCACTTAGATATAAATTGCCTACTCTGGGACTAGTTTGCATAACTTTGGGTACATTACCGCAAATGCGCTGATACTTTAATTTCCCCTCTTCATAAATTCCGCAAAAACACCGTTACGCTATTTCTGCTTGTGATCAAAACTTAGAGCATCCAGTTTATGAGGGCGGATTTATGACCAACCCTGTAAAGACGGTTATCCAAGTCAATCTGGAGATGGCTCTAGAAGTAGCTCAAGAATTGGAGCAAGCTCCATACACTCAACTCGGTGCTTATTGTTTGGAAATTTTACGGGAAATCGGATGTGGTGGTACTGAACTCCCTGTTAACTTACAAACTCGCGATCAGCAGCTAAACTTCATTACAGGCTTTGCATCTTATGCTTTTGGGGAGGTACAAAGTGTATAAAGCATTAATCGATGATATATTTTCTGATTACGAAGATACAGAAGAAACTACTTTTCCTGCTACAGATGAAGATTTGTTAATTTTAACAGAAAAATTTTTAGGGTTTGAAATTCCCTCAAAGGTTTTCTTACAAGCTATAGCCATTGCTGATTACGACGGTGAAGCTGCTTTTCGCTACGTTGATAATTATTTGACTACTCTCAAGAATAAGAATAAGCGTAAGCAGAAGAAATTACTTGTGTTAGGTTGTTCGACTAGATTTGACAATAATTGATGTGCTGATTCATGAGATAACTAAAAACCAATACGATTTAGATAAGATCATTTGTACGACCGATGTAGAGACGTTGCAATACAACGTCTCTACACATATTTATCCCACAGAGATAAGAAAGAACAATTAGCAATTATCTAGACAAGCATTTTTAATGTGTGCTAATTACGAACTACGAACTTGTACTGAGTTTCGACTTCGCTCAACTACCGCGTAGCCATAAAGCCTGCGGCATAGCTACGCTTCGGGCGCAGCCTCTCCAAGAGTTGTATTACGAATTACGAATTAGTATTACTCTCTCCCAAGACAAACTTGTTCATAGCTTTTACCAGCCATATCCCAAGTGAATTCTGTTTCTACCAGTTCTCTGCCATTGTGAGACAATTCTGAACGCAGATGTGGACGCTCGAATAGTTGACTAATAGCGGTGACGTACTCTGCTGGTTTATTGGCTCGTAATGCCCGTAATGGATGACTAGCAACATCTACAGCTAATCCCTCTAAGCCGCGATCGCTGGCTACTACAGGTATACCAGCTGCCATTGCCTCTAAAGTTTTATTTTTAATACCAAACCCAGTCCGCATCGGTACAACGCAGATGGTGGCTCGATGTAAATATTCTGCCATCGAAGGTACACGCCCTAGCACATTAATTCCTGGTTTTTTATCAAGTGCTAAAACTTCTGCCACTGGGTGAGAACCGACAATATCAAAAGTTGTATCGGGATAGAATTTTTGGATTTCTGGCAAGACTTCGTTGCTGAAAAAGCAGACAGCATCAATATTTGCTAAATTATCCATTGCACCAATAAAAATTAGGCGATGTCCTCCGGGATCGGTGGTACGCCTAGGAAAAGAAACTAAATCTACGCCATTGGGAATAACTGTAATTTCACTATTGGGGTTAAATTCTTGTAGTTGAATTTTATCTTCTTGTGTTGTCGCCACAATTGCCGAAAATTTAGCGCAGTAGTTTTGCTCATAACGCCACAAAAGTGGCAGATTAATTTTGTCTCTGAGTGAATTTTCGGAAATGCCTGTTGCTAATTGGTTCTGACAGGTAGCGTAAACAGAACTATGAACATTAACGATGGTTTTTAGCTGTTTCTGAAAATGTGGCTGCACATAAATCTCATTAACGCTATGTTCGCAGGTAATGACATCACATTTTCCCGCTTCCACCCAGTTATTAACCCATGTTTGCATCTCAACTGAGTAGCGGTCAAGTACACTTGGCGGTGTTCCCTGCTGCAAAAATCTCCCAAATCGCTGTATTTTCTTGAATATTCCGGTGGATCGAGAATCTGGCGGGCGTTCAAAAATCACGAGATGATCTACACAATCACGTAATCCTGCTACTTCTGCGTCTGTAACATCACTCTCGCGTTGAGTCACAAGGGTGACATTATGGCGTTGACTTAAGTACTTGAGTAAATTAAATGTTCTAACTTGGGTTCCTCCGCGCGTTGGTGGGTAAGGAAAAGTGGAAGATAGCATTAAAATGTTCATACAAGCGTTTTCAAAAGTTTTTAGTTTAGGCAAAATAGGACGATGCAGGCACAGTCAATTCTAAAGGGTGCGATCGCATCGGAATTTTAATCATAAACTCTGTTCCCTGACCGGGTGCTGAGATACACGTTATTTGACCACCATGTTTAGAAACAATAATTTCCTGGCTAATCGACAAGCCTAAACCCGTGCCTCTACCTACGGGTTTTGTTGTAAAGAAGGGGTCAAATAGGCGATCGCGTACTTCTTCTGTTATTCCGGGGCCAGTATCGCCAATCCAAATAGTCACAAACTCATTGTCAGTTACTTCGGTGCGAATCCGAATCGTACTGCGGCAAAAGTAAATTTCCTGGGGCGATCGCTCTTTATCATATTCCTCCAAAGCATCAATTGCATTCGCCAGTAGATTCATAAACACTTGGTTGAGTTGTCCTGCATAACACTCCACAAGCGGTAGATCGCCATACTCTTTAACAAGTTGAATCCCTAGTTGGTTAGAACTAGCTTTAAACCGATTGTGCAAAATCAGCAGCGTGCTATCTAGCCCAGCGTGAATATCCACTGGCTTCATTTGGGCTTCATCCACGTGTGAAAAAATCCGTAACGACTGAATAATCTCGCGGATGCGGTCAGCCCCAACCTTCATCGAACTCAGCAATTTAGGTAGGTCTTCACTGAGAAATTCTAAATCTATCGCCTCAGCCAGTTGTTGAATTTCAGGTAGCGGTGAGGGAGTGTACTTAGCATAGAGGTTCAAGAGGTCGAGTAAGCCTTGGGTATATTCATAGGCGTGAATCAAATTCCCATAGATAAAGTTGACGGGATTGTTAATTTCATGGGCGACACCCGCCACCAATTGTCCTAGACTAGACATTTTCTCACTATGAACCAGTTGACTTTGAGTTTCTTGAAGTTGGCGAAAGGCAAGTTCTAGCTGATTGGCTTGTTCTCGATAGCGTGCTTCTGATTCCTGCAATGCTTGCTCTGTCAAAATGCGCTCTTGGATTTCCTGTTGCAGCAGATGATTAGATTCTCCAAGTGCAGATGTCCTTTCTTGCACCCGTTCTTCTAACTCAGATGTCAGTTTTAAGAGGGCGTTTTCTGCCTTAGTCCGCTCTTGAATCTCCTGTTCTAGATGCACATTTTGCTCTTGTAGTCTTTTAGTCAGATTTCGGATGCTTAAATGGATTTTGACACGGGCTAAAACTTCTTCATGCTGAAGCGGCTTAGTGATGTAATCCACCGCCCCAAGATTCAACCCTCTGACCTTATCAACCGTCTCAGAAAGCGCCGTCATAAAGATTACGGGGATGTCTTTAGTTGATTCTTGAGCTTTCAAGTGTTCACAAGTTTCAAACCCATCCATACCAGGCATGAGTACATCTAACAAAATTAGATCGGGGAGAGCATATTCGACCTGTTCAATTGCATCTTCGCCATCCTGCGCCACCAACACTTGGAAGCCAGAATCAGCCAAGAAATCAAATAACACTCCTAAGTTTGTCGGGTTGTCATCAACGATTAAAATAATGCCATTTTCGATGTTTAAAATACTCATTAATTTACCCCTACGTTTTTTAAAATTTCACGAATTTTTTTAATTTGAAAACCTTTAGCTAACTGACGCAACTCTAAAGAAAAAGGTGCATATTTTACATCCATTTTTTCCAAACAATCAACTTGTTCTACAATACCTTTAAGATCGCCTTTCATTGCTAAATTCAACAGAATTGCAATTTCGTCTGCGGAGGGAACTACCAATGATTGCTGAGAGTTCTCTGCTTGATTACCTTTAGATACTTTTTCACCATCTTCATAAATCCATTCCAGTTCTAAGTGATACTGTAACTTTTCTAAAAGCTCTGTTATGCGGATGGGCTTAGGTAGAAAATCATTGCAACCCGCCTCTCTACTTTTGTTGAGATCGAAATCAAAAACACTGGCAGAAGTGCCAATTATTATTACATTCTTTAGTTCAGGCGATCGCCTAATGCGGCGTGTAGTTTCAAAGCCATTCATTTGAGGCATCATCAAGTCCATTAAGATACAATCTGGATTTAATTCAAATGCCTTATTAAGACAATCTTGACCATCTACTGCTTCGATCATTTCAAATCCTAAAGGCGATAGCATCTTGACCAAAATTGCCCGATTTTCTGGTCTGTCATCTGCCACGATAACTTTCCGCTTATCGCCTTTAAAACTTTGGATATTTCGTTGCTCTTTTTTGATAACATCAGCGTATTTAGAAACTTCGGGCAAATCTAAATCAAAGAAGAAAATGCTCCCTTTTCCTAAGCTACTCTTCACCTGGATTTCGCCACCCATCATCTGAACTAATTGGCGGGTAATTGCCAGTCCCAATCCCGTTCCTTCTGCTTTGCGATTGTGATCTCCTACCTGCTGGAATGGCAAAAATATCTCTTCTAATTGCTCTGGTGCCATGCCAATTCCTGTATCTTCCACCTGAAACCGAATTTTACCTTCCTGATAGCCGACTTTGAAAGCCACGCCTCCAGTTTCAGTAAACTTAACGGCATTACCCAGTAAGTTAATCAAAGCTTGCCGCAACCGTTTTTCATCAGCCTTGACACCTATAGGAAGTTGAGTAACCTGTTCAAAAATTAAGCAAATACCTTTTTGTTCGGCGCGGATACGGCAGATTTCGGCAATGCCTTCGAGAAATTCTGGGAAATGAAAATCCGTTAGGTGGAGTTCCATTTTTCTCGCTTCAATTTTAGAGAGGTCTAAAATGTCATTGATCAGGTTTAAGAGATGGTCGCCACACTGATAAATAATGTTCACACCATCTTTTTGTGAGTTAGTTAAACTTTTTTCACGCTTGAGGATTTGGGCGTAACCCAAAATGCCATTAAGTGGTGTTCTCAGTTCATGACTCATGTTGGCGAGGAAATCACTCTTAGCACGGTTGGCTGATTGTGCAGTTTCTTCTGCTTTTTGCAGATGCACATTTTTTTCTTGTAACTCTAAAGTTCGTTCTTGTACTTTGGCTTCTAAGTTAGTGTTGGCTAATTTCAAGTCTTTATAAAGACGAGCATTTTCAATGGAAATCGCCGCTTGAGAGGATAACAGTTGTAATACTTCTAAGCGATCTGATGTAAATGCGCCAATGGTGAGATTATTTTCTAAATAAAGGATGCCACTAAGTTTTCCTTGATGGATGAGCGGTGTACATAAAACCGATTTGGGTTGATGGGTAGCGATGTATGTATCTGTGGTAAATGTTCCTTCACAAGTTGCATTGCTGAGGACAACATTTTCTTTAGTTCGGGCTACATACTTAATCAGTGAAATTGGTAGCTGCTGACTGGTTGATACTGGAATTTTTTGTAGCACAGTTACATCGGTTTTGTCTACTGCTCCTGATGCTTCTATTAGTAAGTCTCCTGATGTTTCTAAAATTAGGTAGCCTGTTTGAGCGCCAGCATTTTCTAGCACAATTGTCATTAATTTAGCGAGCAAATTGCTCAAAACTATTTCTCCAGAAAGAGCTTGAGATGCTTTCATAACTGTGGCTAAATCCAGCGAGTCGGAAGCATTTTCATCCGTAGAGCTAATTATCCGAGTCGCGTTCGTACTGACGGTTTCTCGCTTTGATATCCGAAATAGTTGGGGATATCTTTTTTCCAAGTCTTTGACTTTTGCCTTCGCTCCCCAACAACCATATCCATAGTAGGCATCGTTGAGATAAGTATTAGCAACTTTCTCTCTACCACAAGCGAAATAGAACTCTGCTGCTAGTTCCGAGGCTAGGGCTTCTTCTTGAATATATCCATGTTCTCTGGCTCCAGTTATTGCTCGGTCATAAAACGCGATCGCTTTGGCATCTTGTTGCAATACTCGCGCTTTTTCTGCTTCCACGAGATCGTATTTATGCTGATAGTTGGCAGGAGAATGCAACGCCCATTGCTTCATTTTTTTCTGCTGCGCTATCACTTGGCTGAAATATTGTTGGCGTAGCTTGCTGCCGTAAGCATCGCTTTTTGATACACCGGAATACAAAGCTAGGAGAGTCAGAGAGGAGTAGAACTTGTGTTCGGCTTTGTACATCAACCCTAGTCCACCTTGTTCGTATTTTTCTGCCAGCAAGGCATTCTCAGCGGCGCGATCGTAATTTTTAAATAAATAACCCAGAATCAGTTTAGAAACATAGATAGGATAAATAGCCATGTAATTATTGCTATTTATCAAAATTGGCAACATTTTATTTTCATCAAAACTTTCGCCAATTAATCGATATGGTTCCGATGTTTTCTTAATTAAATTCAAACCTGTTTGTCGGACTATCTTAGCATAAATTATTTGAAACTCTTGTTTGGTTCTTTGCATCAAAGCAATATAATGTGCCTGTTTTTGGAGAGCTATTTCTAGATTTTCACCGATAAAAAACAAATGCGTACAATAAAAACAAGCCGAATAAGAAGCATATTCTAAATCTCCTGTTTCTAGCCCTCTTTGGACACCCTCAATTAACGGCTCTATAGTATTAATAGCTGGTTCTTTCCAATGCCTGATAAAATAATTAAATGTTTCATAGATTTTCGCCGTCATCTCCTTCGCATTGAATTGATTTAACAGCTTTAAGCCTAGCTGACCAAATTGATAGCCAGAATCCATGTCTTCAAAAGCGCCACATAGGAACATTCCATAAAGTACATACGCATAAGCTGACAGAGGAGAGTTTCCATCTTTGAGACAGAGATTGGTCATTTTAAAAACGACCTGGGGATAAAGTTCGGGTGCTGCAATATAAACCGGAGGAATCAGATTGATTAAGACTCGCAGGGCAGCTAATTTATAAACATCAGTCATTTCTGGCAATTCTATTAAATCCTCAATCCGTTTTCCTCCTAAATTCAATCTAGTCAGTCTTGTTGGGGATTTAGCTGCTAAAGGCAAACCTAGCATTTTCAGCACTTGCAATCCAGTATTTAACGCAGCTTGCATTTGGTTTTTAGCAATATAAAACTGCATTTTTGTCTCATACACCTGGACTCGATCGAGTAGATTTTTTGCTTGTGACAAAACTACATCAGAAAGCATTTCTGCTCGCTCGAAATTAGTGTTGAGAAATTCTACTGCTGCTGTTTCTACATAGAGGTTGAGTGTCATGTCATACTGACACTGCCAACTATCTGCCGCAAGTAGTTCCAAACCTACATTTAAATATTTAACAGATGATTCATACGCTGTTGCTGCTTTTGCTTTCTGTCCAGCTATAAGATTGAGTTGAGCTAGTCTATCTTTTTGAGGCTGTTGGGTAATGAATTCAGCACCAACATTCAGTTGGTTGACAATTTCAAAAATGTTTTCTTCAATGTCCGTTTCCGAGGTATGTTTGAGTAGCAATTCACCGATTTTTAGGTGAGTCTGTTTTTTCTGATCATCTGGAATGAGAGAATAAGACGCTTGCTGCACCCGGTCGTGTAAGAATTTATAGGTGATGGGTGATGGGGGCTGGTTAATGTGCGATCGCCTATTCTCAGTCTCCATTTGTTCTGAGTCAAAAACAAGCGGTGTTTTGTAGGAATTGTTGAGGGGTAGAACCAAACCTGATTGCAGAGCTTCCCACAAATCGGCTGCTGTTTCTGACTGAGATGTTTTATTAATAATCGTCAACATATCTAAAGTAAATTTGTCTCCAATACAGGCAGCCAACTTTAATACACTCTGGGTTTTTTCAGATAACTTTTGAATTTGACTAACCATCAATTCAACGACATTATCAGTTATATTAACTCCCTGAATAAACTCAATATTCCATTGCCAAAAACTGCGCTCAAAGTCAAAGGATAACAAATTATCCTGATAAAGAGATTTGAGTAACTGAGTTAAGAAAAATGGGTTGCCTTGGGTTTTTGTAAAAACTAATTCAGCTAGCGGCTTTACCTTTAAAACTTCACTACGAAGAGTATCGGCTACTAACTGATTGACATGAGCAATATCCAAAAGCTGGAGGATAATGTTATTTACGATCGCACCAGTCTTTTGAATCTCCTCCAAGGTCTGAATCAAAGGATGAGTGACACTTACTTCGTTATCTCGATACGCACCAATTAGCAATAGATATTGGCTATCTGGGTCGGTCATAATTAACTGGATAAGCTTGAGGGAAGCTGAATCTGCCCACTGCAAGTCATCCAGAAACAAAACTAGCGGATGTTCGGGTTGACTAAATACATGAATGAATTGTTGAAACACCCGATTAAATCGGTTTTGTGATTCTGATGAACCTAATTGAGGAACTGCTAGCTGCGGGCCAATAATCCGTTCTAATTCGGGAATAACGTCTATAATTACTTGACAATTGGAACCGAGGGCATCTATTAGCTTTGATTTCCAAACGGCGATTTGGTCATCGGTTTCTGTTAGCAATTGCCGCATCAAATCTTGGAATGCTTGAATGAGAGAAGCAAAAGGAATATTCCGCTTGAATTGGTCAAATTTACCGGAGATAAAATAACCTCGCTGGCGCACAATCGGTTTATGAACTTCGGAAACTAAACACGATTTACCGATGCCTGAGTAACCAGAAACTAGCATCATTTCTGTAGTACCAGAACTGACGCGATCGAATGCTTCTAACAAAGTAGCAACTTCTATTTCCCGCCCGTAGAGTTTTTGCGGGATGGAAAATTGGCTGTATGAATCTAGTTGACCGACAATAAAGTGGGAAATCTCGCCATCCGTTTGTAACTGAGTCAGACAGGTTTCTAAATCGGCTTTTAATCCTAGAGAGCTTTGATATCTATCTTCAGCAGTTTTAGCTAACAATTTCATTACAATGTCAGAAACCGCTAAGGGAATTTTTGGATTGAACTCTTGAGGCGTTATTGGGGTTTTGGCAATATGGCAATGAACAAATTCCAGAGGGTCAGCAGCATTAAAGGGCAGCGAACCTGTCAACATTTCATAAAAGGTAACGCCTAAAGAATAGAAGTCGGTACGGTAATCAATTGACCGATTCATTCGTCCGGTTTGCTCCGGTGACATATAGGCGAGAGTGCCTTCTAATAAATTAGGATTGCTGATGCTTTGATTTTCTTTTTCTAACCGCGATGCAATACTGAAGTCGATAATTTTAACTTGCCCGGTTTTTGGGTTAATAACGATATTGTCAGGTTTAATATCTTTATGAATAATCTTGGCTTGATGCAGTTGAGTGAGAGTAGATGCTAGCTGAATGGCTATTGTAAGAAATTCGGTTAATGACAATTGGCGATCGCTAATATACTTTTTCAGAGATTCTGCACCAAAGTCTGCCAAAATTAGGGCTAAACCGTTATGATGATTTTCTAAAGCTAAAGACTTAACAATTCCTTCTATATCTACTAATGTCTGTGATATTTTATATTCATGTCTGAGTCGGGTTAGTTCTTCGAGGCTGGGATACTCGGCTTTCAGGGCTTTAACGATCGCAAGGGTTTGATCTAAATCCTTGGAAGCGCGATAAATAACAGTATCCACACCTTCATGCAGAGCTTCAATAAAGTTGTAACCGGGAAGGACAGGTATCATTTTTCTAAGCTTGAGTAGTGCTTTATTTAGGATTCCCAGCCAACCCAAAATTTCTCTAAGGCTAAATAAAGCTCAACATTTAAAAAAATGACTAAAGATCAAAGCATAATCAAACCCAGTCGCACACCCACAGCAACAGCCTCGGTGCGGCTAGAGACACTGAGCTTTTGAAAAATGGATGAAAGATGAAATTTGACGGTATGCTCAGAAATATGTAAACGTTTTGCGATCGCTTTATTTCCCAAGCCTGACCCAAGCATTCCTAAAACCTCTATCTCCCGTGGTGTCAAGCTTTGTACGGGATTCGTTACCACTTTTTCGCGGATAGACAGTAATTCTACAGCATCCGGGTGCAGCACCAGCAAACCAAAAGCGATCGCTTCTACAGCCGCAACAATTTCTGACTCTGTACTATTACTGGGCAATATCCCGCGGATACCAGAACGTAAGGCTGTCTCTAAGTCGATGCTGTCGAGTTCTTCAACAATGACGATCGTTCCTAATGGGTATTGCTGTTCTTGAATAACCAGCAATTTTTCCCATACCGCTTGTTGAAAATTCCCGCTCAAATCTACCAGCACCACATCCGGCTGTAATTGCTCAACTTCACTCGTCAAGACATCCAAATCGGATGCACTCCCCACAACCGTTAACCGAGGATTGGTAGTTACCACAGCTGATAACCCTGCTCGCACCACAGGGGAAGTAGCAACCACCATCACCCGGATCATGTCGCCTCCACAGCAGTTTTATCGGACTGCACGGCAACATAAATCACGAATTGCTGTCTACCGCGTAAGAGTTGTAGCGGCACAGATCCTTTACTTTCATGGAGATATTTGGTTAAGTCATTCATGCTAGTGAATAATCGCCCCGAAACTCCAATTAAAACATCGCCGATTTGCACACCAGCATTTTCTGCTGCACTGTCAGGTAAAATTGACAGCACCAATAAACCCAAGCTACGCCTACTTAAAAGCACAGGTTGCAGTGTAACTCCCAGCCGCGGACGACTATTTCCCTGTAAAAAACGCTCAACGGTGTTGCTGGGAACTGCCACAGCCAAACCATTAGCAATCATCGTGTTAATTCCCACAACTCGACCGAGACAATCGGCAAGTGGCCCCCCAGAATTACCAGGATACAGCTGCAAATCGGCCATAACTGCTCGTGGATTATTTGCATGGATAATTCCAGTTGTCACAGCGCCACTGTCAGCAAAGGGATTACCCACCGCTAAGACTAATTCACCCACTCGTAGCGCTTCAGAATTGCCGATAGTTGCAGCAGTTAAATCAGTGGCAACAATTTTCAGAGCTGCTAAATCCTGCTGTGGATCGAATTGGGTACGCACCGCATCAAATACCCTTCCGTCTGCTAATTCCACAGTTGCGCGATTGCTGGTTGCCACGTGGGCATTAGTGATAATTAGTCCGTCAGGTTGCCAAATTACGCCAGAACCGACTCCCAGAGAGCCGCTTTTTACTTTGACAGTGCGTAGGCGTAATTTAGCAGCTACCTCTGTCAGTTCCGCAGCGACGTTAGTTAATGTTGTGTTTGCCATGTTATACAGTTTTTGAGCGTGTCAAAGTAAAATCAATCAAACGTTCCAGCAAAAAGGTTGAAATTCCGAGTTCAGAGGCTCAACGTTCGAGCAAAAAGGTCAAAGTTCCGAGTTCAAAGCTTGAACGTTTGAGCAAAAAGGTCAAAATTCTGCGTTCAAAGCTTGAATGTTCGAGCAAAAAAGTCGAAGTTCCGCGTTCAAAGTTTGAACATTTGAGCAAAAAGGTCAAAGTTCCGTGTTCAGAGGTCAAAGTTTCGAGTTCAGAAGCTCAAATGAATAGAAAATTTAGATAAATCTTCACAAAGCTAGTTAAACTCATCCCAATTTGGGATTATTCCTCCTTTGTAGGTCGTTCGCCAACTGCGATCGCTAACTCAATTAACACTCCACCCCGGACAACTTGCACGTTGACAGCTTTACCAATGCGATCGCTACTATTGAGCAGCGCCAACACATCACCTGTGTCGCCCACAGTTACGCCATCGAACGTTACCAAAACATCGCCAAGCAGCACACCTGCATTGTCAGCTGGCCCCGCAGCCTCAACGTTGACAACAATTACCCCAGTTGCCGAACTTAAATTGAGAGCAGTTTTCAGGTTATTTGGTAAACGCACAGGTTGCATTCCCACACCCAAGTAGCCCTTAGAAATGCGTCCTTTTGCTACTAATTGGTCAACTACGCGATCGACTGTAGCAGTAGGAATAGTCAGAGCAGTACCACGCCGCCCCGATGTATTCATGCCTACCACAAAACCCGCCGCATCTACGAGCGGCCCACCTGCAAAGCCAGAGTATAAGGTGATGTCTGGGCGGATGAATTGGTCAATATTCCCGCCATTCATACTCCGCCAAGCACCGCTAACCACACTCACTGCACCCATCGCCGCTCTTAAATCACCTTCGCCACCTCTTGCCAGTCCTAATACCAGATGCCCAACTTTGAGCGTTTTAGCATCGCCAACTTTTGCCACGGGTATTTCTACATTTTCTAGCTTAAAAACAGCTATATCGGTGCTAGAGTCATGACCGACGAGTGTTACTGGTGCAGTACTACCATTTGATAAGGTAATGGTGATATTGTCATAGCGCTGGAGGCACTCATCAGAGGTAACAATAATGCCATTACGCCAGTGAATGCCACTTTGGGAAACACGAGTACCGCCATTTACCGCAACTACAGCACTTCCAGCTTGTTCTACGGTGTCAGCTAAACTGTTTGACAAAGCCAGTAATGAAGACATAAGATTTTTCTGCCAACTTTCTTAGATGTTCATATCGTGCCGTTTTATCAACACAGATGGCATCGGAAAAATGGGGAGAATTCATCCTAGAAAAATGGCTAGGATTTACATCAGCTTTTTGGTCTTGCTGAATAGACATAGGAGTGAAATTAAATATGCGTTATCTAAAACCCTTGTAGAGACCTAGTAATGCTACATCTCTAGATTCTTTTTTAGATTTGAAGCGATGTACATGGTCGGTGAAAGGGAAAATTTCAAGCGTATTGCGTTCTAAGGTGGAATAGCAATGAAATAGGAGATGAACCAATGCACACCGAATCAAGAGAAATCAACCTGTTGACTCCATCTAGAAACTTACCTCTCTATGGCAAAAGAATTTTAGTAACAGCACCGAGAAATTATGCTTATAGGTTATCCGAACAAATCATTAAAAAAGGTGCTTTACCTGTTTTCATGCCTACCATCGAAACCTGCTATTTATCAAAATATACTCAGTTAGATGCAGCTTTAGCCCACATAGACGAATTTGATTGGATTATCTTTACAAGTAGAAATGGCATCACTGCATTTTTTCACCGCATGAATGATTTAAATATTCCCACCTCTGCGGTGGAAAAATGTCACTTATGTGCTTTAGGAAAAGACGCAGAAAGCTTATTGTCTTTTTGTGGCAAGGTAGATTTAATCCCAACCGAACCTAGCCCAGCCGGAATTGTGGCTGAATTAGCGAAACTGCCGCAAATTCATGAGAAAAAAGTGCTGATCCCGGCTCCAGAGGTTGTGGGTTTGTCTGAGCCTGATGTTGTACCCAATTTAATTACAGATTTGCAACAATTGGGCATAAAAGTAACTCGCGTACCCACATATATTACGCAGGGCTTAGATAAAACTATCTACGGTATGGAATTAAACCTGATGCGTGAAGGAATTATTGATGTAATTGCCTTTAGTAGCACGGCGGAAGTAGAAAGCTTTTTGACAATGGTCAACTCACAAAGCGATTATGAACATTGTGTGATTGCATGTTTTGGCCCTTATACAACTGCTAATGCCCAAAAGTTGGGTATGAATGTCTCTATCGTGGCTAGAGATTATAGTTCATTTGAGGGATTTGCTGAAGCGATCGCAGCATTTTTTACTCTTACTTCCAGTTCAGACTAAGCTTTTCAGGATATAGAATAATCAACCAGATTTCACTCTAGACTAGCTGCACATAAACCCGTAGTATCAAAAATGGAGTTTATATTGAGTTAGGAATTTTTACATGGCAACTTACAACGTTACATTGCGTACTCCAGACGGCGAACACATAATTGAAGTCCCTGATGACGAGATCATCTTAGAGGTTGCTAACAATGACTATGATCTTGACTTGCCCTATTCCTGTAGCGCTGGTTCTTGCTCTAGCTGCACCGGCAAGCTGATTTCAGGTACAGTCAACCAAGACGATCAGAACTTCTTAGACGACGATCAAATTAAGGCGGGATTTGTCCTCACCTGCGTTGCTTATGCCACTTCTGACTGTGTAATCGAAACCCATCAAGAGGATGCGCTTCAAGGTTAAGAGGAGTTGAGGGTTGAGGGCGTTGGTATCAACTTAAGCCCAAACCCTTTTCAAATCTCGTTTCTCTGGATGGAAATGCTGCTCATTAGGCTGCTGCCTCCCTTGCTGGGGGTAGCAGCCGTCCATTGTATAGGTTACTTTAAAAAAAGTATCGAAATTAAGCTGCGATCGCAAGTGGGTGTAGATGTGCAGCAACTTTTTGATAATTTGCATTGTCTAAAAGATTAATCAAAACTTATAACCGCTCTAAGTCTGGATAAAAAAGGGGAAAGATAAGGGGACAAATGAGTTTGTTGTAGGTGCAGAATTATGGAATATCAGCCTCACCCCAACCCTCTCCCAAAGGTAGAGGGAGTCAAGAAGAAGAGGAAGAAGAGAATAAATATCAACAAGATTTATCTTGTTCCCCTCTCCCAGAGGGAGAGGGGCTAGGGGTGAGGGCAGAAATCTCTAAATTAGCTGGTAGTAACCGACAAATTCCGAAAGTATTATTAGAACGCGCCCGCAAGTTAAGAAAACAACAAACACCAGCAGAAGAAATATTATGGGAATGTTTAAGAAATAGACGTTTGTTAAATATAAAATTTCGCAGACAACATAATATTGGTAGATATATCACTGATTTTTATTGTCACGAAAAATTACTAATTATTGAATTAGATGGTAGTATTCATGCAAATCAACAGGATGAAGTAAAACTACGTCCGTGGGTAGAGAACTTCTAACCTAAACAATTGTTACAAAAATAGTTTTGCAGGTATGAAAATTGATTTTGGTGCAACTGCTACTGATTATGCAAAACACCGCGCTGGCTTTCCCAGTTCATTATTTAACAAACTGTCTGAATATGGTATAGGTTTACCAGGGCAGAATATTGTTGACCTCGGCACCGGAACAGGAACACTAGCGCGGGGCTTTGCCGATAGAGGTGCTGATGTAATTGCCATAGATCCATCAGCCTCACTTTTAGAACAAGCGAGACTGTTAAGCGAAGCTGTCCAACTGAAAGTAGATTATCGAGTCGCAACTGCCGAGGATACCGAGTTACCAGACGCCAGCGCAGATGTGGTGACAGCTGGACAGTGTTGGCATTGGTTTGACCGTCCACGTGCTGTCCAGGAAATTACTCGTATATTGAGAGTAAATGGCTTGCTCGCGATCGCACATTTTGATTGGATACCCTTAAAAGGTAATGTAGTTCAAGCAACAGAACGACTGATCAAAGCTCATAATCCCGCGTGGAATTTGGACGGCGGTAATGGATTGTATCCCCAGTGGTTACAAGATATTGGCGAAGGAGGATTCCGAGAAATCCGCACATTTTCTTACGATGTATTTGTCTCTTATACACACGAAGACTGGCGGGGACGAATTCGGGCGAGTGCTGGTGTGGGAGCCAGTTTGACACCAGAAAAAGTAGAAGTATTTGACCAGGAATTGGCAACATTGCTCGAAACACAATATCCTACACCAATTCTTCAGGTTCACCATAGAGTTTGGGCTGCGATCGCAAAAGCACCACAATCTAATTCGTAATTCGTAATACAACTCTTGGAGAGGCTGCGCCCGAAGCGTAGCTATGCCGCAGGCTTTACGGCTACGCGGTAGTTGAGCGAAGTCGAAACTCAGTACAAGTTCGCAATTCGTAATTAAGAAATGTCTGGAATACACTATTAACCTACAAAACAATTGCACAATTTTAGGAAAAGAACCATGATTGAACTTTACTATTGGGCAACTCCAAACGGTCATAAAATTACAATTTTCTTGGAAGAAGTAGGCTTACCATACACTATAATTCCTGTGAATATTGCGGCTGGAGATCAATTTAAGCCAGAATTTCTGAAGATTTCTCCTAACAATCGTATGCCTGCGATCGTTGACCACGAACCAGCAGATGGAGGCGCACCAATTTCGATATTTGAGTCTGGGGCAATCTTGCTATATTTGGCAGAAAAAACCGGGAAATTAATCCCCCAAGATTTACGTAATCGCACTCAAGTTTTACAATGGTTGTTCTGGCAAATGGCAGGATTAGGGCCAATGGCGGGACAAAATCATCACTTTAGTACTTATGCTCCCGAAAAGATTGAATATGCCATTAACCGCTACGTGAATGAGACAGGACGCTTATATGCAGTGCTAAATAAGCAACTAGCAGATAAAGAATTTGTGGCTGGCGATTATTCCATCGCCGATATTGCTGCTTATCCCTGGATTGTGCCTCATGAACTCCAAAGTCAAAAACTAGAGGATTTTCCTCATGTTAAACGCTGGTTTGAGGCAATTAAAGCCCGTCCGGCAACAATTCGCGCTTACGAGAAAGCAGAAGCATTCAAAACTGAAGCGCTCGATCCAGATAAGTTACGAGAATTGTTATTTAACCAGTCGGCGAAGACTATTCAGCCTTGAGCCATTTGAATTATCTTGTCACTGTGGCGATCGCTAAGTTAGTTCTAACCCAGATCACCAGTTGCAACTATGAGCAAAGATTTCTCACCATCTTCCTTTCCTCAATTCGGCAAAGTTTAGATTTCTCAGCCTCTTAACTCAATAATCTCATTTTGTAGGGTGTGTTATCGCGTCAGCGTAACGCACCGTCAGAGAATTTCGGTGAGTTAGGAATAAATTCCATAACGCACCCTATTACAGCAGTTTTCTTTTGTATGAGGTACAAAGTCACTGGTTTTGAGGCAGGAGGCAGATCGCTTTTAGCGTCTCCCCTTGGGAGAAGGCAGGAGGCAGGAGGGAGAAGAATAATTTGATTTGTGAATCCTTAGTTCTGTACCTCATTTAGCTGCAAACTGCTGTAAATTAAAGCTTGTGTATGTGCTGGAAAAAATTTATAGAGTGGCGACAGTCGCGGGAGTTGAGATTTTGCGACAGCGCCAACTAAAAGATAGTGTACCAGATTTGCGGTGGGTATCTGCGGAAACCTTCTGCCTGGTTGTTGAGCGACATGCCCTGAGCGTAGTCGTACCCCTCCGGGGAAGAAAGCTACGCGTAGCGTCCCGTAGGGAAGGGAGCCGAAACATTTACTCCTAGGTGATTGTGGAGTTTCGACTACGCTCAACTGCCACTTAGTCGTATTAAGATTAAATCTGTTGAATAACCCAGTGTTGAATGCTGCTCAACAATTGGGGCGGATTCTAGCAGTTGCAGCCGGGGTGGGCGGTTTCGTGCTGGGAGCAGTGACGATGCTATTATTACGTCGCAGGAATAAGCCACGAACCGAAAGGATATAACCAATAAAGTGGGAAGAAGCACCATTAGCTTTCATCGCCGTTTCAAAGCAACCATAGTAGTTTTATTAGTCTGGGGTGGCGTGAGTTTGCTGCACTGGCTACCAAAAACACAATGGTTGATGCTGGGATTAACGGCAATCCTGACTGTGCAAACGTTACGGATGCTGTTAGCTAAACCAGTGGCAGCAGTGATGCAGAATGAGATTTATTTACCGCTAGTCTCGATTTTAGTTCCGGCTAAAAATGAAAGTCTAGTCTTGGCTGATCTAGTTTACAGCTTATGCCAATTGAATTATCCAAGCGATTCCCTAGATATTTGGATTGTTGATGACGGTAGTACCGATGAAACTTACCAGATATTGAGGGAATTACAAACTCAATTTCCAGCTTTACAAGTTCATCGACGGGAATCAAAAGGTGGTAAATCAGGGGCATTGAATGCGGTGTTTCCCTTTACCCAAGGGGAGATTATTCTAGTCTGCGATGCTGATGCTCAATTACCTACCAATTTTCTCCAGCAAACAGTACCTTTGTTCCAGAAGCAAGCGATCGGTGCAGTGCAAGTGCGAAAAGCGATTTCTAATGCTAATACTAACTTCTTAACCCGTTGTCAGCAGATGGAAATGTGCTGTGATAGCTTTTTACAAACCCATCGAATTGCTATCGGTGGAATGTCTGAACTGCGCGGGAATGGGATGTTAGTTCGTCGGGAATTATTAGAAAAGTGTCAAGGTTGGAATGAGAACACTGTCACCGATGATTTGGATCTTTGTTTCAAACTCTATTTAGCAGGTGTGGGAATTGAGTTTGTTACAGTTCCATCAATTCAGGAAGAAGGTGTAACTACTTGGGAAAAACTTTGGCATCAACGCTGTCGTTGGGCTGAAGGTGGCTATCAGCGTTATCTAGATTATTTTCCGCAAATTCTTACTTTAGGTTGGGCAAAAGAAATTGATTTACTATTATTTTTTATATTGCAATTTCTTCTACCAATTGGACTAATTCCCGATTTACTTTGGACTATATTTTATAGCCATCATCCAGTTCTGTTTCCACTCCAGACACTACTCAGCGTCATTCTGACAATTGCCTTTATTGCTGGACTTTACCAATTTCAAAATTTACGAGGATGGTCTCTGCTTTGGGCAACAATTCAAGGCTCATTATACATGGTGCATTGGATTCCTGTGATGATTGTGACGACTTTAAAGATGTGTGTGCAAAAGGAGCGATCGCACTGGGTAAAAACTGAGCATCGTGGTCAAAATTTTGAGAGTGATTCTGTCAACAAATAAAATAACATTTAATATGCCTGCAAACTGCTGTATTCTGTATCGTGCCGTTATCAGTCGCGTAGAACCTGATAGAATATTATACCTCGCAGTGCGCGATAGCGTATTCACAGCTTTATTTGAAGAACCTATTGGTACACTTTTAATAGAAAGTGAAAATCTAAATTTACTTGTTTTCAATCCTGAAACTGAGAGGATTATCCAATGGATACCTTAGATAACTATCGACGCATCATCAAAGAGGTTTTAGTACCTTATACACAAATTCCTTATTCCTACGCAGTTATTGAGTGTAAAACAGTCTTTGATAGTGAAAATGACAGCTATTTGCTGATAACTCTTGGTTGGGACGGTGGTAAAAGAATTCACGGTTGCTTAGTTCATATTGACATTATCGATGGCAAAATCTGGGTACAACGGGATGACACAGAAGATGGTGTTACCTATGAATTAGAAGCTGCCGGAATTTCTAAAGATAAAATTATCTTAGGATTTCACCCGCAAAATGTTAGGCAATATACGGGATATGGCGTTGCATAAGTTTAACGGAGGAAATTGGAATAATTAGCGATGCCTACGGCGGTAAACTACGCACTGAGTAAAAGCTGAACATTGTGGTGGAAATTGTTACAGTGATTATGAAAATAAATAAGGTAAAATTTAAAATTAATTATCAAATATTAATGACTTATGGCATGGCAACCAATAGAAGATATATCATCAAGTTGGCAAAGTTTAGCTAGTTCGGAATTACCGCCTTTAGTCACTGTTTGGAATGAGCAAGCAGAGCGGCTTCGGGCATCTGGTGAGTTTAAAGTTTTCATGGAAAGACTACGCCGCGAAATAGCCATTGAAACTGGAATTATTGAGCGATTATACAACATAGATCGAGGAATAACTCGCCTTTTAATTGAACAAGGAATTAACGAAGCTCTGATTCCTCATGGAGCTACGGATCGTCCTGTAAAACAAGTAGTTTCTTTAATCAGGGATCAGGAAACTGCGATTGAAGGACTGTTTGATTTTGTGGGTGGGCAAAGAAATTTATCAACCTCCTATATAAAGCAGTTACATCAGGTTCTAACTCAGAACCAACAATATACAGAGGCTTTAGTTCCATCGACAGGGGAAATTGTTCGTGTTTCTCTCATAATGGGTGACTGGAAGCGTCTACCTAACAATCCTATGAGACCAGATGGCATTATTCACGAATACTGCCCTCCAGAACAAGTGGCATCTGAAATGGATAGGTTGATTGAATTGCATCATCAACATCGAAATCAGCAAATTCCTCCTGAGGTTGAATCAGCTTGGTTGCATCATCGATTTACACAGATTCATCCATTTCAAGATGGAAATGGCCGAGTTGCTCGATGTATTGCCAGCTTAGTTTTTATTCAAGCTGGTTGGTTTCCCCTAGTTCTTACTCGTGATGATCGTGCAGATTACATTGCAGCTTTAGAGCAGGCAGACCAAGGCAATTTGTCAAAATTGATTGCTCTGTTTGCCAAGAGCCAAAAGCAAGCTTTCATCCGCAGTCTTGGCTTATCAGAACAAGTCTTATCAGAATCCCGACGTACTCAGGTTATTATTGCTTCCATTGCTGAAAAGCTGAAGCAAAACCAATCAGCATCTATTCAAGAGCGCAGTCGAAAAGTTGAATATTTTGCTTCAAAGTTATTTGAGATAGCCTCTAATCGCTCACAAGATGTTGCCAATGAAATAAAGTTATCCGTACAAAATTTATTTGATGATGCTGATGCTTTTATAATTAGTGCGCCTGCTGGTGATAGTCGTTCATATTACCACCGCTACCAAATTGTAGAGACGGCTAAACAGTTAAGATACTTTGCTAATCTTCGTAATCATAACTATCATAGCTGGATACAATTAGTTATTAATATAGGAATATCAACAACAATTTTGCTTTCTTTTCATGTTCTTGGACATGAGTATCGTGGCTTGCTTGTCTGTTCCGCATGTGCATACCACAGAGACAATGCAGAAGATGGTGAGCGCAATATTAGTGACATTCAAGCCCTAACAGATTCTCCGTTCCAGTTCTCTTATGCTGATGAAGAGGGTAATCTAACAGAGCGTTTTAAGCAGTGGTTAGAAGATGTGATTGTAACCGGTTTGGAATATTGGAACAAGAGTCTCTGAAAGCAATTTCTACGAGGGGCTACGCCATTTCCAATAAATTCCCAGCCTATAATTGCCCTAAACAGATCCAATAACAACCAAAAGGCAACAAAGAATCATGTTGGATTTGCTGATTCAAAACGGGTTAGTTTTCGATGGCTTAGGCTCTCCACCTGTGTGCGGAGATATCGGCATTCAAAATGGACAGATTGTTACCCTTGCACCCTCCTTAACTAACCTAGCGCGTGAGGTGGTTGATGCTTCTGGGTTATGGGTGACACCGGGATTTATAGATATTCATACTCATTACGATTTAGAGTTAGAAATCGCACCAGGATTGAGCGAATCAGTTCGTCATGGTGTTACTAGCGTGGTTATTGGTAACTGTAGCTTGTCTGTTGCGATCGCAGAACCGCAAATCCTGGCTGATATTTTTCAGAGAGTAGAAACACTTTCTCATCGGCTGATTGCAAAATGGCTACAAAAGTCGGTTTCCTGGCAAACACCAGCAGAATATTTACAGCATTTGCAACAGTTACCCCTTGGCCCCAATGTTGCCCCAATGTTTGGACACAGTGCCTTACGCGCTTATGTGATGGGGTTAGAACGCAGTTTAACGGTTCAGCCGACAAAATTTGAACTAAAACTTATGCAGCGCATAGCCAGAGATGCAATAGATGCTGGCTTTATTGGCATTTCTATTGATATGTTTCCCTGGCATCGGATGAGCGGAGAGTGGCAAGGTTGTACAATTCCCTCTCAACACGCCAAATTTAAAGAATATGCGATGTTGGCGGATTTGTGTCGGCGTAGCCAACGCGTTTTTCAAGTCACACCCAACTTACAACGACTTGCTTCCTTTGTGGATATTCTGCGGATGGGTTCAGGGATTGGACAAAAACCACTGCGGCTAACCGTCCTCTCAGCCTTAGATGCCGTACACGATCGCAAATTATGGCGAATATTTTCCCCCTTACTTTTTATTTGGAATCGGCTTCTAAATGGGAATGTGCGCTTTCAAACCCTAACTGAACCCTTCACCATTTACTCAGATGGATCTGTGACTCCCCTATTTGAAGAATTTTCCACAGGCGCACAACTCAATGGCTGTCAGTCACGAGAAGAAAGACAACAACTATGGGCATCGGAAATTTTTCGTCGTCAGTTTCGCCAAGAATGGCTCAGTAAACGGCGTAAATCATTCCATCGTCAGTTAGATTTGATGGAAGTTATTCACTGTCCCGAAGCAAGTTGGCAAGGGTTAAGTTTTGCCCAAATTGCGAGTCAAAAGCAACAAGAACCAGTAGATTTATTTATCCACGCATTACAAAAATACGATACAGATTTACGTTGGGTAGCCACAGGAGCGAACGATCGCCTAAAACCCCGTTTAGCGATGATGAAGCATCCTCATATTTTGCCTGGTTTTACCGATGCTGGCGCTCACGTGCGTAACCTGGGCTACTATGATGGAGCTTTGTCTTTGCTCAAACAAGCAGTTGCAACCAAGTTCCTTTCACCGGAAGCTGCAATTTGCCGCGTTACCGGAGAACCTGCTGGTTGGTTTCGTCTTGATACGGGAGTTCTGAAAGTTGGTGCGAAAGCGGATATAGTTTTACTCGATCCCAATGCTTTAAATCAGCCAATTAGCCCGCAGGTGCAGATATCAGATCCGGTTTTAGATGGCGAACCTCGGATGGTTAAGCGTGGTTCGGATGAGATTGTGCAAGCAGTTTATATTAATGGGGTTCGGGTGGTTTGTGGGGGTGAAGTGAGCGATCGCTTGGGGCGTGAAAAGTTGGGAACTGTTTTGTTTCCTGTTTGAATTATCTCACGCAGAGGCGCAGAGGTGCGGAGATAAGTTTGAGAGGGGAGCATTGAATTGCTTTTACTCCACATCAGCAATGACTTGTCCAATATCTTGAGGAGTTGCACCTGTTGCTAACATTGCCCGAATCAACAATTCAATTGATACTGAAGCATCGCCATTTTCAGCTTTAGCAATCCGAGGTTGGCTAGAACTAATCTTAGTAGCGAGTTCACTTTGAGTCATCAGTTTTTGCCGACGCTCTTTCAAGTTTTGGCTGAGAGCTAGCTTAATTTCAACAAAGATAGTTTCTTCGGGTGTTAACTCCAAAAAATCTGAAACTGTGCCAATTTTCCAGCCTTTAGATTCCAAACGTTCTCTCTTAGCTCGATCCATCGCATTACTCCTATTGATCGGTATCATATTTGCTCAGACGCTTTTTGCAAATCTCAATTACGTTTTTGGATGTTGTTCTGGTTGTTTTATTAAAAACTTCAACAATCAAGATTGTGTCGTCATCAATTCGATAAATGATTCTCCAGTTTTTATCTGTATCTCTAATACGTAATTTATAACAGTGAATTCCTATACTTGGCATAGGGCGTGAATGTGGCAACCCAACGGATTCACCTTCCTGTAATTGTCTGAGCAGAACACCTGTTTCTATGCGTGCTTCTTGAGTGAAAGGTGGGGTTTTAACTTCACCATGTAACCAAACTAAAGGTTTACTTTGATCTCCCATACTGTATTTATATCATATCTGATATATCGATATAATATACCGATTAAAGGGAACTTATATTAATGGGATTCAGCTTCTTTGTGTGGGCAAGGTGAGCGATCGCCTGGGGCGTGAAAAGTTGGGAACTGTTTTGTCTCCTTGTTGAAGTATGTCACGCACAGACCAGAGGCGCAAAGATAAGTTTGAGAGTTTAGCATTATGCTAAAAATCTTAGTTCTGGTTCGATAATTAGGTTATAGTTCAATTGAGCAAGAAAAAAGCCTAATAAAAACTTACCTGACAAAAACTTTTTCGAGGTATGTCAGCAAAAACAAAGCATAGACAGACAAATAACTTTCATGTTTACTTTTAGATTCGATACAAAATGTCAGACTTAACAAGTATTGAAAAACTTAAGTTAGAAAAGCTGCTCGAAATGGGTGGTGGTTATATACTAGATTTTTCAAACAGAACCTTTCAGGAATTTATCTTAGAAAGCTTGAACATCGATATATATGATGAAAAATATAATTATCAAAGTGGCTCAAAAGCAAATCGATTAAGAAAATTTTGGAAAGAAGAACCTAATCCTATAGTAGGACAGTTACTAGAAAAATTATTAGAATATTGGAGTACGAAGAAGTTAATAGCTAATCAAGTTGTTAGCTATGAAAATAAAAACTTATTTGACGAATGTGAAAAAATTGCTAAAAGATTAAAAGAAGGTATTACAAGAAAATGTGATGAAGATTATTTAAAGAAAGAGCAATTTTCTTTGCTTCTATCTAAGCTGTTGTCAGAATTCGATAAGTTTGCAGGTTTAACAAATTCGGAAGATAAAAATAAACGAGGATTCTTACTTGAAGATTTACTAGAACGTATTTTTTCTCTTTATGAGATCCCAACTCAAAAGAGCTTTAAGAGGAATGAAGGTGGTGAACAAATAGACGGTGCATTTAAGCTTGAAAGCTGGTACTACTTAGTTGAATGCAAATGGACTCAAAGTCTAACAGATATACGGCAACTTGATAGCCTTTATGGTAAAATTAGTAGATCGGGTAAGCAGACATTAGGCTTGTTTCTGTCAATTAATGGTTGGTCAAAAAATGTATGCCCATTACTAAAGCAGAATTACGATAAATCAATTATTTTGATGGATGGTTATGATTTACGATGTGTTCTTGTCGAGCATAATCACTTGGATTTGAAGGATTTACTTTTGAAAAAGTTGGAGTGCTTAAATTTTGAAGGAGAACCATTTTATAGTGCAGCACAATTATTGGAAAATAACCAATAGTTCTAAATTTGGTAAAAAGTGTGATCGCTGATTAGGAATGTTAGGCTTAATTCGGGATAAAAGTTAGTATCTCTTGAAGTGACTCTATCTAAATAGAGGTTGATGTATGGAATTACGTCCAATTAGAACCCAAGCTGACTATCAGGAAGCTCTTCGAGAAATTGAGTTGCTGTTTGATACTGTCGCTAATACACCTGAATGCGATCGATTAGATGTGCTAAGTACCTTAGTAGAAGGTTGCGAAAAGGCACATTTTCCTATTGAAAAACCCGATCCTATCGATGTAAAACTCCAGATCGAAAAAGACAAGCTACAGGCAAGCAGTAGTATAAACATAAATAAAGAAACAGAAAATGAAAAAGTTCTATGTCCTCATTGTCAGCGCACTGCTACGAACGGTATTAAATGTAAAGGTATTTGTGTGGCCGATAATGACTATTGATGTATAAAATATATCCCTTTTTCACAAACTCTCTTATGAGTAATATCAATTCTAATCCTCAACAAAGCTTGAGAAATCGGATTAATAATCAAATTCTGGATCATCCTTTTACAGAGTATTGGGATATTTTTATTCTTAAACATCAACATCCAATTAATATTACTCTCCACATTCTAGGAATATTCTTTTTTTACAGTTTACTTTTTTATACTTGGAAATTGCAAAACTTTTGGTTACTCTTAGCCTTACCATTAACTCAATTATTGGGATTAACTGGACATTTTTTATTTGAGCGTAGCCATATTGATTTACAAGATGCTGTATTTTCTTGGCGGGCTTCTTATTGTTTAGGTAAAATGTTATTTAGAATTTTGACGGGTAAATATCGAGATGATATTCGCCAACGGCAAGAAATATTAAATAATTATCTATCAAACAATTATGCAAATATTCAATAATTGGAATGTAATTGCTAAGGGTTGGTATATTGCCTGTCCTAGTGATGAAATCCCTAAAAAAACAGCAAAATCTGTAGAAGTATGCGGTCATAAGATTGCCATTTTTAGAGGTGAAGATGGGCAAGTACGGGCTTTGGATGCTTACTGCCCTCATTTGGGGACAGATTTAGGAATTGGGAAGGTTGATGGTAATTGGATTCGTTGTGCATTTCATCATTGGGCATTTGATGAAACAGGAATTTGTCAAAATATTCCCTGTCAATCAGAAATTCCTAACCAAGCTAAATTACAAGCTTATGCAACAGAAGAAAAGTATGGATTTATCTGGATTTATCCAGATACTAAAGCACCAGAGGGAGTGGCTGATTTTGATGATTTGAAGGGAAAAGAAATTGTTGCACAAGCTGATATTGCATTTGAAAGAAGTTGCCACCATCATATTTGTATGATGAATGGGATTGATGCTCAACATTTAAAAACAATTCATCATTTAGATATCAAAATGGATCTATCCCTACATCGCAGCGAATTAGGGACGCAAATCGACTTTACTATGCGGGGACAATTCCCCAAAACTACCTTTCGAGAACAATTAGGTCAAAGATTTCTTGGTTCTTCATATCAGTATTCAATGCGTTATGCTCATGGCTGCATTGGCTTGTTAACAATGATGAAAGATGTTAGGCTTTTTCCGCCACTGTTTATGATATATGCTTATACTCCAATTGCACCTGGAAGAACGAGAATTCAACCGATTTATGTAACTGAAAAACGTAAAGGTATTGTGGGATATTTGCTGAGTCAGTTTTTGCTATTCTGTACTCGCTTGGCTTACTATATGCTCAGAGATGAGGATGGCAAAATTTACGACAATATTCGCTTTAATCCGAAGTTGCTCCTTAGTATTGATCGGCCATTAGCTGAATATATGGACTATGTAAACCAGCTAAAACCGTCTCGATGGTCAAAAAATAGGGGTGTAGAATAGTACATTGGGTTAGCGATCGCGTAACCCAACAAAAGTTTTGGTAATGTTGCGTTTTGTTTCTCAATCTCAATACATCTTAATTATTTTGTAGAGTGGGCGATTTCCATCAACTCTATATTGAGAAGGTGCAAGATGTGAATATAGAATTGTAACGTAAATAACCATTCTGGAATCTGTCACATTACACCGTAAATTTACCATAATGGTCGATAAAGTTTTAATTAAATATAATACAAATCGAATTTAAGTAATTTACGAGTAATGAAGAGTTTGCTGATTCCTGTTGAAAATTTGCAGCGAAGCGATCGCACCGCCATGTATGCGTTGCTGCAAAATCACTTTAAAGGTATAACCTGGGATGGCTTTCTAGTCGATTTAGAGCGCAAAAACTGGGTTTTGTTGTTGAGAGATGAAACATCCAACGCACTTAAAGGATTTTCAACTCTGATGTTATGCCAAAAGACTTTTTTGGGAGAAAAAATTAGTGTGGTGTATTCCGGCGACACTATTGTTGATCCTAGTGCTTGGTCGAGTACAACACTACCACGTAGTTGGATTGCCGCCATCAACTTTCTGCATCAACACTATGCAGCAAATAAACTTTACTGGCTGCTAATTTGCTCTGGTTTTCGCACTTATCGTTTTCTCCCTACTTTTTGGCAAGATTTCTACCCCCGTTATGATGTCACAACACCTACTGATGTTAAGCATTTAATGGGTAATTTGGCACAGGAATATTATGGTAGCTTATATCAAGAAGCAAGTGGTATTGTCCGATTTCCGCATCCCCAAATTTTACGGGAGGGGTTGATTGAAATTCCATCAGGACGACAAACTAATCCCCATATCCAATTTTTTGAGGCAAAAAATCCCGATTATCGGTTAGGGAATGAATTAGTTTGTTTAACTGAAATTAATTATGACAATCTCACCCGTTCTGGACAACGGATGTGGAAGTCAGAATCATCATTAAAATTTGTGCAAGATTGTGTTATTGTTTAACTTTTATGCCATCTACCAACCCACACTTAAACTTTAATAACTCAACACAATTTATAGAAGGATGGTACTGGGCATTACCATCAAAAAAATTAAAAATTGGCAAGGTAAAAGCGATAACTTTGCTAGGTAGAAATCTGGCGATTTACCGGGGAGTTAGTGGTCAGGTAGTAGCTATAGATGCTTATTGTCCACACATGGGCGCTCATTTAGCAGAAGGTAAGGTAGAAGATGATGGAATTCGCTGCTTTTTTCATAATTGGAAGTATGACAGTCGCGGAATTTGTGTAGATGTTCCTTCTATCGGAAAACCGCTACCTGTGTGTATTAAAACTTGGCATACGGCAGAAAAGTACGGCATGATTTGGGTTTGGGTGGGAGAAGAAAAGCCAAGTTCGCTGCCTTTTGTACCAGAGTTAGAACAGGCAGATTGCGATTATACATTGGGAACTCGATTTGTCAAAAACTGTCATCCCAATGTCTTACTAATTAATGCGATTGATGCTCACCATTTCAATACAGTACACAATCTGCCCTTAGAGATTGTATTTGATTCTCAAAACCTCAACCCTAACGCTATTAGCTTCAGCAACACTACACGAGGAGGTGATGATTCTTGGTTAATTCGCCTGATTCGTCCTTTATATTGCAACGAAGTTACTTATAGTATGTGTTACTGGTATGGCAGCACTGGAACTGTGACGCTAGGCCCGGATTTTCTGCATTTCTACATTATATTTACACTGCGAATGATCGAAGGTGGTAAAACTGAAGGGCAAACAATTCTTGTGACTCCTAAGCGTTCGGGATTTTGGGGATGGGTTTTAAATCGTGGTTTATTATGGTTAACTCAGCAGGTTGGTAATTACTTCGCAAAAGGGGATACGCAGGTATTTCAGACAATTCAGTTTGATTTGAAAACTCCTACTAAAGCAGATCAATCTATTCTGCAATTTATTCAGCACGTTAATCAACAGAAAGCTTTAACCTGGGGAACTTGGGAAACTATTAATTATCAAAATGTTCAAACCCTATCAACACCTAGCCCTGAACATGGATTCAAAATATAACATTGTCGGTTTTGATCTCCCACACACAGATTATGATGACCGTTTGCGACGGATATTAACAGCAGCATTACCCAATCAGAATAATTATGCTAATTACCCAAAATTAAATTATTGGGATGCGGAATTTTTCAATTTACATCAAGTTAAAGTTTTTCAACAATCTAATATTAATGAACAATCAGCTATTTTGGAACTTGCCAACCGCAGTTTCTTAGAAGAATCATATTTCATTGAGAAAGCAGGTGTTGGCTACATGGCAAAAATGGTATTGTTTGCAGAAACAGTTGAAGAGCGAATGCTTTATGCATTGTTTACGGCTGATGAAGCTACCCACCTTCACCAAATTAGCCATTTTTTACCAGCAATGGAAGTAACTAGTACGGACGATCCGTTTTTGCGCTTATTATCAGAAGTGGTTGAAAGTGCAGATAAAACAGTTTTATTGTTTGTGCTGCAAGTGGTTTTAGAAGGATGGGGTTTAAGCCATTATCGGCGTTTAGCTAAGGAATGTCGCCATCCAGTTTTAGCAGAACTTTTTTCCAGTTTTTTACAATCTGAATCTCGTCATCACGCTACGGGAACCACCTTGTTTAATCAAACTTCTGTTTCAGCATTGAGTCAAACAACAATTCTCGATGTATTGGCACAGTTTTTGTTTATGGTACAGGTGGGGCCACAAAGTGTACTAGCAGCAGTTGAACAAGTGAAAGGACATCTGACGCGATCGCAAAAAATCCAAATTCTAGAAGAACTGGATACCGAAACCCATAGTGGAACCCGATTACAAATATTGCGATCGCTCATGGGGATAAAATCAGCCCAGTCTATCCTGCAAAATTTAGAAGAACGCGGAGCCTTTGAACCACTCCCCGCTCATCAATGTGTGTAATCAATATCAATCTTATCTCTGCGTTAAATCAAAACGGATATGGAAAAAACTATTCATCGCAAATTACAAATTAACCACACCCGCAACAAACAGCAAGATCATACTGCTTTAATGGATGAAGCAGTTAGCAATTTTCGCTACGAAGATTGTCAAAACGAGTATTGGAACCCAGAGGAATTTTCCCTCCTATATGGTACACCTTTATGGGAACAGTCCAGTCAACATCAGCGTATAATTTTAAACCAACTTTACTGGGTAGCTTACTACTCACAAATTGTTTCTGCGGAAATTGCCACTATCTTTTTCAATCAAACCAGTGCAGCCGGACTTTACGCCCAAGAGGATTTTCGCTTAATCTGCGATACCTTAGATTTGGAATCCGCCCAAGAGCGATCGCACATTAACGCCTTCCGCACAATTGCCAAAGAGGTTGAACAAGCGTTGTTTGGGGAACTTATCTTTACCTACCCCATGCGCGGCCCCTTTACAGAAACGATGGTTTATGCTGACACCAATGCCCTAAAAACTTGGTGGAAAAAAATTCAACTTCAATACTTTGGGCTGATTTCTGCGAATAATACTTTTTTGGCTTGTCAGTATTTTACAGTCCGGGGAGTGCGGACACTAAACGGCAAGTTAGTACAGCACAAACTCAGCAATTATTATCAAAAGCATCCCCATCCTGAAGCTGCTCCAATTCCGGCTAAAGTCTCCTATTATCACTTTATGGATGAAAGCTTTCACTTCAATAGTTCGACAATTATATCTCACGATGTTGTCACTTGCCTTAAGCCACCGACTGCTTTTGAGCGACTGGTGGCTAATTTAGGATTGCTAGGATGTCAGCGCGATCATTTTCATTTTTCGGCTGCGATAAACGGGATTTTTTGGTACGATCCGGCGCTGTATGGCAAGATTTATCGGGTGTTGCGATCGCCTATTTTTGAGATGAGTGACAATGATGCTAAAGAAATGATGCGGTGTTGTTTTACGGAGGAGTCGGAAGGATTGCAGCGCAGTTTCTCAACTCATCAGGAGGCAATGAAATCTTATCAGGTGTATATTGAAAAGCTCGATTATCTTTGGCAACGTAATCGGGATATGTCGCTGATGGCTACTAATTCAATTTCTCGATATTTGGCGACTCAAAAAATGGCTTTTCAAGGTTTTGAAAACCGAGGGGATTTATTTTTAGCTCACGCAGAGACGCAGCACTTCTCTACAAGAGGCTGCGCCCGAAGCGAAGCTATGCCGCAGGCTTTACGACTACGCTCAGTGACCGGCGCAGAGAGGAATGGAAAAGTGTTGTTTAGGTAAGATTGTTGCTTATTATGGCTGACTTCTGTAAGATATACTTTCCGGGAAGTGATTTTGTTCCTATCACTCTGGAATGTCATGAAAATTTGTCTGAACATCTCACGATTCAGAATTCACCTGTTTTATTTGGTTGTCGGACTGGTATTTGTGGCACTTGTTTAGTTGAGGTTATTGGTGATATTCTTCCTCCTCAATCTGATGAACAAGAAATGCTGGAAACTTTAGCAGCTAATCATTCTCATGCGCGGTTAGCTTGTCAGGTTGATGTTACAGGTAATGTTGAAATTTGGAGACTGGAAGTGTAAATACTGAGTTGGAAACAAAATTAACTAAAACCCTTAATGGACATGGGTTAGAGGCTAACCGATTAAAAGTTATGTAACAGGTTTGGTAAGTAAAACTTAGGGTCAATTTTTATACAAAAAGTTTATTATACTCAGATTTTATGTGATACTGAAGAGAATAGGCAACACAAGGACAAGTGTTTATGTAAGCTGATTTATACGTCATAGTTACTGATTTACACAGACGGCGTAATGAGCAACAATTAGGCATCATTCGCTGTGAATGATGCCCACGCCATAAGCAGCGCACGATCACAGTTTTATTCCTCAATCAACTCAAAATTCACCCGTTCGTAAAGATCACGCAAGGCAATTTGAAAATCGATAGAATCTAAGACTAAAAATGCATCTTCACTTTCATATTCCTTGAAAATCCATTGACCTTCTGCTTGCTTGGCAAATTGTTCCACAGCAAAACTATACTGGTCAATCATAATATATTCTTGAAAACCAGGAATCGAACGATAATATTTAAACTTATCTATTTTGTCATAATTTTTAGTTGAATTTGATAAGACTTCAACAATTAATAAGGGATTGGTAATAGTTGTTGTACCTGTTCCCTCATAAATAGGCTTACCTTTGATGACTATAATATCAGGATAAGTATAAAGGCGATAACGGGGTATTGATACTTTAACATCAGCCATATATATGTCATAAGCTTGACCTTGCACTGTCAGGGGAAACTTGCGACAAAAATTAAGTGCAATTTTGTTGTGGTTAGTT
Source organism: Nostoc sp. EspVER01 (assembly GCF_034530635.1). Taxonomy (NCBI): domain Bacteria; kingdom Bacillati; phylum Cyanobacteriota; class Cyanophyceae; order Nostocales; family Nostocaceae; genus Nostoc; species Nostoc sp. EspVER01. The sequence goes on from NZ_JAVRCS010000021.1 coordinate 96,583, forward strand.
GTTCCCCCTGTCATAGGTATAATTTCTCCATCTCTGTATTCATTTTTATATTCAGCTTTCTCTTCTAATTCCAAATATTCTTCTGGGGTGTAATAACGCTTTTCTGTTTGTAAAACCATATTAATTAACTCATAAAATGAGTGAATGGGTATGTTATCAATAGCGTAACGTACCCGAAAGATAGCAAAAATAAATATTTTTGTTATACAAATACGGTTGCAGACAATGTAACAATAGCGATCGCAAGCAAATCCTTTTAGCCATACCCACCAGTGAACGCCCCTACCAATATCTCTGCACAAACTCAAAATCGCAAAGCCGATCACATTCGCATCTGCTTAGAAGAAGATGTTCAGTGCGATCGAATCACCAATGGACTAGAACGTTATCGCTTCACCCATTCTTGCTTACCCGAATTGAACCACGACGATATTGATATCAGTACAACTTTTTTGGGGAAACACCTTGACGCACCCTTATTAATTTCTTCCATGACTGGCGGAACAGAACAAGCCGCAATCATTAACCAACGTTTGGCCCAAGTAGCACAACACTACAAAATTGCAATGGGTGTCGGTTCCCAGCGCGTAGCGGTGGAAAAACCCCAGGTGGCTGATACTTTTGCTGTCCGCAAGTATGCCCCTGACGTTCTGCTACTTGCAAACTTGGGGGCTGTGCAACTTAACTACAAGTACGGCTTAGATGAATGTTTGCGGGTAGTTGATATCTTAGAGGCTGATGCCCTGATTTTACACATTAACCCTTTACAAGAGTGCATTCAACCCAAAGGTGACACTAATTTTCGGGGTTTGCTTGACAAGATTTCTATATTATGCTCAAAATTACCAGTACCCGTGATTGCAAAGGAAGTTGGTAACGGCATTTCAGCAGCGATCGCCAACAAACTCATCGCCGCTGGAGTAGCAGCAATTGATGTCGCCGGTGCGGGCGGTACTTCTTGGGCAAAAGTAGAAAGCGAACGGGCAGAAAATCCATTGCAGCGTCGCCTAGGAAGGACGTTTGCCGATTGGGGTTTACCAACAGCAGAGTGCATTACAACTATTAGAGCGATCGCACCAGATGTGCCCTTAATTGCTTCGGGAGGTTTGCGTCATGGATTGGATGTTGCAGCTGCGATCGCCTTGGGAGCAGATATAGCTGGTTTAGCAATGCCTTTCTTACAAGCAGCAGCAACATCGGAGACAGCAGTAGCCGAACTCGCTGAAGTATTAATCGCTGAAATCACCACAGTCTTATTTTGTACTGGCAATGCCACCTTGTATCAGTTAAAGCACTCTGGCAGTTTACAGCGCATAGAATAAGTAGATAGGTCATTTGTCATTTGTAAATGCCCAATGCTCCTCAAGAGTGTTGAGTAATGAGTAATGAGTAATGAGTAATGAGTAATGAGTAATGAGTAATGAGTAATGAGTGGGGAATCTCACTTTTTTACTCAGAACTGGCTCAATGCCGCGCTACCGCTAACGAAACTGTTTTGCCCAATAACTAATAACTAAATAACTAATGCGTAATTTTATCAAACAAACTTTTGCTAGTTTAGTTGGCACTTTACTAGGACTAATTATTTTCGCTGGTCTGGGAACCACTGGACTGTTCTTGCTGATATTGGCTGCTAGCTCGTCTAAAGATACTGGGCCAAATGTGAAAAATAAGTCAGTGTTGGTTTTTGACTTGTCAATGAAAATTACTGATGGCGAGCCTAGTTCAGGGCAACTGTTTCAAAACACAATATCAGGTGTCGATGAAGATAGAATGGCACTCCGCAAAGTTATAGAAACTTTGGAAAAGGCGCGACGCGATCCGCGCATTGTCGGGATCTATCTGGATGCAACTAACACAAGCCAAGCTGGTAATGTTGGCTATGCCTCTCTAAAAGAAATTCGGAAAGCGCTAGAGGAGTTTCGCGCTGCGGGAAAAAAGATTGTTGCCTATGGCAGTGATTGGAGTGAAAAGGAATATTACGTGAGTTCAGTGGCAGATTCCATTGTCCTTAATCCTCTGGGAATGATGGAAGTCAACGGTTTGAGTTCACAACCAATGTTCTTAACGGGAGCATTACAGAAGTATGGCATTGGTGTTCAAGTCGTGCGAGTCGGGAAATTTAAGGGAGCCGTTGAACCATTTATTCTCAACAAGTTGAGTCCAGAAAACCGCGAACAAACTCAAAAATTGTTGGATGATGTTTGGGGAGAGTGGCGCACTGCTGTCGGCGGAAGTCGGAAAATTGAACCGGAAAAGTTGCAAGCGATCGCAGATAATCAATCTTTACTAGAAGCCACACAAGCCAAAACTAGCGGTTTAGTCGATCAAGTACAATACCCCGATGAAGTTGTCGCTGACTTGAAAAAGTTTACAAATAGCGATAAAGAAGACAAAACATTTCGACAAATTAGCCTGAGTAGCTACGCACAAGTTTCTGGTAAATCTTTGGGTGTAGAACGTAACTCCAAAAATCAAATTGCCGTTGTTTATGCTGAGGGCGAGATTGTCGATGGTAAAGGAGAAGATGGGCAAGTAGGAGGCGATCGCTTTGCGAAAATCTTCAACAGACTACGACAAGATAAAGATGTGAAGGCTGTTGTATTACGAATTAATAGTCCTGGTGGTAGCGCTACCGCAGCCGAAGTCATGCAGCGAGAAGTGAAATTAACTCGTGAGGTAAAACCAGTTGTAGTATCAATGGGTGATGTCGCCGCCTCTGGTGGTTATTGGATTGCTAGCGACTCTAATCGCATTTTTGCCGAACCAAATACCATTACAGGCTCAATAGGTGTGTTTGGGGTGCTATTCAATGGGGAAAAGCTGGCCAATAATAATGGTATTACTTGGGATTCGGTGAAAACCGGGCGCTATGCTGATAGTCAAACAGTTTCGCGTCCGAAATCGCCTCAAGAGTTAGAAATTTATCAGCGCAGTGTTAACCGGATTTATAGTATGTTTCTGAATAAAGTTTCTCAAGGTCGGAAACTCCCAGAACAAAAAGTAGCAGAAATTGCCCAAGGAAGGGTTTGGTCGGGTGAGGCAGCCAAAGAAATTGGTTTAGTGGATGAAATTGGTGGTTTGAATACTGCGATCGCATACACTGCCAAACAAGCGAAACTAGGAGAAGACTGGGAAGTGCAAGAATATCCTCGCACTAGCAGCTTCGGAGAACGCTTTTTTGGGCGGGCAACAGAAGAGGCGCGGACTGCTTTAGGCATTGAGGGGGCGCAACTCAAATCAGCCAATCCCCTCACCGCTGAATTTCAGAAATTACAACAGGAAGTAGAGATTCTGCAAAAGATGAACGATCCGCAAGGAGTTTACGCCCGTTTGCCTTTTAACTTGAAGATTGAGTAATTTTTTGTAGGGGTAACTCATGAATTGCCCCTACATTTTGTACTTGATACGATTAATTTTGCTCTAGAAATTAATGTTATAACCAGTGCTTTGGATACGTCCTTTCTGCTGCTAAATTATTAAAGATCACAGCGCATAGCACTAGAATCATCGATCCCTCAAAGGCAGGTGTTAGCAGAAATTGCCAGTCCGGTTTCGTCATCATAACGACTAATGCAACAGCACCCGAAGGTGGGTGTACAGTTCCGGTAAACTGCATAATTGCGATCGCACTAGAAACAGCCATTCCCATTGCCAAGGGAGAGGAACCGAAAAAATGCAGAATTATCAGACTCACTATGGCAGCTAAAAGATTACCCCCAATGACATTACGAGGTTGAGCCAAAGGACTGTCAGGGACACCAAAGATCAAGACACTTGTAGCACCAAAAGGAGCCATCAGCAAAGGAGAATTAGTTTTGACAGCAAGGTAGGACGTTGCTGTGATGGCTAAAAAACTACCGATCCAACTCCAAAAAACATGCCGATGATGAGGTCTTTCTATTGGACAGGTTAGCGGACACGAGCGCCATCTACCAAAGGTTTTAAACCAATAATTTTGCCACTTCAACCGAACTTTTTTACTATCGATCATGAATCAACCACTCGATACTCATGACTCCTTGAATTGACTGAGCAAGGCTTTGCTTAAGTTACAATAACATGACATTTATGAAAAAAATCTCTAAAAAGTATCTAAATACACAGATTTTTTTTGTTTTATTGGAGTCTTGCCTAAATAGGCTAATTTGAACAGCGAGGCGGATGAGTTGGCCTTGCCAAGGTCGTAATCAGGAGAACGCTTTTTTAGGCGGGCAACACCAGAAGCGCGGACTGCTTTGGGAATTGAGGGGACGCAACTCAAACAATCCAATCCCCCACCGCTGAATTTCAGAAATTACAACAGGAAGTAGATATTCTGCAAAAGATGAACGATCTACAGGGGATCTACGCTCGCTTGCCTTTCAACTTGAAGATTGATTAAATGCTTTTTGAGCATCCGTGGACAGTAACTCATCGAATACTACGTCAAACTAGTTTTGAGGATTTCTAGTAAGGATTTTAGTCCTTGTTTTCTCAAGACTAAAGTTCTACCCATCAATATTAAGACAGACTACTACAGCGATACACATGAGTTAGCCTCTTGAGCCATAAACCAGCTGACATCTGCTGCTTGGATGTGTAAAGTAGTTAAGAGTCAACTAAAATTTCCAACTTTTGCCAACCTTTGACAGAATTTTAGATTTATAATTTTGCTGAAGCAGCCCGGTTAAACAGTGGCTCAAGTATGGAAAAATCTAAAATTTTTTATTTAAACCAAGTGTATTTACACACTAACCCAGTCTAAAGTCTAAAATACAAAATTGAGTAAAACATCCATCTATGGCTAGAAAAACACAACGTCTTCTGCTGCTAATTGTTTCCTGTAGTATCACTGGTGTAATTTTAGGAGGTACTGCTGGTTGGGCAGAAAGTAGTCTCTGCCTGGAAGACAGTAAGGTTACAAGTGAGTGCCTAACCCAAGATCCATTCCAAAAAACTATCCAAGGAATGAGTACTGGATTATTAGCTGGGGCTGGGGCTGCTTTTGGTGCAGTCTGGCAGTTACGGAATGAAGATTGAGCTTACATCAAGAGTTAGGAGTTAGGAGTTAGGAGTTAGGAGGAGTTTCGCCAAATAATTTTTTGCGTAAGCGTAGCTAATCTAGGCATCGCATTCTTGATTTTATTAAACTGCCCTTAGATCATTAATTGCATTGTTGGTGGGTTATAGAGAATAATCACAAATAAAGCAGCTTTGGTATCTTTGTGCGAGAGAATAAATATAAAATATGGCGATCGCAATCGATTTTGGTACTAGCAACACAGTCATTGCTCGTTGGAACCCTGTAACCCAGCAGCCAGAAACCCTGACTCTACCAGGCTTATCAATTAAACAAAGTCTCAATCCGCCACTGATTCCCAGCTTGGTTTATGTTGAAGACGCAGCCCAAAATAAAGTCTTAGTCGGGCAACAAGTACGCGATCGCGGTTTTGACCTCAAAGGCGAAACGCGATTTTTCCGCAGCTTCAAACGCGGTATTGGTGCAGATATCCAAGGTTTCTTACCAGAATTAGATGGGCAAATTGTCACCTTTGAACAAGTCGGGCAATGGTTCCTCACTCAAGTAATTGAACAACTAGCACCCCTGGAAGGAGGGTTAGACTCTTTAGTGTTAACTGTACCCGTTGACAGTTTTGAAGCTTATCGTCACTGGTTGGGAAAAGTTTGTCAAGCCCTTCCCGTCGAACAAGTGCGAATGCTGGATGAACCCACAGCCGCCGCCTTGGGTTATGGCTTGGCAGATCAAGAAAATCTCTTGGTGATTGACTTTGGTGGTGGTACTTTGGATTTGTCCCTTGTGCGGCTGGATCGAGGTGTCCAAGCAACCACCAAGCCGTTAGGATTTATCCTCAAGTGGGGTAATAAGTCTCTGGCTGAAGATTCCAAACAAAAAGTCAAAACTGCCCGTGTATTGGCGAAAGCTGGGCAAAATCTGGGCGGTACTGATATTGACAACTGGTTAGTAGATTACTTTGCCAAAACTCAAGAGTTGGCAGTAAGTCCCTTGACAACAAGATTGGCAGAACGGGTAAAAATTCAGCTATCAACCCAAAATCAAGCTAGTGAAGTTTATTTTGACGATGAGACATTTGAAAGTTATGAACTGGAACTAAACCGCGACACTTTTGAAAATATCCTCAAAGAACACGCTTTTTTTGAGTTATTGGATGAGTCGATGACAACACTGTTGCAGCAAGCAAGACGGCAAGGGATAGAACTTCCAGATATTAATGCAGTTTTGTTAGTTGGTGGGACAGTGCAATTGCCAGCAGTGCAGACATGGATCAAACAGTATTTTGAGCCAGAAAAAATCCGTTGCGAACGTCCCTTTGAAGCGATCGCTCAAGGTGCATTACAGTTAGCACAAGGGATACAAATCAAGGACTTTCTTTACCATAGTTATGGTATCCGCTACTGGGATCGTCGCAATCAGCGTCACAAATGGCATTCTTTAATTAAAGCTGGACAGGCATACCCAATGAGTCAAGCAGTGGAATTAGTCTTAGGCGCTTCTGTAGAAAATCAGCCCAGCATTGAACTAATTATGGGAGAATTGGGAGCAGATACAGGTAGTACTGAGGTTTATTTTGATGGCGATCGCTTAATTACTCGCCGTATGGACAGTAGTGAAACCAGCGTCAAACCCCTCAACGATCAAGAAGGCGCGAGGACAATTGCCCAACTGACACCAGCCGGGTATCCTGGAAGCGATCGTATTAAAATCCTCTTTCAAGTTGATGAACAACGCTTTTTACGAATCACGGTTGAAGACTTGTTAACGAATGACACACTTTTGGAGAATCAACTTGTGGCACAGTTGAGTTAGTTAACTAATGGGACTTCCAAATAAAAAAATATCCAACTATTTCTTGTGGGGTGGGCGACACGATAGCCCATGATTAGGGGCGCTCATGTTGCCATTGGTGTCAACTTAACGCGAAACCGCTTGTCCGCCGGGAATTTCAATTCCCGTCTCATATCATGTTCGCCAAATTACCCATAATAAAATAACCCCTCCCCGCCTGCGGGGAGGGGAGACAAAGCACAGCTTTGGCGGGGTGGGGTTCTTCGGGTTTAATAAGCAATCAAGCGGACATGATATCATCGCTAAAGTCATCTGAAGATGACTAAATAGCACCAAAAATCTCCAGTCTACTTCAGTAGACTTAAGCTATTAGCCCGAAAATTTATTTCCGGGCGGGCATGGAAGCCAACAGATAAGCTATTTCCAGCTTAAGTTGACACCAATGTCATGTTGCCCACCCCACAAAATTGAATAATTTATTTCTTGGAAATCCCTAAAAGGATTTAAAAGTAGGATACCGCAACCGATATTGTCAGCTACTAAGAGTAATTGATGAATTTGAGCAGTAGCAGCAATCATCATATCTGCTTGGGTGTGTGTTTTCTCGCTTAATTTTCGCGGAACGCAGAATTTCCTATTGGTAATAATACTGTAACGTTAGTACCAATACCAACTTGGCTTTCAATAGAAATTTCTCCTGTATATAAATCAACACAACGTTTAACAATCGCCAACCCCAGCCCAGTTCCTTGAATTTTTCCAACATTGTTGCAACGGCTAAAGGTTTCAAATAATCGATGCCGATCGGTTTCAGGAATACCAATACCGCGATCGCTAACACAAAACTTCACTTTATCATTTAGGCAACTGACTTCAACTCGAACTTCACTACCAGATGGAGAATATTTCAGTGCATTTGAAATGAGATTGGAAAGGATATGCCTTAAAAGAGCAGCATCCAATTCTATTAGATGTAAATTTGACTGAAAATCTAAAATGATGGAATGTTGATTCTTATCGCTATATTCCAAAGAGGCGATTAACTCCTCACAAAAATCTTGGAGATGAAGTTGACTTAATTCAATTTCAAAATTCCCTGTATCAACTTTTCCCAACAAGATCACTTCATCCAAAAGTTGACACATGTGGTTAACTGTTGTATTGATCTGTTGAGAATAAGTTTCTTTCTTCTCCACAGTCAGGTTGCTATCATAGTGGAGTAGCACTTCACTCAAAACTCGTAATACACTTAAGGGATTCCGAAATTCATGGGATACCATTGAAACAAAGTAGGACTTAAGCTGGTTTAATTCCCGTTCTTTATCCAGTGCATCTAATGCTTCTCGTTCGCGATTTTTGAGTTGTTGGAGAATTTGCGATCGCTCGATTGCGTACCGAATACTACGCCGCAGAAGTTGGATCGTCACCTGATCTTTCACCAGATAATCCTGTGCCCCCTGCGCCATCGCTTCCAAGGCTAATTCTTCATCATCAGATACGGTCAAAATAATAATTGGAATGTCAGGAATCACTTGATGCAACCTTGATACAGTTGCCAATCCCTCAGAATCAGGCAACCGTAGATCGAGCAATGCCAGATGGAATGATTTCGTACAGCAATAGTTAATAGCCTCGCTCAACCGCTTTGCATGAACTAGTTTCCAATCACCGGTCGCTGCTCTAAAGAACACGCGTTCAAACAACTGGGCATCTGTAAGGCTATCTTCTACTAATAAAACTTCAATAGATTCTTGCTGCATATAAAAATGAATCTCCGTGGCTGACAATATCGGATATAAATGAAGTATTAGACCAGGGATTTAATAAAGGTAGAGGCTAACTCTACTCACCAGGTAACTCAACAGCAGCCAACCAAAACTCATCAATCAGTCGAACAACACGAATAAATTTCTGAATATCAATTGGTTTGGTTATATAGCAATTGGCATTAAAATTATAGGAGTCTAGAACATCTTCTTCATCATTTGATGTCGTTAAAATTACAATCGGAATTCGTTTCAAAACTGAATCTGCTTTAACTATTTTCAACACCTCACGACCATCTATTCTGGGGAGGTTTAAGTCCAACAAAATCAGATCGGGACGTAGGGCATCGACAAACTTTTCTCGATGACAGAGATAATCTATAGCTGCCTCACCATGTTTGACCCAATGCAAATTATGGGCAACTTCAGCTTTGCCAAGTTCGCGAATGATTAAATTGGCATCACTAGCAGAGTCCTCAACTAATAAAATTTCAATGGGTCGTAAATTAGAATTGCTACTCATAAATACTACAGGGGATAGTAAAATAAAATGTTGTACCGATGCCAAGGGAAGATTCAGCCCAAATTTCTCCACTATGGCGCGTCACAATTTTTTTACAGATGGCTAGTCCAATTCCTGTACCGGGATATTCATCGTGGGTGTGAAGCCGTTTGAATACCTCAAAGATTTGGTCTAAATATTGCGACGAAATACCAATACCATTATCTTTCACCTGGAATAAATAATCTCGATCGCGTTTTGTGGATTGAATCTGAACATCAGGGTGATTGTCTTCATGGAATTTAATTGCATTACTAATCAGATTTTGGAAGAGTTGCACTAGTTGATTTTGGTCTGCGTTTAACGTTGGTAGTGGTTCGACGGTGATAGTAGCCTGATTTTCAGCGATCGCCACACGCAAGTTACGTAGTGCTTGCTGCACAGCCAGATTACAATCAGTGGTGACAAATTCCTTACGACGAGTGCCCACCCGTGAGTATGCCAGCAAATCTTGAATGAGTTGTTGCATTCGCTTTGCCCCATCCACCACAAAGTTAGCGTAGGATTGGGCTGTGCTGTCAAAGCGATCGCCATACTCACTCATTAGTAATTGGGTATATCCTGCGATCGCCCGCAAGGGTTCCTGTAAATCGTGAGAGGCGACATAGGCAAACTGTTCTAATTCCTGATTTGATTGCTGCAACTCCTGATTTAATAGTTGCAATTTTTTGGTCGCCTCGGTCAGTTCGGCAGTACGTTCGGTAACGCGCTGTTCTAACTCTTCATTGATCCGCAAAATCATCAGTTCTGCCTGTCTGCGTTCGGTAATGTTTTCAATCGCAGAGAGGATACAGATTGTCTCTTCAATTTGAATTAGTTCAGCCGAAACATAGCAAAGAATTTGTTCGCCGTTATGTTTCTGAAGTTTCGCTTCATAGTCTCTGAGTTTTCTGTGGAATTTCAACTCTTGAAGCATATATTGGCGATCGTCTGCTTTCTGCCAAATCTGCACTTCTAAAGCTGTACGCTCTAGCACCTCCTCTCGGACATACCCAAACAGCCACTCAAAACTATGGTTCACATCCAAATATCGTCCCTCATCGAGAGTGGTGATACTTTTAGCGATCGGGCTGCTATAAAAAGCTTTGGCAAATTTATCTTCCGAGAGTTTCAATGACTGTTCTAGCTGCTGGCGTTTCTGCTTTGCCCGCAAGGCTAGGATACCAAAACTCAAACTATCTGAAAGTTCTGTCAACAAAGCTAATTCTTGCGGATTAAACGCATCGGCTTCAGAGGAGTAAATATTCAAAGTTCCAAAAACTTCTCCTCCATCAAATAGAGGTATTACCAGCGAGGATTGATAGCCACGTTGCTGTGCCGCCTCACGCCAGGGAGCAAAGTTGGGGTCTTCCAACATATTTTGGCAGGCGATGGGCCGGCGCGATCGAATTGCCCTGCCGGTCGGTCCCTGTCCTCGTAGTGTATTTGCCCAGGTAATATTCACAGTCTTCAAGTATTCAGCTTCGTAGCCTGCCCAGACAACAGGTTCAACAGTCTTAGCTTCGTCGTGACAAACATACCCAACCCATGCCATGCGGTAAGCCGCCTCTTCAGTAATCAGGTGACAAAGGGTTTGCAGTAGCGTTGCTTCATCGACGGCTCGAATCACAGCTTGCGTACAGGCACTTAACACCCGCAGCGCCCGATTGATCACCTGAAAATCCCGCTTTAGATCCTTAAATAAGTCTTGGGGTAACTTGTTTGGCAAATGATCCACAATTAGCAAGTGCAGAAATAGAAGTCTTCTATTAAGAAGATTACGCCCCAAAATTTATATAGAGGACATTTCAAAAAATATTTAAGGAAATCTTAATTAATTTCAACCTTTACAGACAGTTTCAATCCCAATCCCTGATATGATAATTCGTTTAAATTCTGCGATTGTTACCATTACACCTTACAAACCATTTTTAAGCATAGACAGTGAAGAATATTCCCAATTACTCAAAAATGTGTTTTTAGTCTAGCAATTATGTATAGACAGGTGCTTAACTCCATGAACGCACCCGTCTATACATCAAAGGAAAAATTGCAGATATTTATTACGAATTAGCAATTATTTCCGCACAACTACTAATGTTCCTGTTGAAGTCCAGTTGTAAAGATTGCGAGCTTGCTTAACAGGTAAATTTACGCAACCGTGACTGACTGGAGTCCCAAAACGGTTATGCCAATAAGCGCCGTGAATGGCATACCCTCTGTAGAAATACATTGTGTAAGGAACGTCAGGAATGTTGTAGCCTCTGCCTCGCATCCGATGAGTACGATACTTAGAATTAATCCGAAATCTACCTATGGGTGTAGGAGTCGCTCGCTTACCTCCAGAAATGCGATATGAATGAACAAGTTTATTACCTTCCCATGCACGTAAACGTTGCTCTGACAAATCAATTTCAATCCAGCGAGATTGGCTAATATTATTAGATACAGTGATGCTGTTTTCATCGACTGACGTGGCTGTTGCTGTAGTCGAGTTGGGTGTACCTGTTAACGGCGATGACCAAGAGAATAAAGTCACCACCATCAGCGCCACGCCTGTACAAAAAGTTCCTGAAGAACGAATCCCACCACGGCGAATCCAAGTTTGCATTATGCCTCACCTTTTAAACTACGCAAAAATTATGAAATGAAGTAATTTTCTGGAAAACTCCAAATTCCAGAGTGACTACTCACTTTCTGTGGAGGATTTACGCAATTCATCCGCTAATGCTTCTCAAGACAAGTCCTAAGCTAATCCACATTCAATTGGTATATTTGTCATTTGTCCTTAATTAAATGATGAGTCCTAATACCAATGACCAACAACCAATTACAAAGGACAACCTTTACAAAAAATCTGTCATTTAAATGTCTAAATGCAAACTTTCCCCGAATTCATATTTGCATTTCTAATTTCACACAGTAATTGTCAGGATTTCCGCTTATTTATTAGGCAAATCTTTAATGCCCTTTTCTATATTTTATTTCAAGTTCGGTAATTTGGACTCCGAAGATTCCCAGCATAAAATCTTGCTGGGAATCACTTAATTGTCTTGATTTGTTGTTATTAATGATTTTATCCAAATTGCCTTTTGGTTGCTTCACCTACTATTTCTGGATAACTACTGGTGTCCCTACCGATGCCCACTCAAATAGCCATTTAGCGTGTTTAGGTGCGAGATTTACACAGCCGTGGCTGACTGGCGTACCAAACCTTTTATGCCAGTAAGCCCCGTGAATACCGTAATTGCCTTGGTAAAACATCGCATGAGGAACATTGGGAACGTCATAGCCGCTTCCCCGCATCCTTGTAGTTTTGAACTTGGATTGAATATTAAAAGTACCAATAAGAGTGGGAGTGGATTTTTTGCCAGAGGAAATAGCACTTCCATAAACCACTCTGTCACCTTCCCAAGCTATTAACCGTTGCTTTGAAAGATCAATTTGAATCCAGCGCTTATCCGATTTTTGTAATGTCTGGATTTTTTGTGCAATCACTTGATTTTTGGAATTCGCCCAAGCTTCACTGGTTCCAGTAGTAGTAAAAACACTTAAGGACAGTGCTGTACCAGTGAGGAGTACTTGTAAGCGACGCACCCAGTCAGGAGAAATTTGTCTTTTCATTTTAGATACACTCACACTCAAATCATGGGGTCTTGAGAAACTTATCAGGTTTCACCTTTATTTCCATATCTATTACTTTAATAGACGTGGATGTTTGATGATTTGATTCTAAGTTAACCTAACTGTTGCATTAGGTTTTTTGCCTGAGTTGCGATCGCTAACCAATTTCCCTCTATGACAAGCTTTTGGGGAAATAATTCCCCGCTCAAACCGACAGCGATCGCTCCAGCTTGCAAAAATTCTTTGGCATTTTCTAGAGTCACGCCGCCAGTAGGAATTAAGGGAATCTCACCCAGTGGCCCTTGCAAACTTTTGATATAGTTAATCCCTCCCACTGCTTGTACGGGAAACACTTTTACACAACTAGCGCCCTGACTCCAAGCAGTAACAATTTCTGTAGGAGTCATAGCTCCTGGTATAATCGGCACATTTTTTTCTTGTGCTGCTTGAATCATTGCCGAATCAACATGGGGTGTGAAGAGGAATTGCGCCCCAGACGCGATCGCTTCTTCTAGCTGCTGCACATTGAATAGCGTACCAGTGCCAATGATACAGGCTGGTAATTCCGAACGTAGTTGACTGATTAATTCCCCAGCGCGATCGCTATTCCAGGTAATCTCAATTAGCTGCATTCCCCCAGATGCTACAGCCATTGCCATTTGCTGCCCCAATTCGATTTGGGGGGCGCGGATAACTGCGATCGCTCGATGTTTTTGCAACTGTGATAACCAAATTTGATTAGGCATTTTAACTGGGAATTGGGGACTGGGAGTAGGGACTCGGACTAGAAAATAGTTTTCAATCTAGTAAATACCTAATTTTTAATACTAATGCCCAATCCCCGATTCATAATCCCCTTAAAACTTGCTTCTTGCATCAAGCTATGAGATATTACATATAAATAACGTAAACTCTATAGCCTTGCCGTAGTTTAAAGTTAGTGTCTTAGCATTTGGGTTTAAAGGAGTAATTAAAATGACAATTGCACGACAAAACACAGCAGCATCCTTACCAATCACCATTCACCATTCTGAAAGCGTCGATATAGCTAGCTTATGGAAGCTTGTGCGACTAAGTGCAAATGAATTTTGGTGGCGCACCAAGTCATATACAACGATTCTGGGCGTCATGCTGCTGACTTTAGTAAGTCTGATTTTCCTAAGTATGCATTGGTCTTACCGCAGACTGTTCCCATTGATCGGCCATCAAGTCATTGGCAGCGATCGTGGGATAAGCAATTAAAAATTAAAAGCCATATATGAGGTTGGTAGGAATAAACAATCGTCTCAATTATCTGATTTTGCTTCCTTTACATTACTTTAGAGACAGTCTCTAAAAACTCAGCTTAATTCTTCTAGTAGAGGAGAGAGCTAATTAAAAATGCATATACTGCAATTACCAAGCAATAGTTTATATAAGCCCCTAGTTAAAGACCTACTAGGAGCTTTTTTTTAATTGACTATCTACCTCAAATGGGTCATATAGCATTTGTCAGACAGCTTAGGACATTGGCAAATCGTAAGGGAGCATCCCGTTTTGGCGAATCGCCCTGCGCTAAGGCGCACGCTACGCGAACAGACTATAAGTCTGGGGCTACACAAACTAAACCCACCTTTCCTTTGGAGAACCCGAAGGAGTACGTTTGTATAGCCGCGATTTCCAATCGCCAGGTATTTCTGTCACATATATCCATAGCCGACTCCTCCTGAGCAGGATGGTAGCCGCAATATACTAAAAATCTCGTAGCAATTAAACTATTCCTAATGGATATTCATAATTAATTCTGATGGTAGATTAAGTTAGAAATGAAGATCGTTAATATGTATTTGTAAGTCAAAAACGTTTACCAACTTAACAACAATGAATATTCTTGCTTGGATTGTTTTAGGTCTAATTGCTGGTGCGATCGCAAAAGCTATCTACCCCGGTCATCAAGGTGGCGGAATTCTAGGAACCATATTGTTAGGAATCATCGGTGCTTTTGTTGGCGGTAGTTTAGGTGTATTTTTCAGTACGGGAACTTTATCTCTAGCAGCTCCTAGTCTCAGCATTCCAGGTATTGCAGTAGCAGTTCTTGGTGCAATTGTCGCAGTTTTCTTGTGGAATTTATTAACCAACCGCAGTGCTGTATAAAAAATTGCGGTAAATCAATGACAAAGATTTAACAAATTCATTTAACTATTTTTAACTGTGAATTAAATTGAAAAAATAGCGCCAGTCTGTGATAAGTCTGGCGCTGTTTTGTAATTATAGAGGTTCTCAGTAGAGTCCAATACAGACTTAACCCCAAGCAAGCCCCTTCAACCTCTCTATACCGTCAGGTTAGAGAGGAATTTCTGTATTAAGCTCGATTTTGGGACAGATATTGGTAAAAATTTTATAGGAAGATTAGCGATCGCTAAGTGTAAAATTATCTTAACAGTTTTAACTAGCTCTAAGAATTCCTATACCAGCTTCTCTTTCAATGTAATCTGCTAAGTTGATAAAATCTTCACGCGGGTAGCATCTTCCGCCAACTAGATCAAAAGCTAATCTACTGGCAGGATTTTCTGGATTTTCGAGTATATGTATACCCCAGTAGTAAAGTAGGTCGCTAGTCCGAATGCAAACTTCTTCTGGATCTATACAATGAAATTTTTTATCTATTTTACTAATTTCTTTATAAGTATTAGAATAAACTTCTTTAAGAAGCCTTAAGCGTTTAATACCAGGATCTTTAAAATTGTTAACTAATACAAATAAATGAGCTAAATTATTGATTTCACGTATTTCTTTAACAGTATCTTGAATAACTTTACCGTGCTTGCTTATTCCCAGTGGATTGAAGGTTGTTGGGATAATACAATAATCTAATCGCTTAACTAGCTCTGAGGGATTACGCTCTAATGCTGGCGAGCAATCGCAAATTACTATTTGACAGTCACGGGCAGCATCTTCATGCCAATCATTTCCATCAAAAACTTGAATAGTTGTACCTACCCCTTTAGGATTGGGAACAAAAACCCCATCACCTACTAATTTTTGCAGATTTTGTTCTGGGTCTAAATCCACAAGTGCTACATTAAATCCTTGCAGCGCTAATGCTCCTGCTAAATGACCTGCTACAGTTGTTTTTCCTACTCCGCCTTTACAGGTAAAAACTCCAAAGTAAACTTTTTTTGGTGGAGGTGGGGGAGGGTCTTCGCCGCTAGGAATCGCAACCAGCTTATTTTGATGGGCAATCCCACAGCGAACTTTAGTATCTTTACCCCAGGTTCTGATTAATGCCAATGCTGGGCCACCAAACCCTTTTGTAGTTATGAACCAACCAAAATTAAATTTTTTGCCTTCGTCAGAATCTAAAAAGTCAGCAAACTTTAAAAGCTGTGGCGCTGTTACGTTACTTCTTAGCCATTTAACCTGAACAACAACAATTAGGTTTTCTTTTTTGACCACTAGGTCATAGTCAGGTTGATTGATCTTTGCAGTTTCAACTGTCCAACCTGCTTTATAGATCAGTGTTTCTACGTGCTGCATAAAGCGGGTAAAATCTTCGCTGAATGATTGTTCTGAAGGTGATGACATAAACAGTTTTAAATGTTTTGGTTCAACAGGTGGTAGTATGTAGCACAGTATACTCTATAAAAATTAACCTTGACCGTATAGTTGATTTATATACGTAACATGAATCACTATCCCTCGCCTTCCAAAGAAATGCACCATACTCTGACGTAAATTAACAGCAAAGCTACGTCTGATTTAAAAAAGTATAAATACGCTAAAACCTACAGCTTTAATAAAATTTTCAATAACTTGCACTGGTCGCTGTACACGAACTGACAATGTTTCGTTAAGCTGTAAGCGCTATGATTGAACTTTATTAAACGTCTTATGCATTGGTTGTTATCTGGGCCGTTGAGTACAGAAGCATTAACGGTTAACATTGCAGGGTTGCCTGCATCTTTACAAGGTAAAAAGCTGGTGCAGTTGTCAGATTTTCACTACGATGGTTTGCGGCTGTCGGAAGAGATGTTAGAAAAAGCGATCGCAGTGACTAACGAAGCTAAACCAGATTTAATTTTATTAACTGGTGACTACGTAACTGATGATCCGTCGCCAATTCACCAACTGGTACTTCGACTCAAACATTTGCAAAGTCGCAGTGGAATCTATGCTATCCTTGGCAATCACGATATATATAAACACGCAAAAGCAGAAGTTACAGAAGCCCTTACTAGCATTGGAATTCACGTCCTTTGGAACGAAATTGCCTATCCACTAGGAAAAGAATTACCACTCGTCGGACTGGCTGACTATTGGTCACGGGAATTCCACCCCGCAACAGTTATGAACCAGCTAAACCCCGACACACCCTGCATTGTTTTATCCCACAACCCAGATACTGCGGAGATATTACAAACATGGCGAGTCGATTTACAATTATCTGGTCATACTCACGGTGGTCAAATCGTGATTCCTGGAATTGGTCCTGCGGCGTTGTTTTACGAAAAGCTTGTAAAAAAAATACCCAGAAAAGTGAGGCATCGATTCCCATTTCTAGAAGTAAATGTTTCTGTTGTAGTCAACCATTGGGAATGGGCGCAGGGTTTGCATCGGCTAGGTAAAAATCAGCTATATATCAATCGTGGTTTGGGAACTTACCTCCCAGGACGCTTATTTTGCCGCCCAGAAGTTACTATGATCACCCTACAAGGTGAGTAGGTAATTCCAAATCTAACAAAAAAGAACGCAATTTCAGCAGGTACTCTGGCTAATGAGTGCTTACAAACTCAGCCATAACCTGCTACTTTCATCGCCAAAATTTAAATCGAATGAATTAATTGTATCTGAAGTAGATGACATAAATTATTGCATTTTATCAAGTTACATTTTTATTTTTGGTAAGCTGTAAGCGCTGGTATGAGGAGTATCGGTTAACTTATGCATTGGTTGTTTACGGGACATTTAAGAGTAGATAAAATAACGGTTAAGATTGCGGAACTTCCTGCATCTTTACAAGGTACAACGTTAGTGCAGTTGTCAGATTTTCACTATGATGGTTTGCGACTGTCGGAAGATATGTTAGAAAAAGCGATCGCACTTACTAATGAAGCTGAACCAGATTTAATTCTATTAACTGGTGACTACGTAACTGACGATCCCACACCAATCCATCAATTGGTGCTTCGACTCAAACATCTGCAAAGTCGCTGTGGTATCTACGCCGTACTTGGGAACCACGATATCTATTACAGCCACTCTAAAGCAGAAGTTACACAAGCGTTAACCACCATTGGGGTTCACGTACTTTGGAATGAAATCGCCTATCCATTAGGAAAAGAATTACCATTGGTAGGACTAGCTGATTATTGGTCACGGGAATTTTACCCCGCACCAGTGATGAATCAACTAGACTCGCTTACACCGCGCATCGTTTTATCTCATAACCCAGATACAGCCAAGATATTGCAACAATGGCGCGTAGATTTGCAACTATCTGGTCATACCCACGGTGGTCACATCGTGATTCCGGGCATTGGCCCTCTAGTACTCTATTACAAAAAGCTACTCAAACAAATTCCCAAAAAATTACGGCGTTGGGTAACATTTTTATTAGGAGACTGCTCAAAAGTAGTTCGATATTGGGAGTGGGCGCAAGGTTTTCACAAGGTGGAAGAAAATCAACTATATGTCAATCGTGGTTTAGGAACTTATAAACCAGGACGTTTATTTTGTCCGCCTGAAGTGACTGTAATTACCTTAGTTAGTCATTAGTCATTGGTCATTGGTTACTTGTACTGAGTTTTGACACAACGACTACGCCCTTCTCTACGAGAGGCTGCGCCAACGGCTACGCTCAGGACAGGCTCAGTGCATCGCTGCGCGGAAATCGAGCGACTTGTGCCGAGCGAAGTCGAGGTAAGTCGAGATTCAACTACCGCGTAGTCGTTGGCGTAGCCTCTAGTAGAGAAGTATTGGTTATTAGTCTAAATAAATGACAAATGACAAAAATGCATCATAACACTCAAAGCAGAAACCGCCTGAAGCTACGATGGATAAATCTCAATAGCTTGGGGCGGTTACTTGAAGATTGGAGAATTCAGAAATGGCTAACTTAAAATTTGGTGGACAGTATTCGCGATCGCTTTACTCAGAATTGCACATCCTTACATTCCAACTAGGCAGGCATTTTCTGGCTGTGCGTTCTAAAACCTCCAAAACAACTCATTGAACTTAAGGCAAAAACACATTCAACGGATGTCACAACCAATCATAGCGATCGCGAGAAGATTAGAGCAGGAGGCACAGGCTCTAACTTGAAAGTTTTTGTTTAACTTTTAACCTGTTTGTACCTTGGTCTTAATCTAGCATTGTGTTTGTTTAGCTACAAGATACCTTTACTAAACTTGAATACCATTAATTTTTCGCAACAATTCAGAAATATTGCTTAAAATTTGTTCCACTTGGTAATATTCGCATTCATGCCAACATTACCAAGTGGACTGAAAGTTCAGAAGCCTTTACTGACCAGAACCGCTGTTAGATGTACTGTCTGACTGGTCTACTCCTTGAGGTGTAGTGGTTTTAGAGGTGTCACTTTTTGTACCAGGAGCAACAGTATTAGTAGAACTATCGTTCTGCGAAGCCGGAGTATTAGTAGTTGGACTCGTCGCCGGACTTTGTGACGCTTTAGGAACTGGCTGGGTTACAGAAGGTGCTTTTTCTGCCGCAGGCTGCTGGGGTGGAATAGTAATGTTAATATCCGGTTGGCGAGGTGCAGACGGAGGTGTAACTTGCTGTTGGGGAACAGGAACAGGAACAGCAACAGGTACAGGTACTTCCGTAGTTCTTTCGATTATCGTTGGTGGTTGAGGAGATGCACTGGGAGTTGGATCGCTCTTACTCGGAACAGGAACCACAACTGGCACAGCATTGTTAACCGCTGCGTTATTCTGCTGATTGAAGTACCAAACCCCACCTATAACTAAACCAAGCAGGGAAGTAATGATAATACCCAACAGCAAACCACCACTAGCATTGTTTTCATCACGTTGGGCTAAATCTGCTTGCTGGTAGCTACGCTCAACATTTCGACCATGTACGTAACCGTTAGTGTAAGAGTTGGGATTAGTTGTATTGTTCTTAACTGTTTCAGTGGTTTGTGTGTAATGGGTCTGAGTATTGCCATTAATATCAGTGTAAGATTCTTGCCTAACTTCACTGTTTTTGCTTTCGCGTTCATTAGGAATAGACATAGCCGTTGATTTAACTCCTCAGATTAAAATATTGACGAACTAAAGCTTTGTGAAAACAAAAGGTTTTAATGAACTGAAAATATATGTTGCTGATAAATATTGAGTCTTATTTGCTACTCAACTGTTGGTGATCTCAGAATAACCTCTGCATTCAAACAAGTGGCTCTATCTCCAGGGAGTTAATACTTAATCTTTAGAGAGTTAATACTTAATCAAGAGAAAGAGTATCCCAAAGATGGATGTTATCAAACTGTCAATTAATGCATCGATCAAAAAATCTAGCAATTTGCTTCAATTCTCTAAATTTTTAATTTGTTGTTAGATAGCGCAGCGCCAAAGCTTGATGGTCATATCTCGACTACCACTAACCAAAGTTTTGCCATCAGGACTGAAAGCGACAGAGTTAACCCAATCTGAATGGTTGCCCAGCGTGTAGAGTTGTTGTCCAGTGCTAATGTGCCATAACTTTATGGTGTAGTCTGCGCTAGCACTGGCAAGATTTTGACCATCGGGGCTAAAAGCAACAGACCAAACATAACTGTGATGTCCAGCAAGTGTGTTAACTAGCTTACCTGTATTGATATTCCATAACTTGATAGTCTGGTCATAACTGGTACTAGCTAAAATTTGCCCATCAGGGCTAATGGCGACACCAGTCACCCAACCTGAATGCCCAGTGAGAGTTTGCAGCAATTTGTTACTCTTCAAATTCCATAGCTTAATGGTATTATCCGGGAGCATCCACTTTTGGCAGAAACACTCAAATAGCAAGTAAACCATTCAGAT
>NZ_JAVRCS010000022.1:0-24941 GCF_034530635.1 Nostoc sp. EspVER01
CCTGCTCCCCTGCCTAGACAGCGATGGGATATTTTTTTAGTTGGAAGTCCCTTATCTTTGTTGGGTTGCGCTTTGCTTTACCCAACCGACAATTTTTTTATAACCCAAGCGTATTGGGTTATAAAAGGGAGAGAAAGAGGTTGTTGAGCGGCTTGCCTTGAGCGAAGTCGAAAGGAGTCGCAACACTGCCTCCTGCCTTCCTCGATAAAAATTGGTGAAAATACTCAAATTTGAGTCTTTAAAAAAATAAATAATTTTACTCAGGACAACCTTTTAAAAAATTGTCCACTATAGAATTACTAAAAGTTTACGTTATCTTTTCAGGTGAAGGAGTATTAATTAATGGCAAGGCCAAAACGCGATTCACGTATTCTTAGCAAAGCTGAGATGCGCTTGGCAAGTATTAAATCTATCAGTCTTACTCTAGATGTCGGAGACAGTTTAACAGTTAAAGATTATACTGACAAAATTGAAAATCTCCGTCAATCTTTGGAAGCTTACAATACTACCCTCTCTAATATTGATGTTTTATTAACCCAAATTATTGAAAATGAACAAGATTTAGCAGATTATTCTGAAAAAATTTTGCTTGGTGTTGCTCATAAGTTTGGTAAAAATAGCCATCAATATCAGATGGCTGGAGGTACTCGTAAAAGCAATCGCAAGCGTGCTGTGCGCCAAGGTGTTGTTTTGACTAACAGCTAAAAGCAAAACGGTTAAACAGATAAAGAGAATGAGGAAAATTAGGAAGATAAGGAATACAAAGATTTTACCCACTCCCATTCCTGCGTCAAACCCTCTTTTAGGGAGACTTGCGGCTGATATCCAAGAATTTTCTGCGCTTTAGATACATCAGCCGCCGTGTGGCGCGCGTCTCCCATCGCTTTTTCTATGTGGTTTCTTTTAATTGGCTTCCCAACAATTTCTTCAATCGTATCTAAAACTTCTGCTAAAACTACCCTGCTACCACCACCGATATTAAAGATTTCTCCCACTGCTTGAGATGCGGTAGCGGCGGCTAAATTAGCGGCGACAATATCACTAACAAACGTAAACTCCCGCGTTTGCTGGCCATCACCGTAAATAGGAATCGCCTCATCGTGCAAAATGGATTGAAAGAACTTATGAAATGCCATATCTGGGCGCTGTTTGGGGCCATAAACTGTGAAATAGCGCAATGTCACACAGGGCACACCAAAGTTCTTGTAATACAGTTCACACAAAAACTCTGCTGCTAGCTTTGTAATGCCGTAAGGAGAAACCGGTTGAGGACAAATCCTCTCATGGGTAGGTAATGTTTCTGCATCACCATATACACTAGATGAAGAGGCAAACACTAATCGTTTTAGATGTTTAGCATCCTTAGCTGCTTCCAGCAAAACTTGTGTAGCGTTAACATTTCGTTCTGTATAGCCTCGAAAAGCTTTACCCCAACTTGCTCTGACCCCTGCTTGTGCCGCTTGATGGTAAACTACATCAACATCTTGTAAGAGTTTCTGCCAATCTAAAAACTGCATATCTCCTTCAATTAATGCAAAACCAGGTAAACGATACAAATGTGCAATATTGTTTCGCTTTAACATCGGATCGTAATAATCATTAAATTCATCAATCCCGATTACTTCATTTCCTTGTTGTAACAATCTTTCTGCAAGATGAGAACCAATAAAACCTGCGACTCCAGTAACGATAATTTTAGCCATGTTGCCGATTTTTTATATCCTGATTAACCGCGATATTCACAAGTTAATAATTATAATCAAAAATTGGTTATTGATTGATGATTTTTTCAGAGATTATTGAATTCGTATCAGCAAAAAAGATAATTTAACTAATACACTGATGCCAAAAAGATGTTACTAACTTTATTTAGTAATTGTTAACAATAAAAATTCAAATTATACTAATTAGTTAAATTTAATTTTTAAGACAAAACTTACAATTCAGATAAGCCCAAAATACTTGTAGAGACGGCGATTTATCGCGTCTCAAGTGTATGTGGGACAAGGATTTGACCTTAAATTGACGCCAATGAGCCTATTTTGACTCCTAAATCCTGAATTCTTTTGTAAACCAGAAGAAACTTGCATAAGTGCGAGAATTGATGGAAAAATTGATCCGCGAGAGCAGTTAAGGTATTCTCATTTTGCAAGGGACACACGAGGAAATCAGTGAAAGTTTTAGTTGTCGGTAATGGGGGGCGCGAACACGCTCTGGTATGGAAACTGTTGCAATCTAAGCAAATTGAGCAAGTTGTCTGTGTACCAGGGAATGGGGGCACAGCAAGTATGGAACGTTGCCAGAACTTGTCTTTAGCTGTAGATGATTTTGAGGGGATGAGCCGATATGCTCTAGAACATGGCATAACTCTAGTGATAGTTGGGCCAGAAGTCCCCCTCTCTAAGGGAATCACAGATTACCTCCAAGATAAAGGATTGATGGTATTTGGCCCAGTCAGAGCCGGAGCGCAAATTGAGGCGAGTAAGGCTTGGGCAAAAGCCTTGATGCAAGAAGCAGGGATTCCGACGGCACGGGCTGCGGTATTTACGGAAGCTGCGGCAGCAAAATCTTACGTCAAATCTCAGGGAGCGCCAATTGTTGTTAAAGCTGATGGCTTGGCCGCTGGTAAGGGTGTAACGGTAGCTGAAACAGTTGCACAAGCAGAAAGTGCCATTGATGCAATTTTTCAAGGACAATTTGGCAGTGCTGGTGAATTTGTCGTCATTGAAGAATGTTTGATTGGGCAAGAGGTGTCAGTTTTAGCATTGACTGATGGGTTAACAATTAGACCCTTGTTGCCAGCTCAAGATCATAAGCGAATTGGTGACGGCGATACGGGCGAAAATACTGGCGGGATGGGAGCATACAGCCCAGCACCCATCGCTACACCAGAGTTGATGGCACGCATTCAAACAGAAGTATTAGAAAGAGCGATCGCCACCTTACGAGTTAAAGGCATTGATTACCGAGGCGTACTGTATGCTGGATTAATGATTGCACCCGATGGCGACTTGAAGGTTTTGGAATTTAACTGTCGCTTTGGCGATCCCGAAACCCAGGTGATTTTGCCACTGTTAGAAACACCCCTAGAAGAGTTGATTCTAGCCTGTGTACAGCAGCGTTTAAGTGAATTGCCGCCCATTGCTTGGAAAGGGGGAGCATGTGCAACTGTTGTTGCCGCTTCTGGTGGTTATCCAGGAGAATATGAGAAGGGGCAGGTGATTACTGGCATTAAGCAAGCAGAGGCAGCAGGAGCAACTGTATTTCATGCAGGGACGAAATTGAACCAGCAACAAGAAATAGTCACAGATGGGGGTCGAGTATTAAATGTGACTGGAATCGGAGAAAATTTTGAGCAAGCGATCGCCCAAGCCTACGCTAGTATCAAACATATCCAGTTTCAGGGGATGTATTACCGGAGAGATATCGGCCATAGAGTAGCGAGTGGGAAGCAGGGGAAGCAAACCCCATAAGCCAGACAGCAAGTCCGACTTATACTTAAGCTATGCCCAAGTTAGACATTATCCATAATGCGGTAAAAAACGCACTCATCAAGGACGGTTGGGTGATTACAGACGAACCCTACGTAATTCAGTATCGAAGAACAACTTTATACGCCGATCTCAGTGCTGAACGCCCAATTGGGGCTGAACGAGATGGGCAAAAACTTGTTGGCAAAATGGCGAACGCATTACTGGTATGACTGTCTACGTTCGGATTCGAGATGGCAAATTCTGGATTGAGGAAGATTGGACTGAAGATGGAATCGCAACTGACCTAGTTCGTGCAGGTGTTGCCAAAGAAGATATAGTTTTGGCATTCCATGAGCCTAAAATGCGGCAGTACACAGATTTTGCAGTAGCATCCTAGCGATCGCGCCCTCTTACAATCGGGTATTTGGGACAATAAAAATATTTTGCTACTAATGCCCCATTCCCTCTTTCTCTAACATATTTGTCAAATTAACTGTTAATTTTTAAGTTGTTGGGCTTTATAACAAAGACTACTAACAACTTTATTTAAGATGCTAAATCTGTTAAAAACAATTCGACATGCGATCGCAAGTTGGTGGTCGGAGTTCACTCTCCAGACTAAACTGCTGGCTGTAGCTACAATGGTAGTCTCTTTGGTGATGAGTGGTTTGACCTTCTGGGCTGTGAATACAATTCAGCAGGATGCGCGGATGAATGACACCCGCTTTGGTCGTGATTTAGGGCTGTTACTTGCTGCCAACGTTGCCCCTCTAGTCGCGGACAATAATCTCACCGAAGTTGCCCAATTTTCCCAACGCTTCTATAGCAGCACCTCTAGCGTGCGTTATATGCTCTACGCCGATGAAACCGGGGAAATCTTTTTCGGCATTCCTTTTTGGGAAGCTGAGGTAGAAAACTCTCTCACCATTAAACGGCGGATACAACTGCCAGATGATTACCCTGGTGGTGATGGGGAAAAGCCGATGGTGCGGCAACACATGACCCCAGATGGAACAGTCACCGATGTATTTATTCCCCTGATCGTCAATAAAAAATACTTAGGTGTATTAGCGATCGGGATCAACCCCAATCAGACCGCTGTTATCTCCACCAATTTTACCCGCGATGTCACCATTGCCGTTTTTATCACAATTTGGGTAATGGTGATTTTGGCAGGAGTGATTAATGCCTTAACCATTACCAAGCCCATTAAAGAATTACTGGTGGGGGTAAAGCAAATTGCTACCGGGAATTTCAAGCAGCGTATTGATTTACCTTTAGGGGGCGAACTGGGGGAATTAATTTTAAGCTTTAATGAAATGGGAGAGCGATTAGAACGCTATGAAGAACAAAATATTGAGGAACTAACCGCAGAAAAAGCCAAACTAGAAACCCTAGTTTCAACGATCGCAGATGGGGCTGTATTGATTGATAACAACATGCAGGTGATTTTAGTCAACCCCACAGCAGAGCGAATTTTTGGCTGGGAAGCCGCTAATGTAGTAGGTTGCAATGTCTTGCATCACTTGCCAGCATCAGTACAAATCGAAATCACCCGTCCCTTGTACGAAATGGCAGCAGGGGAATGCGAAAGCGCCGAATTCCGAATTTTTATTAACCAACCCATCCCACGGACGATTCGCATTCTCTTGACTACAGTACTCAACGTGCAAAGAGAAAGTATCAAAGGTATTGCGATTACTATTCAAGATATAACCCGTGAAGTCGAACTAAACGAGGCAAAAAGTCAATTTATCAGCAACGTTTCTCACGAACTGCGAACGCCTCTATTCAACATTAAAACCTATATTGAAACCCTGCACGACTACGGCGAAGACTTAGCTTTACAAGAACGGCAAGAGTTTCTGCAAACAGTCAACCATGAAACCGATCGCCTAACCCGCCTAGTTAATGATGTTTTAGATTTGTCAAAACTCGAATCTGGTCGCAACTACAGCTTTGATGGCGTAGATTTAGCCCAAGCGATCGAGCAAACCCTGCGTACTTACCAACTCAATGCAAAAGATAAAGGTGTTGAACTTGTTCAGGAAGTTGCCCCTAATTTGCCGCTAGTATTAGGTAATTACGATCTGTTAGTACAAGTGTTTGGCAACCTGATTGGTAATGCCCTTAAATTCACCAAAGCCGGCGGTAAAGTAGCAATCCGCGCCTACCAACTAGATTTCAAACCCAGTCACACCGAATCTGCTCCAGTGCGGATTGAAATTTCCGATACTGGAATTGGCATCGCTACAGAAGATCAACACTCAATTTTTGAACGCTTCTTTCGCGTAGAAAACCGAGTTCACACCCTAGAAGGCACGGGTTTAGGTTTATCGATTGTTAGAAATATCATCGACAGACATCGTAGTAAAGTCCATCTCGTGAGTGAAGTCGGCATTGGTACTACCTTTTGGTTCGACTTAGCCACCTTTGAAGAAAAAGCGCCATTCATACAAGTTGAACCTATTGCAGAAACATCCAAAATCACCACAGCTTGAAAATTGTGGAAGCGTCCAAAATCATCACAGCCTGAAGATTAGACCTTTTGCACAAATGCAAAATTCGCCCTCATCCCCCAACCCCTTCTCCCAATTTTGGGAGAAGGGGAGCCAAATTCAAAGTCCCTCTCCCAAGCTTGGGAGAGGGATTTAGGGTCAGGGCTAAACCCGGATTTTTTTGATACATCATCAATTCCAATTTAGCTGAGACGACAATTTAAATATAAAATCGTAACTATTTAGGTCTGTATTAGACTCAACACAGAAGCGTTATATTCCCCACTCCCCAGAAAACCCAAATCAAGACCTTAATATCACAAACAACAAACAGACCAATAATAAACCTAATAGCAACAGTAAAGCCTGATTGCGTTTTACCCAACTTTTCACAGTTACTGTAAAACTGTTAGTGTAACGCTGCTGTTGCAACTCTAACTTTGTCTCTTCAATATTTTGGTAGAGGGTACAGTCTTTGGCGTAGGGACGTTTAGGAAAATTGCAAGTATCATCAGCGTGATAGGTGCAGGTGTCGCACAGATACCTATCCCCTGCGGCGCGGTGCAATGGAATACCGGGATGACCGTAAGCTTTAAGTGTAGTCCGGCAATAAGGACAACTAATAGCTTGACTCTCAACAAGTTGATGGCAGTGGGGACAAGATACAGTAGCCAAAACCTTTAGCGCAAATAGGTAAACACTATTGATTCTAGCCATTTACAGCGATAATGGGGAAATACATACGTAGCCTGTTAATTTTGAATATGGCTAGCTCTCAAAATTGGTTACTTTATCAGCATCAGTACTAGTTTTGTGATAATTTTTTATATTTTCTAAGTGATTTATATCACTCAACATAATTAAGGCTATGCCATAATCTAGCAAATATCAGGTTTTGTCCCCAGTCAAATAATTATTTAGAGGTAGAAAAATATTGCCTTTTAATCCTGAGATGTGCCGTAACGAAAGCGAAGTTGAAAGCAAACTCATAGTGCAATATTTGCTACCACAGCTAGGTTATACTCCTGACACCTGGCATCAAGAAGTTGCCATTGGTAGCATCCGCTTAGATTTTTTAGCATTTGCCGCCCAAGTGATTCCCTTTGTCTTAGATGCCAACTCCCCGCTGAGTGTCGTCATGGAGGCAAAGCATCCCAAACAAAACTTAAATCATCATGTTCCCCGACTCAGGCATTATTTAACCAGTTTGAATGTCAGGCATGGATTGTTGACTAATGGCAAAGAGATTAGAATTTATCAAAAATTACAGACTGATATTCAATTAATATTTCAATGTTCTGGCAAAGAAGTTGAAATTAAGTTAGATCAAATTAAAAGTTTAATTGGTCGAGAGAGTCTTAAAGAAGGACAGCTAGTAAATAAGCCAGAAGTCCAAATAACTGAAAATAATTTAAATTTTGAAATAAAGAGGCAACATTCCATGAAAACGATTGCAATCTACCACAATAAAGGCGGTGTAGGTAAGACTACTGTTGCAGTCAATCTCGCAGCGGCATTACGTAAAAAAGGTAAAAATGTACTTTTAGTTGATATAGATTCCCAGGCGAATACTACTTTTGCTACAGGATTAATCAAATTTCAATTTGAAGAAGATGATAATTTAAGAGAGTTAAACGTATATCATTTATTAGAGTCAGGAGATTTTAACTTTATTCCAGAAGTAGTACGTACATCTGATTATTTCAACAATCCAGAAATTGATGTTATTCCTTCACATATTACATTAATTGAATATCAAGATAAACTGAATAAAATATTAGCTAGTAGGAGTAGGCTAGTAACAAAACTAAAAAAGGTAGAAAATAACTATGATATTGTAATTATTGATACTCCTCCCTCTAGAGATTTGTATGCTGAAGTTGCACTGATTGCTACTGATTACCTGATAATTCCATCTGATTTGAAACCATTTGCTAACCAAGGTTTACCAACGGTTAAAAATTTTGTTAATCAAATTAATGAATCGAGAGAAATGATGGGTAAACCGCCTATTAGTATAATGGGCGTTCTTGCTTCTAAAATCTCAACAAATGCTAAATTTTTACAATACAATTTTCCTAAGCAGAGAGAAGTAGTTTCAGAGCGTTATCAACTGCCACTTATGGAAGCTGTAATTTATGACAGAACAGCGTTATCAGAATGTATGAATCACACTATCCCAGTTGGAGATTTAGAATATCCTGACCCTAAATCTATTATAAAATTTGCCGAGTTAAAAACTTCGGCTCAAATTTCAGCTGAAGAATTTAATGTATTAGCAGATGAAGTTATCCAAAAAATGGGGGTTTATTAATGATTAATTTTTCTTTAGTGGATGTCAAAAGCATTGCTTCTAATGAACCTCGTTCAAATTTTGCAGAATCTGATTTAGAAAACCTGGCAGACATAATTATAGAAACTGGAGGAATTATCAGACCATTGGTTGTGAAAGTGACAGGAGTAGAGAGCTACACAGTTGTTGATGGACATTTTGAATATTATGCTGCTGTCAGAGCAAGAGAAAAAAATCCTCGACAAGGTGAGATGGTTAATGCTTTTGTAATTGCTCCAAAATTAGAGGATTTAGTAGTAAAACAAGTTGCATCTCTCAAAGGAATTGATTTTTCTACTAAACAAGTAACACCACAGCCTGAAACAACAAAGTTAGAACCACGTCTGGCCAATTTAGAGTTACGTCTTGAGAAGCAATTTAATGAGTTTAAGTCAGAATTTTTACAAGAAAGACAGAGGATAGATAGTCAGTTCAAGCAACTTGAGAACCTTATTCCCCAAAAGGGTGAACAGAGTAATCCGCTTACTTTATTGAACACTTTAGATAAAGACGAGTTATCTATAAAGTTACAACGCTCTAGGATTTCTGGGGCGGAAAAACTTGCGAAAGCTATAGAAGATGCTCGACATAAGAAGCCAAAGCAAGAGTTTGAAGATTATCGTGATGTAGTAAAATCTGTTAAAAACTTGGGTGATAAAACAATTTTGACTATCATTGATGAGTGGTCAAGAAATTAGTAGTTAGCTAGTAGGTTGGGTTGAACGAAATGAAACCCAACAATTAACGCTTAATGTTGGGTTTCGTTTCTCAACCCAACCTACACAGCTTTTCTAGATGACGTGAAAAGTAAGTTGCACAATATATCAATCTCTAACCCTGCATCTGTCGCAGTGCATTAAACGCCTTACCTCGCAAGCCAACTGGTAACAACGATAAAGCTAAACCAGTCCAAGCTTTAGCAGTCGAAAAAGACTGTCCCGCTAAAACTAGCTCTCTGCCTTTTTGCGTTTCACCCTTTTCAATTAAACGCAAACCTAATAATAATTGCGTTTCAGTTAAACGATTTTTCCTGACTTTCTCTAATTTTTCAGACTCAAACTTATAATTTTCTAAATACTGAATTTTATCAAATAAATAAGGAATGGCTCGATTAATACCTTGCTGCTCTGCATGGTAGCGATATTCCATTAATAATTCTGGTAAGTAATAGCCCTTTTTTCCAGCCAAAGCCAGACGCACAAATAAATCATTATCCTCACAATTTTGCATATTTGGCTGCATATATCCTAATTCTTGCAAGGTTTTACGGCGAAATAATGTCGCTCCAACTTGAAAGCTTTGCTGAATAAATACGACTTCCAACAAATTATTTACAACACCTGCGGGTAAATTCTTCCTACCCCAGCGATGAGAATTTTCTTGAGTTTTTACCTCATCCCGGACATTGTTAATATCAATTATCCAATGGTCTGTACCAACAAAATCAATGCTAGAGTCTTGAGCAAGAATAGCTGCTGTACTTGCGAGAAAATTGGGTGTTAGCCGGTCGTCATCATCAAATTTAATAAAATATTCACCAGTGGCAGCATCAAAGCCAGAGCGCATATTATTACTTTTACCAATATTTTGCTGATGACGGATATATTTAATCCGATTGTCTGTGTATTGTGACATCAATTCGGGTGTGCGATCGCTAGAACCGTCATCACAAATAATTAGCTCAAAGTCTTGCTCAGACTGGTTGAGTACACTGTCAATTGCAAAAGGCAGTAAATTAACTCGATTAAACGTAGGAATGGAAACACTAACTTTAGGCATTTTTGCAATATGTAGAGTGGACATTGCTCACGAACTAAACGCATAATACATATTCTTGCAAAAGCCCTTAACACGCCACCCCTTAACCCCTACTTTTAGCAAGGAGCTACAGTGTATACACAAGTCCTTCCCACCCCCTCTAACTCCCTCCACCAGATATTTCCCCCCAAGGCATCACTACGGTGTATACACAAGTCCGAAATAGCTGATTAACCAGCGTTTTAACCAATGAGCAAGGCTGGGCAAAAGCTAAGTGTAGGAAATAGTTTGATTAATTTTATTCCAAACTTTTTTGATAAATCGATTGCTTCTAGCCGCTATACTAGGTGGCTTTAATCGCTTCGGTTTTTGCTCTGGTTGCTTCAGAAAGCGATAGTGTAAAAATTCATTTTTGTAACAAATATTAACATCCTCACCTTTACACAAGCGGGCAAATTCAATAGCACCATAGCCCATATAGTGAAGACGATGAATTGGTTTTAATCCCTGTTGGTTGTAAAGAACATTATCAATGTTCACAAATAGATTTACACTAGCACAGTTGCCAGTTCTATCTTCGCCATTAGGACTGAGTGTAAAGTTAAATAGCGACCGAGCAATTCTGAAAGTCATGTAACTAAATAAATCTGCGTCACACCACCAAGCAAGTTCATTAATCCATTCGACTTCTTTATCTTCTATCAATCGCTTTTTGAGTATTTTTAACTCTTCAGTGCCTAAAATACCCCTTTTTGAACCAAAAAAACTAGAACAGTGTATTTTTCGTCTGATTTCAGATTCAGACAAAGACATTTTTTGTTCTAACTTCGGCAAGTCGAAAGCTGCAACTGAAGTTTGTTTTGTGTGTTCCCAGTCATCAAACACAAAGTCGTATTGGTCTAGTTTTTCTAAAACCTTGTCCAGCTTATTCATTGCCAAACTATCAGCATCATAAAATACAAATTTTTCAAACTCACCATCAAAAGCACACATTTTTCTGATTAAATTATTTTTTTTGTTCCATTCCATAGAAGGCTTATTTTTCCGGCTATTTATTGGATAAGCATTCCAAACTTGAACGGCAAAATCATCCCATTTTTGAATCGAGCTTTTATCGTCAAATAGGGTAACATTAGATCGAGAATGTATCTCCTGCTTAACTCGCTCTAAGCGGTCATCATAGGGAATGATACAAATAGGAATATCTGCACTAACATTCACCTCAATACTATTTAGCAAGGCTACTAGTTGGTCAAATACCACGTCATTAGCAAGTGTGTAAATCCCAAAATTATCCATTGTAATTAAATTATTTTTATCTTTGATTTACTGAGTAATACCAATTCTCTGTGAAGCTGCACATTATTTTGAACCTTCCCAACTCCCGCGAACTTGCGGGGAAGTGCCGCAGGCAGTGAGGTTCTTTCTACGCATCTTTATACAGAAATGGTCTAACGCGAATAATGCGATCGCTATTTTTTGACCGATTATTCTCAAATAATAATATACACATTTTCAACCTTCTGCTGAAGTAAGGGAACAAGCTATTTTGGTTAGTTTTGATGATACTAAACATTACCCACTTACTTAGAAGTGCCTAAAACTCTAGCTGTTAAACAATTGCCTCCTAGAGAATAATCTCAGCAACCCGGCGGTTCCCACGCCCCAAGCACCGTTAACCAATAAACCTGTCACTATTCCCACAAGTTTCCAGCCGCCAGCGATGGGTTGACCCTTGAGCGGTGCAACCACAAACCAAGCCACTAGCGTCGGAGCAATTGCACCAAAGACTAAAGCTCCTAACCAATAGTTTTTATCATGTCGAAAACGAGGTGCAATTACTACCAAAATCAGTCCCCAAATTCCTCCCCAGAAAGCATTTGACCAAATTTGCGGGATTTCTAATGGTTGTGTTGGTGCAGTTGAATAAGGAGCGCGAGGTGTAAAATTTACTGCATGTAGCAGCGCCAACACACCTTGATGAAATAGCAAAACAGACACAAAGCCTGCAATAAATCCTAAAGCAAATCGAGATAAGGCAGCTTTTTGAGTCATTGCTTATACAAAAAGGTACTTATTTGCAGTTGCACATGTGACTTTAATAATTGACATTTCCCATTCCCTATTCTCCATTTTCTTTAGAGCTTGCTTCTGAGAGTTGTCTATGATAGTTTGCTAACTAGCCTCAATTACAGTAACTCTATCAAATTACCGTACTTTGTTGAATACTATTGTTGATATAGCCGAAGGAGTGCAAAGTTAAGAGTACTTAAGTACTCTACCAAATATATGACAAGTAGAAAAGCCGCCTTGCCGATGGAGAACTAGATACCTGACATAAACCGGAATTTTTCAATTCATCCAGAGCATTTCTCAAGGAAGTGCTTGCTGCGATCGCTACGCCCGCCGCAGGCATCGCATTCAACAAAATCGCCAATGTTAGGGAATTTAGTTTCCTTAACTTAGTAGCGAGAATAGCATCCTACAATGAATATACGTATGCAAACTATTCACAACCGTAAAGTCAAAGGTGGAGGCTAAACGTTGGCACAATTCCAAGCAGAACCTCTGGCTTTATCAGGCTCTCAAAAAAATTGGGTCTTACTCGGTGTCGGACTTGGGGTATTCATGTCTACCCTGGATGTGGGCATCATTAATGTTGCTTTGCCCACATTAGTACAAGCCTTTGGCACTAATTTCCCTACGACTCAATGGGCTGTATTGAGTTACCAGTTGGTCAGTTCCGGTTTAGTTTTGGGAGCAACCCGCTTAGGAGATATGTGGGGTAAGAAGTCCTTATACCAGGGGGGACTTGTTCTATTCACTTTCGGTTCGCTATTGTGTGGTTTTGCACCTAGTATCG
The DNA here is from genome assembly GCF_034530635.1 of Nostoc sp. EspVER01. Taxonomy (NCBI): domain Bacteria; kingdom Bacillati; phylum Cyanobacteriota; class Cyanophyceae; order Nostocales; family Nostocaceae; genus Nostoc; species Nostoc sp. EspVER01. The sequence goes on from NZ_JAVRCS010000022.1 coordinate 12,925, forward strand.
AGTGGTTGATCGCCTTTCGGGCACTTCAAGGATTAGGCGCTGTGTTCATTTCTGGACTGGGTTTAGCAATCATCGCAGAAGTTTTTCCCTCTTCCGAACGAGGTCGGGCTGTTGGCGTCATCGGTAGTGTAGTGTCACTGGGAATTGCTTTTGGCCCCTCTGCTGGCGGATTGCTTTTAAGCTGGTCAGGCTGGCATAGTATATTCTTCATCAATGTACCCTTGGGGATTATCGCTAGTTTCTTAATAGCTCGTGTGGTACCACCTTCTGCACGCATTGAAGGTAAACAGAAATTTGACTTTTTGGGAGCCATATTGGCTTTATTGACTCTAGGTAGTTTTGGTTTAGGTATGACGCTAGGGCAAAGCCAGGGCTTTGGCAGTACCAATGCATTAGTATTATTAGCGATCGCCACTGTAAGTTTCACGACTTTTTTGGTAGTTGAAGCGATTCTAAAGCAGCCACTATTAGAGCTAAAGCTGTTTCGCAATCTTCAGTTGAGTATGGGTTTGCTAAGTGGCTGGCTAGCATTCATTGTTATTGGCGGTTCGCTACTCATCGTCCCTTTCTTTCTAGAGAGGGTCAAGCAATATCCGACGGTAAAAGTAGGGCTATTACTAGCCGTGTCACCTGTACTTAGTGGGTTAATTGCCCCACTAGCTGGAATACTTTCAGACCGTTTTGGCGCTCGACTAATCAGTGCAATTGGGTTGGGGTTGATGATTGGCGGCTGTCTGGGGATTAGCACCTTTGACGCTCAAATTACTGAGTTAGGTTATGTATCGCGCTATTTTATTTACGGCATTGGTCTGGGTTTATTCCAATCGCCCAATAACAGCACTGTTATGGGATCGGTACCGAGGGAACGGCTAGGGATTGCTTCTGGGCTGCTGTCTTTATCACGTACATCAGGTAACACCGTAGGAGTTTCTGTAATCGGGGCAGTATTTGGAGCCTTAATCGCAAGCATGTCTGCGGGTGCAGATGTCTCTGTCGCCCCTCCTGATGCGATCGTTGCAGGGTTCCAAGGAACTTTTCGCTTCGCAGCCCTAATACTGTGTGGGGCAGCTGTTGCGTCTGTTTTAAGGATCGGTAGAGGGGGGGCAGGGGAGCAGGGGAGGACAAGGGGACAAGGAGATAAACAAAACTCCTAACTCCTAACTCAGCACTCCTAATGCCCAATTATCAATTACTAAGGAGTTAGGTAAATGACAGGAAAATTAGAGGGAAAAGTAGCAATTATCACTGGTGCTTCAGCGGGAATTGGAGAAGCAACTGCGATCGCCTTGGCAACTGAAGGAGCAATAGTAGTGCTTGCTGCTAGGCGTGGCGATCGCATTCAGGCGTTAGCAGAACGCATTGAAGCTAGTGGTGGCAAGGCATTGCCTATTGTCACTGATGTGACTGATGAAACTCAGGTAAATAACTTGGTGGCAAAGGCAAATGCAGAATTGGGAAGGGTCGATATCCTTGTAAATAATGCAGGGATTGCGTTACTAGGAACTATTGAAGCTGGAAATAGCTCAGACTGGCGGCGATCGTTTGACCTCAACGTACTAGGACTCCTATATGCTACTCATGCTGTTTTACCTCTGTTGAAGGCGCAAAAATCGGGGCATATAGTCAATATCTCCTCTGTGGCTGGCCGGACAGCACGGGCGGGCGTTGGTGTTTACAATGCTACCAAATGGGGTGTTAATGCTCTGTCTGAAGCATTGCGTCAAGAAGTCCATAAAGACAACATCCGCGTCACGATAATCGAACCTGGTTTGGTGGATACGGAAATTGACAGCCAAATTACCGATCCCGTTGCCAAACAACGGATTGAAGAACGACGCAAGGCAATTACACCTCTGCAAAGCGAAGACGTTGCTGCTGCGATCGTTTATGCCGTTACCCAACCGCCACGCGTTAATGTCAACGAAATCCTCATCCGACCAACGGGACAAGAACATTAAAGCTAACTTAGGGATCTGCGGGTTAATAGTGTCGAAACTCGGTTTATTGGTACTTTATTTTCACTCAAGTCCCTTACTAAACCCTAGAAAGAATGGCTTGGGCAGCGGCTTCATCGGTAATCAGCCCTGTAATTAACTTGCCATGCAGAGCAGCCAAAATCGCCTCCGCCTTTTTCGCACTGCCTGCCACACCAATAATTAGTCGATGAGCCGGTTGTTCGAGGGCTACACTAGCAACTCGACTGTTTGTCCCTTCTTGCAGTAATACTCCGCGATCGCTGTAAGCCCAACCTGCAATTTCTCCGACTGCTCCCAGTTCAATCAATTCAGCTACCTCATCGTCATTAATAAAGCCGTCTTGATGTAATGGGGCATTCCAGGCAATGTGACTAATTCCGACAAACGTTACTTTGGCTTGCTCGGCAAGAGTTTTGACGGTGATAAACGATCGCTGAGTCTGCAAAAGTTCTCGTTCTTCAACACTAGTCGCAACAACGGGAGTCGGCACTGGGTAAGCTTGGGAACCGACGCGATCAGATAAATGCATGACCACTTCGTGGCGACCTGCACGCCCAGAGTGGGACATGTTCCCAATAATTGAAACAATCTTATGCTGGGGTTGGTTCATTGAGGGTATCTGCTCCACCATTGCTCGCAATGTCCGACCTGATGACAACGCTAGTATGGTCGGGGTTTTAGCCATCAGATAAGCCTCTAAGTGGGTGGCAGCGCATACACCAATTCCGTATAATGTATCACCACTACCTGCATCAGTTGGTACTACTTCACAAAGTGACAGAGCAAAGCGATCGCGTAATGACTCAGCCAAAGCAATACATTCACTCAAAGGATGATCGAGTCGAAATTTAATCAATTTTTCACTGACTGCCAGTGCCACTAGGCGTTGTGCAGCTTGCCGGGACACATTGAGCTTTGCGGCAATTTCTTCTTGCGTATTGCCGGCGATGTAATAGAGCCAAGCAGCATGAGCAGCCAAGTCTAATTTGCGAGCACGATGGGGCGCATCGCGCCGCTCCAAAAAAGGTTCTCCCATATACCACCTGCAAAAGCTATGTATCTATCAAAGGTATGTTTGAATTTTTTAGATTATATGCCCAAAGATAGAATATTTGCTCAAATATATTTAAAATTCTATTCTCCCCCAGTAACCTCCAAGTTAAACCCAGTAATGTAGCTTGCCTCTTGGCTCATCAGAAACGCTACCCCACTCGCCACCTCCTCCAAGCTTCCTAGACGCCGCATTGGGACTGAATTGATCATCTGTTGCTCAACCACTTTGGGATCGGCGTCAAAGTACTGGGAACCTACTGCTGCTTGTAATTCTGTTTGCCGCGTCCACATAAAACCAGGGCCGATGAGCGCAGGTGAGAGTGCATTCACCCGAATGCCGTAAGGAGCCAAATCTTTCGCTGCTGTCTGAGTCATTCCAATCACCGCAAACTTGGAAGCACCATAAGCTAGCATATTTGGCGGCCCGACTACGCCTGCATAACTCGCCATATTGACGATCGCACCTCCACCCGCATCACGTAGTTGCTGGGCAGCCGCCTTGAGAATGTGGAAAACGCCGATAACGTTGATGTCAATCACCTTTTGAAAGTCGTCTTCAGGATATTCGTCGGTTTTGGCAAACACTCCTTGATAACCTGCGTTGTTAAATACATAATCAATCTGCCCAAGCTGCTCTACAGCACCAGTAAAAGCTTTGGCAACATCATCAGCAGATGTAACATCACAGCGAAATGTGCCAACTGGAACGTTGTAGTTTTTTAGTTCCTGAGCCACATCTGCCATCTTCGGTTCATTCAAATCTAGGAGCGCTACACCTGCACCATTGGCGGCAAAACGCTGTGCAGTTGCCTTGCCAATATCTCCCGCACCGCCCGTAATTAGGATGGTCTTACCCGCAAACTGATAGGTTGCTTTCGCTGTCATATTTTAAACCTCTTATTGAAGAATTGTTGCAAATCGTCGTCATTCAAATGAGATTGGTATGATTTCTATTATTGAGCTTTTGCCCAAGAATAGAGCATAAAATCAAAAATTTATTTCGTTCGGTTTCTTTACTTTAAAGGAGTCATGCGATGCGTATCCCCCGCTTCGCTAAAGTGCTGGTTGCATTTCTCGCTGGAGTGATGCTGGTGCAACTTCTACACGCTTGTTCACCACGTTCGCAAGCCGCAGAGAAAACTAGACTGACGATCGCCACAGTTAATAATGGCGACATGGTGGTGATGCAAGGGCTTTCTCGCAAATTTGAGTCAGCTAATCCTGATATTCAACTCAGGTGGGTTGTGCTGGAAGAAAATGTCTTGCGTCAACGCACAACTACAGATGTTGCTAGCCAGGGTGGGCAGTTTGATGTGATGACCATTGGTTCCTATGAAACACCAATCTGGGCCAGGCGGGATTGGTTAAGACCCTTGGATCTAGGTGCAAACTATGACGTAAATGACCTGCTCAAACCTATACGCGAAGGACTTTCCAACGATGGCAAACTCTATGCCGTGCCATTTTATGGGGAAAGTTCCATGCTGTACTACCGAAAAGATTTGTTTGAGAAAGCCGGGATTACGGTTCCTCAACAGCCAACTTATCCCCAGATGAGAGAATGGGCAAGCAAAATCCATAATCCAGCAAATGGGGTTTATGGAGTTTGTTTGCGTGGAAAACCCGGTTGGGGTGAAAACATGGCATTTGTTTCCACATTGGTTAATACCTATGGTGGACAGTGGTTTGACATGAAGTGGCAACCGACAATTAATACTCCAGCTTGGAAAGAGGCGATCGCCTTTTATGTTGATTTGCTTAATAAATATGGGCCGCCGGGAGCCAGTTCCAATGGATTTAACGAGAATCTGGCGTTATTCTCGACAGGCAAATGCGGGATATGGGTAGATGCAACTCGTCACCACCTAACTCTGAATGAATCCAATGAACAGCAATATCATCAGCACAGGATCAGCAATCAAACTGAATGAAGCATCTCTGTTTAATTTAGGAAATAACGTTCGCGTACCCAATTACGATCGCCATCAAATCACTAATGGTATTGTCCATATTGGTGTGGGTGGGTTCCATCGGGCACATCAGGCGTTATACCTGGATAATTACTTTCATCAAAATCTCGGTAATGAATGGGGAATCTGCGGAGTTGGGCTACTAGAATTCGACAAACGGATGCGGGATGCACTGGAATCACAAGATTGTTTATATACCTTAGTTGAAAGATCACCAGAAGGCGATCGCGCTCGTGTGATTGGGGCAATTACAAAATATCTGTTTGCCCCAGATAACCGCCAAGCTGTGATTGACACCTTAGCAGATCCCAAATGCCGCATCGTCACCCTCACCATTACCGAAGGAGGCTACTACTATATTGAAGGTAGCGGTGAATTCGATGCCAATCACCCGACAATTCAATACGATTTGCAGCATCCTGATGAACCAATTGGAGTATATGGTTTTTTAACAGCAGCCCTCGATCGTCGCCGTCAACAGGGAATAGCACCATTTACCGTGTTGTCCTGCGACAATCTCCAAGGTAACGGCAACATTGCCCGCAAAATGTTAACCGCATTTGCCCAAATGCAGAACCCAGAATTGGGGCATTGGGTTGCCGAAAATGTAGCGTTTCCCAACTGTATGGTCGATCGCATTACCCCTGCCACCACTCCAGCAGATATCAAAATGGTGGCGGAACAATTCAACATCGATGATGCCTTTCCAGTTGTTGCCGAACCGTTTCTTCAGTGGGTAGTCGAAGACAATTTCAGCGCAGGTAGACCCGATTGGGAATCAGTTGGTGTGCAGATGACTAAGGATGTTCATCCTTATGAAATGATGAAAATCCGGCTGCTCAACGCCAGTCACTTGTTGATTGGCTATCTCGGCTCCTTGGCAGGCTACACTTACGTTCATGAAGTCATGGCAGATCCATTGATTCGCCAAGCCGTTGATAATTTGATGGCAGAAGTTACGCCCACACTCCAACCTGTACCGGGGATTGATTTAGATAATTACAAAAAAACCTTAATTGAACGCTTTGCCAATCCTAAGATTCGAGATCAACTCCCGCGTCTTTGCTTGAATAGCTCCGCCAAAATGCCAAAATTTGTTTTAGGCTCAGTTCGTGATGCGCTGCACCAAGGAGGGGCGATTGATTACATGAGCCTCACCGTTGCAGCTTGGTTCCGTTACCTCAATGGGCTGGATGACCAAGGTAACGCCATTGCCATCGATGATCCAATAGGAGGTACTCTGACTCAACTAGCTCATTCAAGTGGTGGCGATGCCAAACCATTGCTTAACCTAACTGAGATTTTTGGCGATCTATCGCAGTCCCCGCTTTTTGTTGATGCAGTTACGAACTATTTACGCAGGTTGTATGAGTTTGGAGCAAAAGAAACACTAGCCAGATTCTGAGAGAAAACTTAAAGAAAGATAAAAGCCTTTAATCCTTTGCCCAAAATTTAAAATGTTTTGGGCTATTTTATTTGTTTTTTTTGGCGTTGCATAATTGTGAACAAAGGGTGCTGAAACATGACTTGTCCTTAATGCGGCTCGAATCATATCCGTAAAAATTTCTAATTACGTAGCTTGTACACCCAATAGCGGTATTATAAATTACGAATTATGTAACTTGCTTCTTGCATGATTGCACTCGCAAGGAATGTTTACTAAAAAATGAAAGTTCAAAAATCTGACTTAACGCAGATTATTGCTCAAGCTAGCTGTTTATCTGAACGCCTGGGCAAAAAGTTACAAGTTACTGATAGCGAAGAACAGCTAACATCACGTCTTCAGCGATGGTGTAAGGTAAGCGCTCATGGAAACTGGGAAAAATTCCAGAAGCGGCTACTTTGGGACGGCTTAGATGTTGAGCAAGTACAGCAGGCTTTGCGATCGCTCCCTGTAGTGGATAGTCAAATTTTACCAGTTTGGTCAGAGACTTTAAGGGCGATGATTGAAACTGCTTCTAATTTTCATCCCCCATCATTGACTCCGATTAATCCCCAAACCTTAGCATTTCAAGAACTATTGCTACCGACAATCTCTGTGGCGCGACAGCAGTTATTAATTCGTTTGGGTACTAATTCCCTATCTGATGAACATCTACCTTTAAAAATACTCTCTGAGTCCTCTTACCTCACTTTTGAGTGTAGCTTGTTGGAAAAACTACTCAATCTCAGTGCCAAAACTTTCACAGCAGAATATTCCCGTTTTGTTGCCTTGGAGCAGAAATTTCCTCATCGGACGGGAATACAATCACAAAATCAGACTAATCCTCAAGATAAATACAATACTTTTGTGGAGAAACTCTTAGGGGATGGAATGTTAGGGTTTTTCCAGCAATATCCTGTTTTAGGACGCTTAATGGCAACTGCTGTTGATTTTTGGGTGGAAGCAATCGCAGATTTCCTGCAACGTCTGCAAGCAGATATTCCAGCAATTCAACAAATATTCTCATCATCCCAGCCTCATCTGGGAAAAGTCATTGACATTCAGCCTTCCCTTTCCGATCCCCATCATCAAGGAAGAACGGTAATTGCCCTTACCTTTGAATCGGGACTAAAACTAGTATATAAACCTAAAGGCTTAGGGGCAGAAGTAGCTTTTACTCAGTTCTTAGATTGGTGCAATCAGCAGGATATTTCCTTACCTTTCAAAGTTCTAAAAATATGCGATCGCGTTGATTATGGTTGGGTAGAATATGTTGAGCATCTACCCTGTGCAGACAAAGCAGCAGCACAACGATTTTACCAGCGATCGGGAATGCTATTGTGTTTACTGCATATCTTAAGAGTAACTGACTGCCATCATGAGAACTTAGTCGCCAATGGGGAACATTTTGTCCTGGTGGATATGGAAACCCTCATGCAACCAGAGGCGAAACTGATGACAGACTTTCCCGAAGAAACGGAAGTTGAGAAAATACTAGGTAAACAATTCTGGGATTCTGTAGTACGTACTGGGCTTCTCCCTCGTTGGGGTTTTCTAGAAAATGGCTGCATTGCTTATCAAAATAATGCCCTCAGCAGATGTCAGAATCATCCCTCTCCTGCACTAACAAACGTATCCATGTTAGATGGTATTCCTCTGGAAGGTGGGGACTATCTTGATGAAATTGTGTGGGGATTTGAACAGATGTATCGTTTGTTAATTTCCCGCCAGCATATTTTACTAGCTGAGGATAGTCCTTTGGCGGCATTGAAAAATGTGCAAGTCCGATTTATGTTTAGGATGAGTCAGGTTTATGCAAAAATATTAGAACACATTCAATCCCCAAAATGGCTGCGTAATGGAATTGATAAAAGTATAGAAATTGATCACTTAAGTCGAGCATTTCTAACTGTTAACGAAAAACCCCATTATTTGGGGATTTTATCAAAGGAACTCCAGCCAATGGAGCAGTTAGATATTCCCTATTTTAGTGCTTGTCCTGGCAGCGATGAATTAGTGTTAGAGCCGGGAAAATCTATTGCAGAGTATTTCCAGGAGCCAAGTTATAAAACTGTGCAGACTCAGCTAGAAAACTTGAGTGAAGCAGATTTGGCGCGACAAGTAGAGATTATTAAGGGGTGTTTTTATGCCCAAGGTAAGTCAGGAAATTTACAGAAAGATTCAATCACTCCAGATTCCGTGAAAATTCAGAGCCAAAGCCCGCTTCCTTTGACAAAAGAACAGTTACTTCAAGAAGCAACGCGGCTGGCAGAGGAAATTCAAGCACAGGCAATTTGGGGAAGTGATGGTAGTGTGAAGTGGATTGGTTTTAACTACTTTTCCAATGCTAAGTGTTTTCAGTTTGAACCTCTAGGTGATAATCTCTACAATGGTAATAGCGGTATTGCTCTATTTTTGGCAGCTTTGGATTATGTGAGGGGAACAAACCAGTTCCGAGAATTGGTGATGGGAGCGTTGTTTTCTACCCGCAAGTTTTTACAGACATTTGATTTTGAGTCCCATCGCAGGTTTGTCAGACAGGGAATTGGAGGTGGTATGGGTTTAGGTTCCCTCATCTACGGTTTGGTAACAATTAGCCAATTTCTTAAGGAACCTGCACTTGTGGAAGATGCAACGGGGATTGCTAATTTCATTACCCCCGAATTGATTGCATCTGATCAGCAATTTGATATTATTTATGGGGCATCTGGGGCTATTTTGGGGTTTTTGTCTCTTTATCACCACACCCAAGAGCCAAAGGTTTTAGAACGGGCTATTAACTGCGGTCAGCATTTATTAAACCATCAAGTGAAGGTGGCAGGAATACCCCAGGCGTGGAATATTTTACAGCAAGGGCAACATCCGGGTTTCTTTCATGGTGCAGGGGGAATTGCTTATGCTCTATTTAGGCTCTATACTGTCACCGCAGATTCCGCCTATTTAGCAGCAGCAAAAGCAGCAATTACTTATGAGTGGAGTATCTTTGTACAACAACCAGAAGAACATATTCAATCCAGTAAGTTTGATAATGCAGGGGAAATTCTTTTAGCGCGTTTAGCTAGCTTATCTATTTTGAATATAACTGATGTTTATCAAGAATTAGAAATAGTTTTAAGAACTACAGATACAAATGATTTGATTGATGTAGATTCTATTGAATGCGGTAATTTTGGCAAGATTGAAATGCTATTATTAGCTGCAAAAAAACTTGACCTTCCAGAGTTACGAGAAGAAGCAATTATCAGAGCTTCTTATCTAGTAAACGTTGCTCAACTTGCTGGGGGTTATAAGTTTATGAAATTGCCAAATTCTGTCTTTAATCCTGGTTTATTTCAGGGGACTGCGGGGATAGGTTATGAGTTATTGCGGTTAGTTGAAGATTCTCTTCCTTCAGTATTTTCCTTTTGCATAAGCTCTGCTAAATTCTATCACTGATAAATGCTTTTGGAGCATTAGCTTTATAATACCAACGGTTTGAATTATTCTGGCATTAGTTGCTATTTGTGTAATCACTATTAAACCAATGCTGAATACTCCAAAAGCGATGATGGCTAAAATCCTCATTATTTAATTAATTTCTGGAAGTTCGTGATTTACTACCTGGGGGTCAGCTGACCAGTCTGAAGATTTATGTCGAATCCGCCACGCGCTCTTTTTACTTCTGGACTTACAAGTTGCTGCCGTATTACCTCGGCTGTATTTCTATCGTTTCTTCCATTAGGACACGGTATTCGTTGATCTAGACAACATTGTTTATCAATCGGATCTGGTAATCGATTACAGATGTAGTTCAGTTGCTGGTTGGGATCTGAGTCGGATCTAAGAAAGTCACTATAATCTATTATTCTATTGCCTTGAAAAAAAACATCTGATGGCGCGCCATTAATGTTCCCGCTCTGACCAATTACTGATTCTAACTCCTCATCGCTCAATTCCAAATCTACATCCTCATCTAAAACCTGTGTTCCATAGATTTGTTGCAATAAATCATTGGGTGTAAATCCATCAACATTAGACATAGCAACCGATCTCACCTCATTAATCGATGGGGACATGGGGAGATTAGCTGGTGAGGAGGTAAGGGCAAATAAAACGATGTCTAGCATGATTTCCCGTATTTGGTATTAATTTGTAGTAGTTCTCTTCTGAGAATTTACACTGATCAATAAGAGTTTAGTTAGAAAAAAAATCTAAAGAAAAAAGCTTTGTCCACAGTCCAATTGCCAATTATCACCTAGCCAAGCAGTAATGTTAGTGATATGTGGCTGAAGTTTTGCGATCGCAGAAGCAAACCCTTCGGCTTTCTTTGCATAGTCAAAAGCTCGGTTTAACGCCTTACCCAACTCGTTTTTATCTGGTTGTGGCTTATTTAGCTCCTCCTGGGCATCTTCAAAAGCGTTGTCAATTTTACGACGATCTGAGGTTTCTAATTGAGCTAGAATATCACGTAAAGCGTTGAGTTCTGCTTGTATGTTGACACTTGCAGATGCGGGTAAAACATCGTTGTACCAAAGCTTATCGCTTTCATTATCAGAAAGATTGGTTTTAAAGTACTCACGCATAAAATTGCGCCCTTCCTTGAGTAAATACTCAAAATCCCATCTCCAAAGTTTCACTGTGTTGTCAGCACTGCCAGAAGCCAACATTTTACCATCGGGACTGAAGCTGATGCCCTGAACTAGATTTGTATGTCCAATAAGGGTTTGAATTTCGTTCCATGTGGAAGTATTCCACAGTTTCACTGTCTTGTCAGAACTAGCAGAAGCCAGCATTTTACCATCGGGGCTGAAACTGACGTTATAAACCCCTTCTGTATGCCCAGCAAGGGTTTTGACTTCTTTGCCGGTGGAAGTATCCCATAGTTTCACGGTGGTATCAAAACTAGCAGAAGCCAGCACTTTACCATCGGGGCTGAAGCTGATGCCCCCAACCCAATTTGTATGGCCAGTGAGGGTTTGAATTTCTGTGCCAGTAGAGGTATCCCACAGTTTTACCGTCTTGTCAAAACCAGCAGAAGCAAGAATTTTACCATCAGGGCTGAAGCTGACAGCCCAAACTGCATTTTCATTATGCCCGGTGAGGGTTTGAATTTCTTTGCCGGTGGAAGTATCCCACAGTTTTACGGTGTTGTCAGAGCTAGCAGAAGCCAGCATTTTGCCATCGGGGCTGAAGCTCACCCACCTAACCCAGTGTGTATGACCAGTGAGGGTTTTGATTTCTTGACCGATGGAGGTATTCCACAGTTTTACCGTCTTGTCACCACTTGAAGAAGCCAGTATTTTGCCATTGGGGCTGAAGCTCACTGCCGAAAGCCAGTGTGTATGACCAGTGAGGGTTTTGATTTCTTTACCAGTGGAGGTATCCCACAGTTTTACGGTGTTGTCAGAACTAGCAGAAGCCAACACCTTACCATCGGGGCTGAAGCTTAACCCCGACACCCCTTCTGTATGGCTACTCAGGGTTTGAACTTCTTTCCATGTGGAGGTATCCCACAGTTTTATGGTGTTGTCAGAACTAGCAGAAGCCAACACCTTACCATCGGGGCTGAAGCCAACCCCATTAACCGGGTTGTTATGCCCAGTGAGGGTTTGAATT
>NZ_JAVRCS010000022.1:25041-117295 GCF_034530635.1 Nostoc sp. EspVER01
GAGATATCCCACAGTTTTACGCTGTCAGAACTAGCAGAAGCCAACACCTTACCATTGGGGCTGAAGCCAACCCCATTAACCGGGTTGTTATGCCCAGTGAGGGTTTGAATTTCTTTACCAGTGGAGATATCCCACAGTTTTACGCTGTCAGAACTAGCAGAAGCCAACACCTTACCATCGGGGCTGAAGCTCACCCACGTAACCTCTTCTGTATAGTTACTCAGAGTTTGAATTTCTTTACCAGTGGAGATATCCCAAAGTTTCACGGTGGTGTCAGAACTAGCAGAAGCCAACAGCTTACCATCGGGGCTGAAGTTCACCCCACTAACCGAGTTTATGTGTCCACTCAGGGTTTGAATTTCTTTACCAGTGGAGATATCCCACAGTTTCACTGTCTTATCAGAACTAGCAGAAGCCAATACCTTGCCATCGGGGCTGAAACTGACTCCATTTACCGAGTTTGTATGCCCAGTTAAAGTTTGAATTTCTTTCCATGTAGAGGTATCCCACAATTTCACCGTATTATCAGAACTAGCAGAAGCCAATACCTTGCCATCGGGGCTGAAGCTGACTCCATTCACCGAGTTTGCGTGTCCTCCCAAAGTGTTGGGTGCGACAACATTATGAATTGTATTTAATAATGCCAGTTCTACCTGAGTGCGGGTATTTGCATCTACATTTGCACCTAGCGAGAGTAAACCAAGCATTTTTTCAGCAGCCATTACACTTGATTTGACCGCTTTACGTTTATCTTTGTACAAAAATCCATCAGAAACTTGAGCTAACAAATTAATTTGATTGATTTCCTCACTCCACCTTCTGCGTTCTTGCTCCTTTTGTTCGCGATCGCGCAGTGCTACACTAGCTTGGATAAATTCTTGCTCCTCTTGGCACAGATACTCTTGGCGTTGTTTCAGCTTTTCTTCCGCCTCCACCAATGCTGCACCGCGTAGCAATGCCCCTTCATCTTGCTGCGTCTGTTTCCATTGATTGATTGCTATCCGCACCCAATCTTGCCAAGCGCGAAAACTACGGTCTGTGTCCATCCATTCTCGTAATTGACTCCAATTGCGAATCAGCGCTTCATGGACAACCTCCACTGTTTCTTGATCTTCAGGATTACGACTGGTAACTACTAATCGCGCATCTGCCAATTGTTTCACCAATCCCCAGCTTGCTTCACCCAATTCGGCTTTCGTCGCCAATCGCCGCGTATCTTCTGTTCCTTCCCCCGGACGCACCAATTGGATGAAGATTCGCCGTACTTTTTTCTTCTCATGAGGTGTCAAATTACCATATTTTTCATTAGCATGACGAGCTAGCGCACCTTTTACCTCACCAATGTCTTCATAAGCTACATGAGTTAACTGTTTTCCCTTTCGCCGTTTCCACAATTGGGTTAATGCAAACTCCAACAGAGGTAAATTACCGGGTTCTGACTCGACATCATCCAAAATGCGTTTTACCAATCCCTCTTGAAAAGTGACTCCCAACTTTTCACTAGGCTTAACAATTACTTGCTCAAGTTCTTCATAATTCATTGACCTAATAAGCTTGATATCAGTTTTTAATAAATCTCCAAAAGGGGGATACAGTAGCGCATTTCCCAAGAAATCTGCCCGCATTGTTGCAACAAGTATATGCTTGTAGTGTGATTGAGAAGGGCAAGATGGAAAGCTAGCTAATAAAGTATCCAGGAAACTACGGCGAATTATCTGATCCGTACATAGAGTGTAAATTTCTTCAAATTGATCGGCAATTAGCAAGACCTGATGCGTGGGATGATTTTGGTGAATCTGGCCAAATACATCAGCTAGAAGCACATCCCTATTCTGCAAGTATTTTGCTAACTGACGAGCTTGAGCTATCCGTTCAGTAGCATTCAAATCTTGAGTATAAAGTGGAACTAGCGCCAAAGCCAGGGCATGGAAAGGATCTGAATCGGGACGGAAGTGAGTAAATAGCCAGTGACCTTCATTTTGAAGTTTGGGCACCAGTCCCGCCAGAACTATCGAAGATTTGCCGCTTCCAGAAGCACCCAAAACTGGTATAAAATTGCAGCTTTGAGTTGCTGCGAAAAGTTCTCCTGTACATACCTCACGTCCAAAGAAAAACTCCGCATCATTGGGACTAAAGTGAAACAAACCGCGATAAGGGCAAGGGATATTTTTACTATCAGAGTCCTTATAATCAGCAGGTACTAATATTGCTTCTTCTCGATAGTAGTAGTTTATGATCTGTACAGGAGCGAAAGTTAAGTCACGGCCAACATTATTATCTTTGAATAGATTTTCTTGTTCTTGAGATGAATCATTTGGAATTGACTCGCTCATGATTTTGGTATCCTTAATTTTTCTGTTGAACTGGTGAAAAGTTCAAATTTCCACTGACAGTGTTTCCACTCACTGTGTTGGTTTGAGTTTGATTAATTATTTCCTGTTCCCCAGGTTGTTCTTTAAGTTTTTCGAGTAAATCCTGAGCCACTTTAACTATTTCCTGATCTTGATCAGCACCAGCTTTGGTAATTTTATCTTTTAACAAACCTTCAGCTTGCTTGATTTCTTCTGGTTTAGCATCTACCATCGCTTGTCCAAGAACATCACCTTCAAGCTTCTTCTTAATCAAGCTTTTCAACCCCTGATAGGCATCTTTAACGGCTGTTCCAGCAGTATCCTTAGCAGCAGCACCAGCACCAGCAACTAAAGCAGTAATAATCAGGGAAATAGCCTCCATTAAAGAAATCTCCTTTGGTTTTTGTGATTTATCTATATTTATTCTGGTTTTGATAACTGGAATCTCGGCTTGGGAAAGGCTTTCTAGTTTAATCGCCACTAAACCTTCCTGAAATGCTCTTGGAAATACATCTTGAATTTTTGAAGTTGCGTAACCCAATCCATCATAAAAACCTTGAGCAAACTGGATTGCAGATTGATCCTGAATCTCCTGGTTCATGCCAATGGCATAATTAATATATTTACTAATTGCCTCAGCAGATTTGACAGAGTGGCAAGCATTTAGTAGCACACAGTTTACATAATCTGCGTGTAACTCAAAAAGAGATGCCAGCCCTTCTGGTGGCACAACTTTGTTCTGTCCCCCGTTATCTTCTAACAATAAACTTCCATCTTCTAAACCGTGTCCGCAGAAATGCACGATTGTGGGTTTTTCTTCTGCGATCGCCCTGCGAATATCCTGGGGTCTAACAGCAGTTCTAATATCAACATCAAATATATCTCGTCTTACAGCACGTCGGATACATTCTTCAACTTCTCTCATTTCTTTATCCAAGCGCAAACCGTGGGGAATTGCTGCCAGAATCAAAATTTTTTGTGGCTGAGTAGCTTGTTCCTTAACCATCTCCCACCCTTGATGAATGTATTAAACCCTGCCAGATTGGAAAGGGATAAATGTTACTCCAAAGCTAAAATTAAGAATTCCGGAAAGCTGTTTTTTAAGACTTACGCATTGACAGATTGCTAAGATAATGCAGTTAAAAATGAGTGTCGTCAAAAGCAGGTATCGGAAAATTTGTGACAATTCCTGATACTCATTGGAGAATTGAAAGTTTTCACAGAGCGATAAAACAAGTATGTGGTATTTGTCGATTCATGGTTAGAGATAGCCATGCAATTAAAACACACATATTTTGTTCACTTCAAGCATTTGTTCGTTGAGAGAAAATGTGTTCTGAAAATACAATTTTCAATTAGTATGAATTTTTAGTGGTGCGCGAGTATATTGTGAACAATCTCACTAAGACTTGTTCTGTTTAGTATACATGGGTACTATTTTTTGTCAATTTGTAAGTCCTAATCTTAGAGGATGTCTGAAAAGTTTTTTTGTATACATCTAACCCTTATATCTCCCCCTAAATCCCCCTTAAAAAGGGGACTTTAAGACTCTTATTCCCCCCTTTTTTAAGGGAGATTAGGGGGGATGAAGAAATATTTGATACTTCTCTGATATCCTCTTAATAAAGTAAATATAATAAAACTTATTAAGTCTTGCCATATTGGCAGATGTTGGAGAAAATTTAACGTCTCATATCATGTCCGCATAATTAGTTATGATTTCCACAGTCATTGCACCCCTCCCCGCAAGCGGGGAGGGGAGACAAAGCGCAGCTTTGGCGGGGTGGGGTTCTTGGGGTTTAGTAAGTAATCAAGCGGACATGATATCAAGCAATAACCAGAGCCGCTGATAAGCCTACTCAGTAATGCTTGCAGTTCAGTGTAGGAATATATCACGATTAAGAATTTGGAGGAGCAATTGAGTGACATCGTAGTTGGCTTAGACTTGGGTACAGGAGGAGTACGAGCGATCGCAGTTAATCTACAAGGACAAATTATCGCTCAGACAACCAGAAGCTATCCCCTGTTAACTCCACAACCCGGTTGGACGGAACAGAACTCATCGGATTGGATTGAAGCAAGTTTGGATGCTCTTTTAGATGTTACTCAACAGCTAGATGAACATCGACCGATCGCACTCGGTTTGTCTGGACAAATGCATGGTATGGTTCCTCTCGATGCAGAAGGCAAAGCAATCAGACCAGCAATTTTGTGGAATGACCAGCGCACAGGTAAAGCTGTTGCTGAGATAGAAGCTGCTATTCCCCGTCACGAGTTGATCCAGCGGACTGGAAATCCGGCAATTACGGGGTTTCAACTGCCAAAGCTCTTATGGTTGCGGGCTGAAGAACCACAAGCCTATGCTCGGCTGTGGCAAATTCTTTTACCAAAGGATTATCTGGGATATGTGCTAACGGGTGAGCCAGTGACAGAACCATCTGATGCCTCTGGTATCGGCTGTCTGAATCTGGCGAATCGGCAATGGGATACAAATATTCTCCATGCTCTCAATATAAAACCAGCGTTGTTTCCCCTAGTCATCGAATCTACCGCGATCGCTGGACGGTTAAAATCAGAGATAGCTGCCCGTGTGGGATTACCTGTGGGATTACCCGTAGTCGCAGGTGGAGGTGACAATGCCGCAGCAGCCATTGGTTTGGGCATCTCATCAAGCAACCTGAGCCGGGGTAGTTTGAGTATCGGTACATCAGGAGTGATCTTTGCACCGTGCGTAGGCGTAGCCCGTCGTAGACATCGCCCAATTCCCGATCCAGAAGGTCGGGTACATTTGTTCTGCCATGTGGATGGTGGCTATCATCTGCTGGGAGTGACGCTAGCGGCAGGTGGTTCTCTGCGTTGGTATCGAGATACATTTGCACCGCATATATCCTACACCGAGTTGATGGATATGGCAGAGCGATCGCAGCCTGGGGCGCGTGGTGTTCTATTTCTACCCCACCTTGCAGGAGAGCGCAGTCCCCACCTCGATCCAGATACTCGTGGTGCTTTCGTGAATTTATTATTAGCTCATACGCAAGCAGATATAACTCGTGCAGTGCTGGAAGGGGTTGCATTTAGCTTGCGAGAAGCATTGGAGGTAATTAGTGCGATCGCTCCCCTCGATCAACTTTTAGCAACGGGTGGAGGCGCACGCTCTCACATCTGGTTACAAATTTTGGCAGATGTTCTGCAAACTAAACTTATTGCTCCCAAAGCTGAAGAAGGAGCTGCTTATGGAGCTGCTATTTTGGCAATGGTGGGGATTGGTGTTTATCCCAATTTAGAAGCTGCACTCAACATTTTACCGCAGGCTAGTAATGTCGTACAGCCACAGCCAAATCCTTTGTATGAAGCAGGTTTTAAGCGCTATAAGTTACTTTTCGATACCTTGAAAGCTGTGCGTTGATAATTAAATTATCTTAAAGTGAGAGTGAATTACCGAAGATTTACGCAAACAAGTGTTGGCAAAACAACAAGCGCTTTTAGTTAGTGGCGATCGCTCTACTTTTATCTTTATGTATATAAATAAATAAGCTGGTATTTATATCGGTTGAACTTAAAGAAGAATTCAGAAACAATAATTTGTCTCTAACTCTTTCCCCTTTCTCCCTGCTCCCTACTCCCTTCCTGCCTATTTGTATCAACCTTAAAGGGGAGTAGTACTGATACCACGCACAAAAATATCTACACAGGTTTCGATATAGTCCTCACAGCTATAGTTGCTGGAATTGAATTTTGCACTGCGGCATAGCATTCCAGCTAACAGCATTCCTGTAAACATATCGACAGCCGGAAATGGATCGAGGTCTGCTCGGACAGTGCCTCGCTTCTGACTCGATTGCAGGTAAGCCACTAGTTTTTCCGCTAAGGGCTTGGCAGCTTCTTGAATCACTTGTTTGGCTGCCTCTGGATGACGTTTGGCTTCTCCAATGAAGGTACGAATTAAGTCCTCCTGTGTCTCTAGCATAGTATTGTAAAGATGGGCATACTGTTTTAAATCAATTTTTAGATCCTGTGTCCACGCTTCGGGGTGTGCAAGAGCTTCTGTCTGGAGTGCTAAGGCATTTTTCATTACCGCTCCCAGAAGTTGTTCTTTGCTAGCAAAGTGGCGAAATAAAGTCACCTCATTCACACCAGCAACACGAGCTATTTCACGGGTAGTTGCTCCTTGAACACCTAAACTGGCAAATACCTGCAAGGCGGCTTCTATCAAACGTGTACGGGTGAGAGTTGAGGAACGGATGGTTTTATGCATTTATGCTGGCAAGTACTTACTTTCATCATAGATTATGTAGAAAAAGTGGTCGTAATTTGATGAAAATAGTGTTTATGCCAACATTTTTAAAGTTATTGAAAATATTTACCTTCTCAAATTTATTTTGGTGTGGTAGCTAATGTTTTACTCATTTTAGTAACTGGAACAAATATCCCACTTCTTAAATAATGAGGTGCTTTTTGGATGGCAGTAAATCCTAGTCGTAAATAAAACCCTTCAGCATAAAGGCTAGCAGTTGTAATTACCTTATCTATGCCTTGCTCAGTTGCTTCGTCACAAAAATGTTGAACTAAAGCACGGCCAATCCCTTTACCTTGATATTTAGGATGCACATACAGCCCGATTAGTTCATCAACAATGAAACTAGCAAAACCGATAACAACATCACCCTCGATCGCAACCCAAAAAGATTCTGTTTTCATACTCTTCAAGATATTTGAACCATCAGGTTTATCGCGGTAATTGCGCCAAGCTAAAAGTTCTTTTTGGGTGTAGAAAGTTGCAGGTAGAGCTTTAATAGCAGCAATATGAATTGCACTCAGCACCCACGCATCTGTTTCTTGGGCAGGTCGAAGGGATATTTCGTTAGCGCTCATAGGTTCAGGGCTGGGGTTGGAGGCAGGGGGCAGGGGGAAAGCAGTATGAATGAAAATTTTAGTCTTGGACTATTTGCCCAGTTTAAAAAGAAGAATTGTTCTATTTATACACTTGTTCGCGAAAATCTCGATCCAATTGCTCCCCCAACTTGCCCAATAGTATAACTCCTGAAATATAATCTACGGTAATTTTATCGATGAAAAGTATAATAAGCTCTAATCACCACTAATACTATCGATAAACCGTATATTATGGATAAAGCAATAAAATAACCAACTTCAAAAGACAAATTTTGAAGTAATCAAGCAATATATTGTGATATTTGGCTAATTTTGTTGTGTTTATTTTGAATATCTTCTCAAAGCTTGTTCTCTTAGAGTATTTAGCAAGCTGGAAGACATCTAGAAAGTTAGAAGGAGTGAATGTGATCAACGCCATACAAATTAACGAAAACTTGACAACAACAGGACAAGTCATACCAAAACAGCTTGAGCAAGCTATTCAAGAGGGTTTTAAGTCTGTTCTCAATTTGCGATCGCCTGATGAACTAGGATTTTCTCAGGATGAGCAAAAAATAGCGGAAGCATTGGGGCTGTATTATCAAAATGTTCCACTCAAGGTGGATCTCAAAAATTTGAATGAAGAGGTGATTACCAAAATCCTCACAACACTCGAACAAATCCCGAAACCAGCAGTTGTGCATTGTGCCGCCGGGATGCGATCGACTGGAATTGCGTTGTTGAGTATCGCTATCCAGGAAGGATTAACGCCAGAAGAAACCTTAGCAAAAGCAAGAAATCTCGGCTTTGGATTCTTTGAACATGCTGGCGTTAGTCCCCGATTAAAGCAATTATTTGTGAACTACGTTAGCAAACACAGTAAAATAGCTGTACCTGCTAGCTGATCCTAGAGGATGTTAGTTATTTCTAATTGTTATGTCCGAATAGACTAGAAGGCTGCTATGGCAATCCTAAATCATTCGTGAAAAATTAGATACCCGACTTCTTCGAGAAGTCGGGTATCTGGACATCGCGCATTTTCACAACTCATTTAGGATTGCTATATACAAATAATTGAAGAAGGGTTCAGAATTAAGATGCTCTCTACGTTCCCGCTGCGGATAGCTTATTGATTTGCAGCGGTAGCGAGTCGTACAGAATTCAATTCTGACTCCTGACGCCTGACTCCTGAATTCTTTCTTCTTAAAAATTAAAAACTGCTCTTACTAAAATTAGACAAGAGCAGTCTTTAATCGCAAAGCCAAAAATAAGAATTTAGGCATCTTCAAGTTCAAATTGAGCCACCGTAACGGCGTTCAAAGCGAAAGCTAAAACTAATGGCATCGGCGACTGAAACCAAAAGGTAAAAAGAATAGCTAGGATTGTGCCAATTACTGCTGACATCGACCACAGTCGTTCTTCAATAGTCAGTCCTTTTTCGGCTTTAATCAATCTAAGAACATGAACTGGGATTGGTTCTGGCATTACCCCACCCGGAGGGAAAGCCCAGAAGTTGTTACGTCGTTCGACAAATAAATCTGTCCAGCCATTTTCTTGGCACCATGCCTCAATCCATTGAAGTGAGTAATGATTCATCATCGGGTTTCGGAGTTTGGTTTGTGGAAGTTGTGTACTTGGTGAATGTAAACTCTTGGAGATTCCTGAAGAACTAATTAATCGCTATAAAATTAACGCTAATTATCCAACCTTTAAGCTTTGTTAAGCAATTGAGACGCTTATGATTACGCTCAAACCTTGCTTTCATTAATTAAAAGACTAACAGTTGATCGGGTCTGTTGAATTTAAAAGACAATAAACTTTACTTGAGAAATTGAAAGTCAAGAAACGTAAATAAGTTGGTGAGTATTACTGCTCAATAAAACTCTTTATATCCTGAAATTCAAATCTAAGAATGAAGAATTGTGAACAAATCAACAAGTTGTAGACATAGCTAGTCATAAGGATTGCTTTATCCAGCTAAACTATTCCTTTAGAGTTAGTAATCTCAAATTTTATCTGCATCAAAAGCGATAGATTATGCTCTGGGTCTATGTTTTGCTAAAACTTGCTTGATGTGACAGGTAACTTATACTTAGTCATTGCAATCTATTGTCGTGATATTTAATTTTAGTGCGATCGCAGATTGCCGCTCTCTACCTCAAGTAGCAGGGATAATTTTGCTCAAGGTGAGAAGCTGATGCTCTTTTTGCGTTACAAAATATTAAGCAACGGAAATACACGTTCTCCAAGTCCAGTAGTCAGGCTGCGAGTCTCAATTAGGATGATCCAGTCTTACTAATATTCAAATGCGGTAATAAAATGCAGCGATTAGACACCAAATTAGCTCTCGATATGTTTTGGCGCCAAGGGTTGGCGTTCCTTCTCGGAATTATTATCTGGTGCGTGGCTGATCCCGCATTGGCAGTAGACTGGACTCATCCCCTTTCATTTAGCAATGCAGAGTTGTCAAGACGCGATTTTTCTGGTGAAAGCTTGCAAGCAGCGGAGTTTTCTAACGCCAATATGGAACTGGCTAACTTTTCAAATGCTGACTTACGAGGAGCAGTCATGAGCGCTTCGGTGATGACAAAAGCAAATCTCCACGGAGCGGATTTAACGAATGCAATGGTCGATCAGGTAAACTTGACTAAGGCAGATTTGAGCGATGCAGTTTTCAAAGAAGCTCTTTTGCTCCGCGCCATCTTTAATGATGTAAATATAGACGGTGCAGATTTTACAGATGCAATTTTGGATAGGGCACAAATCAAAGAACTGTGCGAAAAAGCCAGTGGTGTGAATTCCAAAACAGGCGTGCAAACTCGTGATTCTCTAGGATGTCAATGAAACGTGTTGGTGTAATTGGTGGCGGACAACTAGCCTGGATGATGGCAGATGCAGCACAGAAGCTAGGAGTAGAATTAGTAGTACAAACTCCAAGCGTTCACGACCCGGCCGTGTCAATCGCTCAGGAAACTATTTTCGCACCAGTTGATGATGCAAATGCTACGGAAATATTAGCTCAAAAATGCGATGTTATCACCTTTGAAAACGAATTTGTTAACCTGCAAGCTTTATCTATTTTAGGACAGCAAGGTGTTTGTTTCCGTCCGAGATTAGAAGCTTTAGCTCCTCTTTTAGATAAATATCATCAGCGTTGCTATTTACGGGATTTGGGCTTACCAGTTCCTCAATTTTTCGCCCTTGAGGAGGTAGAAAATCTCCAATCAAAAATAGAATATCTAGGTTTTCCAGTAGTTTTGAAATCCCGCCGTCATGGTTATGATGGCCAAGGTACTTTCATAATTCAGGATTTTGCTACTTTAGAACAAAAGTTAAGTGATGAAAGCACAACAAAAACTTTCAATCACTCACTTTTTTTGTTAGAAGAATTTGTCCCCTTTGAAAGAGAACTAGCAATAATTGCAGCTCGTTCTGTAGAGGGAGAAATTATCACTTATCCAGTAGTGGAAACCCAACAAGAACAACAAGTATGTCGGCGGGTGATTGCGCCAGCCGAGATTACACCCAATCAAGTAGCAGAAATTCAAGCGATCGCACATACTCTATTAAATAGCCTAGAAGTAGTAGGAATTTTTGGAATTGAGCTATTTCTCAGTGCTGATGGCAAAATTCTGGTAAACGAAATTGCGCCCCGTACCCACAATTCTGGGCATTTTTCTCTTGACGCTTGCGAAACTTCTCAGTTTGAACAACACCTGAGAGCGGTTTGTGGTTTACCTTTAGGGAATCCAGCTTTACAGTGCGCTGGTGCTGTAATGGTCAACCTGTTGGGGTATGAAAATTCTCACAGCGACTACCAAAGCCAACGCCAACAAATAGCGGAGATTCCCCAGGCGCACGTTCACTGGTATGGGAAAACAGAATCACGTCCTGGGCGAAAGTTAGGTCATGTCACCGTTTTGCTGGACGATCAAAATCGAGAATCGCCAAGTGCCATCGCCCACACCATAGAATCTATCTGGTATCCCAGGTAAATTGAGCAGAAACTTTCGATGTTGAACACACAACATCTTTTGAAAAGCTATAATGAGTGAGTTGCACTACGACGTTGGTGACTGCCATCAAGTTTTTTGATCTATGCCTTTAATGACAAGGGAATCAACTGTTCTCGTGGCAGTATACCGGGCATGTACCCGGAAACTTTAAACGAGGAATTTAGGTTCCCACCTGGATAAACCCAGGTCATAAACTTAGGTAAAACGGCGTCGCGGTGAACTTAAAATTATTTGCTCCCAAAATCAGTTAGAATTTGGGGGCTTTAATAATGGAACAGAATTCAGGAGTCAGGAGTCAGAATGGGCTAAACGCCCCGCTATCGCTAACAGAATGAATTCTGACCGAAAAAGCGGATAGCGCAGCGTAAAGCCTTCTCTTTCAGAGACGCTAACGCGTAGCTTGCTTCTCCATAGGAGTACGCTTAGAGGATGTTTGAAAAGTGGTTAGCTGTGATTTTAAGCACTGGTTGATCCCCCCTAACCCCCCTTAAAAAGGGGGGAAAATCCTTAAAGTCCCCCTTTTTAAGGGGAGCCACTGCGGTCTTGGGGGTTTCCCCCATGAGCAAGTGGCGTGGATTTAGGGGGATCGAAAACGTTTTGATACCGACGAGGAGACTTTTCAAACACCCTCTTAGAGCAAGTATTTTCGAGTCGCGTCTGAATAACTGAGTTTAAAGCCCCTACCAAATTGAAAATTTGGTAGTGCAGCAATTCAGTGGGGGATTCAGACCCGCCACTGATTTATTCTGAATTCTGTATTCTTCTTCAATTAAATCAGTTTAAAATAAGCGATCTCACAGTAAAGATTGCCATATTTTTGGGAAACCTAAATACTGAGGTTTCAAGAATTAAGCCCTATGGTCAGCATTCCCGGATATCACGTTAGCAAAGAACTCTACAACGGTTCTCGAACCTTGGTTTATCGCGCTAATCGAGAAACTGACCAAAAATCTGTGGTGATTAAGCTGATGAAAACTGCTTATCCCAGCTTCAGCGAATTGGTACAGTTTCGCAATCAGTTCACCATCGCCAAAAATTTGAATCTACCTGGAATCATCCAAACCTACAGTCTGGAACCCTATCAGAATGGCTATGCGTTAGTGATGGAAGACTTTGGGGGAATTTCTCTTAAAGAATGGGGAGTAGGGAGTAGGGAATGGGGAGTGGGGGGAAGGGTAGAATCTCTGATGGAGTTTTTACAAATTGCGATCGCACTGTGCAATACATTAGATATTCTAATTCGTCATCGGATCATTCACAAAGATATTAAACCTGCCAATATTTTAATTAATCCAGAAACTAAAGAAGTTAAGTTAATAGATTTTAGTATTGCATCTCTATTGCCACGAGAAACTCAAAGCCTCATGAGTCCTAATGTACTTGAAGGGACGCTTGGCTATTTGTCTCCAGAGCAAACTGGACGGATGAATCGGGGGATTGATTACCGGACTGATTTTTATTCTCTGGGTGTAACTTTTTACGAATTACTAACAGGGCAATTACCATTTCAATCGCACGAATCGATGGAATTGATACATTGTCATATTGCCAAACTTCCGCCTTTAGTACATGAGATTAATCCACAAATTGCGCCTGTACTCTCATCTATTGTTAGCAAATTGATGGCGAAAAATGCCGAAGACCGCTATCAGAGCGCATTTGGGCTGAAATATGATTTAGAAAATTGTTTACATGAGCTAAAAGAGACGGGGAAAATTGTCAGTTTCCCTATTGCTCAACGTGATGTGTGCGATCGCTTTATTATCCCAGAAAAACTCTATGGGCGTGAGCATGAAGTTGAAACTCTGCTAAAAGCATTTGACCGCGTTACCAACAACCAAACAGAATTAATGCTGGTGGCTGGTTTTTCTGGTATTGGTAAAACTGCTTTAGTTAACGAGGTTCACAAACCTATTGTCCGGCAACGGGGCTACTTCATCAAAGGCAAATTTGACCAATTTAATCGGAATATTCCCTTCTCCGCTTTTGTGCTGGCGTTTCGAGACTTAATGGGACAATTACTGAGTGAAAGTGATGTCCAATTGTCAACTTGGAAAAATAAAATTTTACAAGTGCTGGGGGATGAGGGGCAAGTTATTCTTGAGGTAATTCCCGAATTAGAACAAATTATTGGTCAACAACCACCTGCAACGGAACTTTCACCAAGTGCAGCCCAGAATCGCTTCAATTTACTCTTTCAAAAGTTCATTCAGGTATTTACCACAAAAGAACATCCATTAGTAATTTTTCTCGATGATTTGCAGTGGGCTGATTCTGCTTCACTGAAATTAATGCAGTTGTTGATGAGCGAGTTAGGAAGTGGAGCTTTACTTTTAATTGGGGCTTATCGAGATAATGAAGTATCTACCGCGCATCAGTTGATGTTGACTTTAGCGGAGATTCGCAAAGCCAATGCGACGATTCACAGCATTACTTTAGCCCCGTTAAGTAAAGCTAGTTTAAATAAATTGGTAGTTGATACCTTGAGTTGTTCGAGTAAAACTGCTCAACCACTAACGCAACTCGTCTATCAAAAAACTCAAGGAAATCCATTTTTTGCAACGCACTTTCTCAAAGTATTATATGAAGATGGACTGATTACTTTTAATTTTGCTCAAGGTTACTGGCAATGTGATATTGCTGCTGTGAAGGCACTTGCCCTTACGGATGATGTGGTAGAGTTCGTAGCGCTACAGTTGCAGAAGTTGCCAGCCGCAACACAAAATGTGTTGAAATTAGCTGCGTGTATTGGCAACCAGTTTGATTTGCGAACCTTAGCAATTGTTTCTGAACAATCGGAAACCGAAACGGCAGCATCTTTATGGAAAGCTTTACAAGAAGGGTTAGTTTTACCTACTAGTGAAGTTTATAAATTTTTTCAAGATGGTGATAATAACTCTGACTCAAACCCATTAAATTCTAATTTTCAAGTCCCTATCTATAAATTTTTACACGATCGCGTGCAGCAAGCGGCTTACTCTCTAATTCCAGATGCAGAGAAACAATTTACCCATCTTAAAATTGGTCAATTACTCTTACAAAATACCTCTGAATCACAGCAAGAGGAGCGAATTTTTGAGCTTGTCAGTCAGTTAAATCGAGGAATACTGCTAATTACCCAATCGGCTGAACGTCAACAATTAGCTCAGTTAAATCTGAATGCCGGTCGAAAAGCGAAAGAAGCTACCGCCTATGGTGCAGCAATTCATTACTTCTATTCTGGAATGCAACTGCTACCGATTAATAGTTGGAAAATTGCATACGAATTGACTCGAAGTTTATACGAAGAAGCTGCCGAAGCTGCTTTTCTGAATAACGAGTTTGACCAGATGGAATCTGCGATCCAAGTAGTGATTGAAAAAACAACCACTTTACTGGATAGAGTGAAAGTTTATGAAGTGCAACTCCAATCTTATCAGGTGCGGAATCAATCATTCAAAGCGATCGCAATTGGGCGTGAACTTCTCGCTCAACTTGGGGTAACATTACCTGAATCAGTAACACCTCCAGACATTCAGCAATCTGTAGTCAACACGCTCTCTACCTTGGCTGGCAGAAGTATTGAGGGCTTAGTTGATTTGCCATTGATGAATGATACCAAAGCTTTGGTTGCTTTACGGATTATGGCTAGCATTGCTCCCGCCATCCACCAAACGGCCCCTTATCTGTTCCCAATTATTGCTTGCGAAGAGGTGAATTTATCTCTTAAATACGGCAATGCACCACTTTCTGCACCAGGATATGCAGATTTTGGAATTGTACTTAATATTTGTAACCAACTCGAATCAGGCTACGAATTTGGCCAGCTAGGTTTAATGCTTGTGGATAGACTTCAAGCAAAATCTGTTCAAAGCATGACTCTATTTAAGGTGGGTGCATTGAATCAATTTAATAAACAACATATTCGCACCTCAATTAGGTTATTACAGGAATCCCATACTTTTGGATTAGAGACAGGCGATTTTTTTCATGTGCTGGCATCGATGATTTTTAAGTTATTCTATGTCTATTTAAGTGGTACAGAAGTTTTGGAAATTATTTTAGCAGATATCAAAGCTTACGAGTCTAATTATGCCCAAAATCAACGCTTATTAAATTGGTCTAATATCGTTTCTCAAACCATTAAAAATCTCACTGAATATAGCGACTATCCAGACTCCCTGATTGGTGAAGATTGTCAAGAAGAACTCTTATCTGCGCTTCTCCAAGAAAAGGATGAATTAACACTCCATATATTTTTCTTAAGTAAGTTAACACTCAGTTATTTGTTTGAGAATTTTTCGGCGGCAGTTGAGAGTGGAAATCAGGGAGAGCAATACCTCAATGGTGGCGCAGGAATGTTATCTGTGACCGTTTTCTACTATTACGATTCTTTATCTCGGTTGGCTATCTATCCAACGGCTGAACCATCTCAACAGGAGCAATTACTTTTGAAGGTTGGCGAAAATCAAGAAAAATTGCAGTTTCGAGCCAAACTTGCACCGATGAATTTCCAGCACAAATTTGATTTGGTGGAAGCAGAACGCCATCGAGTTTTGGACGAAAAAATAGCAGCAATAGAATTGTATGATCGCGCCATAACTCTAGCGAAAGAAAACGAATATATCCAAGAAGAAGCCTTGAGCAATGAACTAGCTGCCAAGTTCTATCTCGACTGGGGCAAAGAAAAAATCGCCCAAGTTTATATGCAAGAAGCTTATTACTGCTACGCTCGTTGGGGCGCTAAAGCCAAAACTGAAGACTTAGAAAAACGCTATCCTCGACTCCTGGCTCCCATCTTACAAGGGCAGCATCATCGCTTGCAACTGAGTTCAACCGTCGATGCATCATCATTTCCACATCAAACCATCCACACAAATCTTTCTAGCAGCAGTATCTCGGAAGCCCTTGATTTTGCCACCATCTTTAAAGCCGCACAAGTTCTTTCCAGTGAAATTCAATTAGAGCAATTACTCACTACCCTTTTGCAAGTGGTGATGGAAAATGCTGGGGCACAAAAAGCTGCTCTACTTGTACTCCAAAAAAACAACTTAGTGGTTGAAGCTGTAGCCACCATCAACGAAGGAGTCAGTCTGGTATCTGCACCATTGTCAACCAGTGAAGGCATTCCCATTACACTGCTAA
This sequence comes from Nostoc sp. EspVER01, assembly GCF_034530635.1. Lineage (NCBI taxonomy): Bacteria > Bacillati > Cyanobacteriota > Cyanophyceae > Nostocales > Nostocaceae > Nostoc > Nostoc sp. EspVER01. The sequence goes on from NZ_JAVRCS010000022.1 coordinate 41,405, forward strand.
ACTATGTCAAACGCAGCTTAAAAACTGTTGTGCTGGATGATGCAACCGCACAAACTGATTTTATCGCCGACTCATATTTCATACAGCAACAACCTAAGAGTGTGTTGTGTACGCCGATGTTAAATCAAGGTAAACTCATCGGGCTGCTATATCTCGAAAATCCGCTGACAATTGGTGCATTTACAAGCGATCGCACCGAAGTAATCCAACTGCTATGCACTCAAGCTGCTATCTCTCTAGAAAATGCCCGTCTTTATCAAGAATCTCAAAATTATGCCCAAGAGTTAGAGCGATCGCTACAAGAACTTGAGCATACCCAATTACAAATGGTGCAAAATGAAAAAATGGCAACCTTGGGTAATTTGGTTGCTGGGGTGGCACATGAAATTAATAATCCCATTGGATTTCTCAAAGGCAGCCTCAACAATGCCGAAGATTATATCCAAGACTTACTTGCTCATATCCAATCCTACCAACAACATCATCCCAATCCGGCGATCGCAGTCATTGAGCATGGCGAAGAAATTGACCTAGAATTCTTGACTGAAGACTTACCAAAACTAGTAGGCTCAATGAAGGTGGCTTCAGAAAGGATCAAAGATATTAGTATCAGTCTCCGCACCTTCTCCAGAGCCGATACAACCGAAAAAGTTGCTTGTAACCTCCATGAAGGGATTGAGAGTACCCTGTTGATTTTGAAGTATCGCCTCAAAGCTAACGAAAAACGTCCAGCAATTGAAGTTATCACTGAATACGGAAAATTGCCACCAGTTAAGTGCTTTTTAGGACAGTTGAATCAAGTATTTATGAACATCCTCGCTAATGCCATTGATGCCTTAGATACATCCTGCGAGGGGCTTTCTTTTGCCCAAGCGCAAGACAATCATCACCAAATACTAATTAAAACCGAAGTATCCAGTGAGCAAAACATGGTAGCAATTCGCATCAAAGATAACGGTCAGGGGATGTCAGAGGAGGTTAGAACGCGGATATTTGACCACCTATTTACAACAAAAGAAGTTGGGAAAGGAACAGGATTAGGATTAGCGATCGCTCGTCAGATTGTCGAGGAAACTCATAATGGGCGGTTGAGTTGCAATTCTGTGCTTGGTGAAGGAACAGAATTTGTCATTGAGATTCCAGTGTTTTAACTAATTTGCGATTTTTCTCTCAATGCATAACGCGTCTAATTTTTCGGTAATGTGGAGAACAGCAATAGCATAATTCTTCAAATCTGTATAATTTGATTCTAAATTAGATATCGTTCAGAGTTAAGATGACACAATTGCGTCAAATTGTGGTTAAAGCTACAAAAATTGTTAAAACAACTAACTAATACCGTATTTCCAGCCTCAGTCTTCCGACTAGAGAGTGGTTTAACTTTTATTCATCAAGAAATTCCCACCACTCCTGTAGTTGTGGCGGATGTTTGGGTGCGTGCTGGAGCCAGCCTAGAGCCAAAACCGTGGTTTGGTATGGCGCACTTTTTAGAACACATGATTTTTAAAGGTACGGCGACACTACCCCCTGGAATGTTCGATTCCAAAGTGGAAAACCGGGGTGGCGTGAGTAATGCAGCAACAAGCTATGATTATGCTCATTATTCACTCACCACAGCTGCCCCTTATTTAAAAGATACTCTTCCCTACTTGGGAGAACTACTACTCAATGCGGCAATTCCAGAAGATGAATTTAGCCGGGAACGGGATGTAGTGCTAGAGGAAATTCGCTCTTGTCAAGACGATTCTGATTGGATAGGATTTCAAGCGCTGATTCAAAGCATCTATCCGCATCACCCTTACGGGCGTTCGGTGTTGGGTACTGAGCAAGAACTGATGCAGCAGTCACCAGAAGCAATGCGCTGTTTTCACCATGCCCACTATCAGCCGGAAAATATGACAGTGGTAATTGCCGGGGGTATAGCCCAGCAACCAGCTTGGGAAATGGTAAATCATTCATTTGCTGATTTTGCCGAACCCTCGAATTGTCCGCAGTTGGAGAAAGTGACAAAGCCAGCGATCGCCGGAATTCATCGTCAAGAATTGTGTTTACCACGCATAGAACAAGCGCGATTGTTGATGGCGTGGCTAGTACCCGGAGTAGAAGATATCCGTACTGGCTATGGTTTAGATTTTTTGTCGGTATTATTGGCAGAAGGGCGGACTTCGCGTTTAGTGCGCGATCTGCGCGAAGATTTGCAATTGGTACAGGGAATTTGCAGTAGTTTTTCTCTACAACGAGAATCAAGTTTATTTACAATTACTGCTTGGTTAGAACCAGAAAATCTAGAGGAAGTTGAGTCCTTAATTTGCGCTCATTTGGATGATTTGCAGACTAAAGGAATTAGCGAACAAGAACTGGCGCGCACACGCAGACTTCTATGTAACGAGTATGCGTTTTCCACCGAAACGCCAAATCAACTTACAGGGCTTTATGGGTATTACAATACCATTGCCCAAGCTGAATTAGCTGTGACATATCCCCAGCAGATTCAGTCTTTTGATGCCAAAGAACTGCAAAAATTAGCTAAACAGTATCTATCGCTGGAGAATTATGCGGTTACTATACTTAAACCGTGTTAGTCATTAGTTATTAGTCATTAGTCATTAGCAAAAGACGAATGACGAATGACGAAGAACAAGTGACAAATGACAAAGGACAAACTATAAATGACAACCTTGCTGCAAAAATCGCCCATCCATCGCACTGTATTGAACAATGGCCTTGTCGTGCTGGTGGCAGAAAATCCGGCTGCGGACATTATTGCGGCGCGAATCTTTGTGCGTGCAGGTAGTTGTAATGAAAACCGGGAGCAAGCAGGGTTGGCGCATTTGTTATCGGCAGTGATGACAAAAGGATGCGATGGACTTTCTAGCTTGGAAATTGCAGAAAAAGTTGAGTCTGTAGGGGCGAGTTTGAGTGCGGATGCTGGCACTGATTATTTTTTGCTATCTTTCAAAACCGTAACATCCGATTTTGGGGAAATCTTAACATTGGCAGGGCGGATTTTGCGATCGCCAACTTTTCCTGAAACTCAAGTGGAACTAGAACGGCGTTTAGCACTCCAAGATATTCGTTCCCAAAAAGAGCAACCGTTCAATGTCGCCTTTGAACAAATGCGGCAGGTAATGTACCAAAATCATCCCTACTCTATGTCAGTGCTGGGAGATGAATCCACCATGAGTAGCTTAACTCGTGCAGATTTAGTGGAGTATCATCAAACTTATTTCCGCCCAGATAATGTAGTAATTAGCATTGCTGGTAGAGTCACACCCACAGATGCAACAGCGTTGGTGGAAGAAGTTTTTGGTGATTGGCAATCCCCATCTCAGGCATTACCAATACTGAATTTACCTGAGATTAAGATAGAACCGCAGGTAAAACTAAAGCCAATACAGACACAACAATCAATCGTGATGCTTGGTTATTTGGGAACATCGGTGAATTCTGTTGACTACGCCGCCCTGAAATTGTTGTGTACCTACTTGGGAAATGGGCTTTCTAGCCGCTTGTTTGTGGAATTACGGGAAAAACGCGGTTTAGCTTACGAAGTATCCGCCTTTTACTCCACAAGGCTATTTCCAGCCTCATTTGTAGTTTACATGGGTACAGCGCCAGAGAATACCAGCATCGCCCTGGAAGGACTACGTACAGAGGTAGATTTGTTATGTACCACTGAAGTATCTGAAAGTGCCCTGCAAGCTGCGAAAAATAAGATTCTGGGGCAATATGCCTTGGGTAAACAAACAAACGGGCAAATTGCTCAAATATACGGCTGGTATGAAATTTTGGGATTAGGAATTGATTTTGACACCAGATTTCAAGAATTGATTGCGGCGGTGAGTGCCCAGGATGCGATCGCCGCAGCTTGTAAATATTTAAAAGAGCCTTACTTGTCTTTAGTTGGTCAAGAAGAAGCAATTAATCGTGCGATCGCGTAAATAGCCCGTCTGAGACATAGTAAATGAAGCAGCTGTTTTTTAGACCAAGCGGCTGTACCATTAGCATGAGAATCTTCTGGGAGTAAATTCCATGCAACGCAGCCTGACAGCAAGTATTTTGAGTTACTTAAAATTACTATATCCAACTGTAAATCGCTGTAAAATGGAAAAACGGCAAAAGGATTGGCGGCCAAAGAGGTCTAAATCTTTATCAGCCATTGAAATACTCTTGTTTTCCGCTACGCCTCTCTTGATTGCCTCAACGACTCTAGTATCAATAGCAGCGCCACAAAAAATTGCCCAAGTTAATCCTCAAGATAGTGTTAACCGTCCTAGCCTGAAAGTTGGTAGCCAAGGCGAACGTGTATCTGAACTTCAGGCAGCTCTAAAACTTTTGGGTTTTTATTCTGGTGCAGTAGATGGTATTTATAGTGAAAATACAGCTAGTGCTGTTTCCCGATTTAAACAAGCAGCTGGCTTGAATCCAGATGGCGTTGTTGATGCCAGCACTTGGCAACGACTTTTTCCTAATCAACCAGTAGCAGCATCAACCGTCCCTTCATCCCAGCCAAGATTTAACTCAGCGACAAATTTTCCTGTTCCAACCCAGGCTAGTAACCTCACCAACGTTGCAAATCCCAATCCTAACCCTCCGAGGCAAGCTGTAACACAAGTTCCGACTAGACCAAAACCTACTACTCCAAAAAAAGCTGTAACCCAGGTTACGACCAACCCTGAGCCAAGACCTGCTACTCCAAGAAAAACTACGACTTCTAGCACAAAGAAAACGCCGCCACGTACTACATCAACTACTCGATCTCAGTCAAACACAACTACTAAACGAACTCCTGGTATTCAATACACCTCAGAAGGTTTGCCAATTTTGCGTATAGGATTACGAGGTTCTGAAGTTGTTAAGTTGCAACAACAACTGAGAAAGCTTGGTTTCTTGAAGGGTGATGCCGATGGAGACTTTGGCGAGACAACCGAAGCAGCGGTGAAAGCTGCACAAAAACGCTATGGTTTAGAACCTGACGGCGTAGTTGGCGGCTCAACTTGGGAGGTTCTTTTGCGGCGTTAGGCATAGTATGAGCCTAGCCAACGTCTCCTTTGCGTATAAGCAAAAGTGCGGACGAAATGCTCCGAAGTTCTGATAACTTATTTCTTTTTTGGAAATCCCCAAGGTACAGAGGTTTTTCAACTTCTATAAACCTCTGTAGGGGTTTTGCGCTTCATAGAATTTATGAATTTAACTAAATCACCCTAAGTCTCTCACTTAAACTGTACTCAGGTCAGCGTGGGTAGTTCACTGCGGTACATCCTACAATACGATAAAGATATACCGATTAGAAGCATCTCTCTTAGTAGCACTGAAAAATTATACTGCTTTTAGGCTGATAAAAGATGATGGCAACTTTATAGCGGTTTGCAGTTGAGTCCAATACAGACTTAACCCCTAACCCCCTTCCCTGCAAGGGAATGGGAGTAAGATTTAAAGCCTCTCTCCTCTTAGGAGAGAGGTTTGGAGAGAGGTCAAAACTGTACTGCACCCAAACGAGAACCGCTATAGGAGTCAAGCACAACAACACTCGATCGTGTTACAAATCACAACTGCCAATAGTGAAATTAATTAAACTTACAGCTAAATTCTCTAAAAAAACTTATGCAACACTTTTTATTAACTTGGCTCGGTACTGCGGTGGCGTTATTCATTACTGCTAATATCGTTCCAGGATTCTTTATCAAGAATTTTGTGACTGCCTTAATCGCGGCCTTTGTAATTGGTTTGGTTAATGCATTTATTAGACCAATTTTGCAGATTTTGACGTTTCCGATTACCTTGCTCACCTTTGGTTTATTTACATTGGTGATTAACGCCTTAGCCCTTTGGCTGGCAAGTATCCTAACACCTGGTTCTGGTTTTGAGATTCAGGGCTTTTTACCTGCTTTGTTAGGTTCAATTGTACTAGCAATTGTTTCTAGCATCATTAACTATTTTTTGAGAGTTGTTGACTAGAAAATTAAGGAACTTTTGTAATACTAATAATATTTAAAGCTTGGGCAACAGCAAGAGTTACCACTCCTGGTTGCCCTTGTATTTGGAAAATTTGTTTAGGAACTAAAAACTTCGCTGGCAATTCCTCTATGTTTGTAAAGGGGAAAACAGTCAAAGATGTGAGTTGAGAGGCTGCAAGAATAGCAGCTGCCTCTGCTACGCTAGGTGTACCTACTTTATCGTCGGTAATTGTGGCAGGGTTGGGGACACAGACAGAACTAAGGATTTCCGCAGAAAAGGTTTTTAGGGGCAAATTGCGGAGGCGACAAAGTTTGACTAAGCCAACTTCCGAGGCTTTAGTGTCAATGGTAGCAACACCTGCGATCGCACTTGGAAAAAGTTGATTTTCTCGAAATACTTGCTCAATTGCCAGATCGATCAACTCCCATGATGTTCCTCGTTTACAACCGATTCCTACCCATAAAATCTGTTGCACTTGGCCTATTTCCTTACTCAATTCACTAGGGTTTGGTTTACTCCAACAGCCAACCAAATAAATCTCCTACAGTCAGCCTCAACTCACTTGCAAAATCTGGCACTAGAAGCAAGTCTTCTAGTTCATCCAAGATGACTGGCTGTTGATTGCGAATGTACACAAATACCGTTTGTTCTTCTGGATCGATCAACCAACTCATTTGTGTTTCAAAATTCAGGCAATGCAGGATATTTTTTGTAACTTTCGTTTGTCTTTGGTCAGGCGATAGAATCTCAATAGTCCAATCGGGAGCTGCTTGGAATACGTTGGCAACTTCACCATTTTGATCGCGAGGAATTCTTTGCCAAGTAAACACAGAAACATCTGGCACTATTGACCTTCCACCAAAAGTACAGCGCAATTCTGGAAAAGCACGAGCAATTTGCTTCGGTTTGACCGTTAAGTTAACAGTGCTAACCATTTCACCTTGAATTATACTGTGCTTTCCCTGTGGCATAGGTTTTTGAATAATTTGACCATTGATGTATTCACTAGCGGGTTTCGTTTCTGGTAGTATTAGAAACTCTGCCAAAGTTATGTTTTTAGATGGTGTCTGTACCATTTGCGATCGCCTCCAGTCCAGCAATTCTAATTAAAAAACCGCAAAGTACACAAAGAAAAAATCAGCTCAACTCTTACTCTGCGTACCTTAGCGTTACCTTAGCGTACCTACCCTACGGGAAGGCGTTCGCGTAGCGTCTCGTAGAGAAGCGCCTATGCGTTAAAAAAAATATTACATCCTCTCCAATACCTGAATTCCTAATAAAGATAATCCCAACTTCAGAGTTCTAGCAGTCAAATCACACAGAATCAAGCGAGATGTTCGTTGCGGTTCCTCCGCTTGTAGTATAGGACAGCGATCGTAGAATTGGTTAAACTTCTGGCTGAGTTCAAACAAATACTCACATAAACGATTGGGCAACAAGTCTTGCTCTACACTACTAATAACTTCATCCAGTTGAAGTAAATATTTTGCTAGTGCTAATTCTGTTTCATGCTGCAACAAAACGGCATTATTTCCCAACTCTTTAAAGTTAATATCACCCTTACGACTAATCCCATAAATCCGTGCATAAACATACAGCATATAGGGTGCAGTATTACCTTTGAGATCCAGCATTTTGTCGTAGCTGAAGATGTAGTTACTGGTGCGATTTTGGCTTAAGTCTGCATATTTAACTGCGCTGATCCCAACTACCCTAGCAACTTCATTAATAAATTCTTCAGTTTCTTGGCGTTCTTCTTTTTGTAATCTAGTTTTTAGGTCAGCATGGGCACGAGAAACAGCTTCATCTAATAAATCCCGTAACCGCACAGTATCACCAGAACGAGTTTTGAATTTCTTACCATCTTCTCCTAACACCAGCCCAAAGGGAACATGGACTAATTCCACATCATCAGGAATCCATCCGGCTTTGCGTGCTACCTGAAAAAATTGAGCGAAGTGGTTTCCTTGTCCAGCATCGGTTACATAAATTATCCGCTTTGCTTCATCCTGCTGAATCCGGTAGCGCAGAGATGCTAAATCTGTTGTGGCGTAGTTATAGCCGCCATCCGATTTCTGCACAATTAAGGGTAAAGGTTCACCTTCTCTATTTGTAAACCCTTCCAGAAAAACGCATTTTGCCCCTTGATTTTCTACCAGTAATCCAGATTTCTCTAAATCTTCTACAACCCCAGATAGTAAAGGGTTATAGAAAGATTCTCCGCGTTCAATTAATTTGATATCCAGCAACTCATAAATTATTTGAAACTCCCGCCGCGACTGTTCGCACAACAGTTTCCAAGCATGGAGTGTATCTTCTGCACCTGCTTGTAATCTGACGACTTCTTGGCGTGCTGTCTCTTGAAAAGCTTCATCGGCATCAAACCGCAATTTGGCTTTGCGATAAAAAGAGACTAAATCACCAATATCTAAAGCATTAGCGGTGGTAAGTGCGTCTGGGTAAACTTCCCGCAGATAGGTGATTAACATCCCAAACTGCGTACCCCAATCACCTACATGATTTAACCGCAGTACATCATGTCCTTGAAATTCTAAAATTCGGGCGATGGAATCACCAATAATCGTCGAACGCAAGTGTCCAACGTGCATTTCTTTAGCTATATTCGGACTGGAAAAATCCACAATTTCTCGCTTCGGCGTTTTCGCGGCTAGAACTCCCAGTCTGGGATCGGCTTGAATCGCATTTAGTTGTGCTTCTAAGTATGCTGTTTTCAGTTTGAGATTGATAAATCCTGGCCCAGCGATTTCCGGCGATTCGCAGATTTCGGATACATCTAGTTTCTCAACGATCGCACCTGCGATCGCTCTTGGTTGCTTTCCTAACTTTTTACTCAGGGATAAAGCCACATTCGCCTGATAATCGCCAAATTTAGGATTGCTAGCAGTAACCAAAATTGGATCTACTCCAGCCAATTCAGCGCCAAAAGCAGCGATTAAAGCCTGCTCTACCTGAGCTTTTAATTTTTCTTGTGTAGCGTTCATATATAGATTTTATCTGTGAAAGGGGGAATATAGCTCTGGAAAAGCTTGATTATTTTAACCTTAAAAGATATTCATCAAGCCTAAGCAAAGACTGTCATTTTAAGGTACAACCCCCTTAAATTGTCTCCCATCCTCGGCATAACTTCTAGATTCTGACGATACCGAAGTCGATTTTGATAGACTACTGCTAGTTAATCAAGTCAACTAAAGCGTAGTACGTAGTAAACACTTTAGCGCTTAAAACAAAGACTAAACTTATTTACCCAGGTTTCATTGATTTGATAGATTACTACGTTTCCCAACGTAAGTACGGAGATTATCTCTATTTGTATAGCAGCGTATTAACTGAGCCAAGGCTTAGTTGATACGGATGACGGCACACCATTACTTATCTACCTCATTTAAATAAAAACTCCTATAGATTAAGCTTTTAGCTTTTCACTATAGGAATTGCATATCTGATCTTTATAAAAAGTATATATTATTCATTAATTTTTAATCATGTATAAGTTTAATTACTAAGTACTAATAACAGTGTACTACCAGATTTAAAATATCTTTTTCCCGTAAAAATACTTTAGATAAAGAGCTATTTAAATATCCTAGCAAAAGTAAATAAACAGATTGACGTTGCAGAAGTCTAGCTGTTAGAAGTAAGAGACAACTGAAGAGAGATATCTGCTCAAAAAGCATTATCTAAATTGTCTTTCCTACTTAATGGCTCATAATATGAAACTTAATTTATTCACTGCCTTGATTGCCGCTACAGCTACATTAACCGGATTAGTTTCCAAAGTAGAAACTGCATCTGCTGCTGATTTTAATTGGAATAGTTCTTGGACTCAACCAACTGTATATAATAAGTCTCAAACTGGTTTTAACGACGCTCCTTTTCAACAATTTGTCCAAGCAGAAAGTGTTGCCCTTCCAAACAGCGGACAATTTAAATTAGACCCCAATAAATTAAACCTAAAATACGACCACGATGTTTCTGTTTACTTTATCAATGAGGGTGCAGGTTATAGAAATCAGTTAGCCTTTGAAGCTACAGGAACTACTAACAAGTCTGGGCTGCTTTTTAATGATATTTCCTGTCAAGGAAATGGATGTGTTAGTGGTGACTGGGGTGGTAACGCATTAAAACTAGGTGATGGGGTCAAAGTTGGTAATGTTACCGCAGGTACTCAACTTGACTTCTGGTTAAGAGCTGATGGTTTGAACCGTGGTACCTCTGCCAATATCTTTGGTACTGATACTGCTTCTAACGCTGACGGACTACAGCACACAGTTGCTTATGCTTACAACAACTACATCCTCCTGGCATTCGAGGATTTATACGGAGGTTTATACGCTTCAGGGGTAGATTCTGCAACTGGTAAGTGGAACGAAGGTTCTGATCGCGACTTTAATGATGTTGTCGTCGTTCTTGATATCGGTGAGGCAAATGTTAGAGCGTTAATTGGTGCTACCGTTCCTGAACCATCTGTAACTCTATCAATGTTTGCCGTGGGAGCAGTTAGTATGTTTGGATTGCGCCGTCGCCGTCAAAGCCGCACTTCTAACTAAACTTTGAAGCGGTGCTAAATATAAGGTGTATTTAGTTTGATTGGAAAATAACAAGCGATCGCATTTTCACCCGTATCAATAATGTACGGGTGATTTTACGTTTGTAGTGGCATTTATCGAACAGAATTCAGGAGTCAGGTGGTCGCCGAGCGCAGTCGTTCGCGCAGCGTCTCCGGCAGGAGAGGTGAGTCAGAATTCAGTTGGGTATTCTGTATGACTGGCGGAAAGCGAGTCTTCTCCCAAGGGCGAACAAGCGTCTTGATTCTGAATTCTGAATTCTGCATTCTTCTTCAAATTTTATCTATTGCGATCGCGTTCTAAATCATCAATCACTTTTTGCAAATACCACTCGTCTGACATCCCAGGATGATAATCTTTGTTTTGCTGAATCAATCGTTCGGCAATTTCCCAGTATCCCCCAACCATTCGTAAAAGTCGCTGACGTAGCAGGTGATATTTTTGCTTTTTTGACTCTGGACTAAATTTCTGAATTTTTTCTAGGCTATTTAAGACTTGTTGATAATTTTCCCAGTCTTCTTGTTCGCAAAAGATACTCCCCGCCCGTTGATAATCTTCTACGGCGTTTTGTATTTCTTCTAAGCAAGTATAGGCAATGCCGCGATTGTAGTAAGCTTGAGCCTCATCAGAATTGATTTGCAAAGCTTGGGTATAATCTTGAATTGCGCCAAGATAATTACCCGTTGCCCGATAGACATTACCTCTGGCAATATAAACTAAGACATCTTCAGGTTGCATCTGGACTGCTTGGTTAAGATCCGCGATCGCACCTTGATGATCTCCCAAGACTGAACGGGCTTTACCTCGGTTGCGATAGACAATGGCATCTTGAAAATTTAGTCGTAATGCTTGATTAAAATCTGCGATCGCTTCTCGATAATTACCCATTTTATAATGCACAACCCCACGACAGCAGTAAGCTTGGGCATCTTGTGGATCTGCTTTTAATACCCAGTTTAAATCGGCGAGTGCTTCTTGGGTATCTCCCTTTTCAGCCTTTTCTAATAATTGCGTAAAATAATCATTGGTGGATAAAATTGGCGTATTGCTGGAACGCGATTCCTGAAGGGCAGGTAATTCTTGTGGTTGTAGCTGTTTAATTCGTTCCAAAGACAGACGACAATTCTCTTTATCCTGTTGCTCTAGATATAATTGTGCAGCCTTTTTAAAGTTAGCGATCGCATCTTGAATATAACCCTGTTTGCGCCGCACCATTCCCCGCAGATTATAAGCAGCAGCATAATTGAGATTGAGACGAATCGCACGTTCAACATCATCTAGCGCCCCCGATAAATTTTTCAGCGCTACCCTAGCCAATCCCCGACAATAATATGCCTCTACACTGTCAGGATTCAGCTTCAGGGCTTCGGTATAATCTGAAACAGCTTTCAGAATTGCGCCTGAGTCATAATGTGCTAAACCCCGTTGCAAATAAGCTTCGCTAAAGTAAGGTGTCAGTTGTAAAGCATGGTTAAATTCCTCAATTGCTCCCGCGTAATCTTTTCGCCTAGCCTTTTCCAATCCCCTATTGTAAAATTCGTCATTCATGGCATTTGTTTGGTTGATTCAGTTCATTGAATTTCAGCAGGCTTGTTTGTAGCCTAATCTATGTACTCGCCTTCATATTTTAAGTATATTTCATACTTTTTGTGAAATAAAAACAACACACTACCTTAAGTTTTGATAAATGGAATATTGTACACATCCAGATTTTGGAGTTCAGTTTAGTGAAAATATCACTAATAAAATTTGTGTAATGATTCAGCAGTTTATGCCTATGTATTAAACTTGAGCCATCAAGTTTAATAAACCATTGTCAGCTAGATTCTGCCCAATTCCTCATAAAAAATTGGGGAAATGACTACATTCAATTCCCCATATCTCGTAGATTGTAAAATATTTACGGTTAACTAGAATTCAGAATTTAAGAAACGAATTATCCCAATAAAATTAATCTGAAAGCAAGCTGGGAGAAGTCAGAACAAAAACATCCCAATTTCCTTGAGCCTCAGTTTGTGGTTTTATAGGATTGGCATAGTGGAAAAACTCATGGTCATTAACTAATAGTAGTTCTCCCGGATTGAGAATTTTGCTAAATACAGGCTTTTCTTTTTTGGCAGTATACAGATGTGTTTCTCCACCCTGAATATTCTCTCTATCTACTGAGAATATGCCAATAAAATCAGTGCCATCTTGATGGATACCTTCTGGTGCTGGATTACCAAAATTATCTGGAGAACAACTAATTCTAATTTGATGAACTCCGATTTCAGCTTCAGGATGAAGTTTACAAGAATCGCTAAATGCTAAAACAAGATTTTTGAAAATATCAAGTTCTATGAGTGCATCATCTAATTCTGCAAACTCTCTTTTGATATCACCCGCTAATCGATTATACTCTTTACTTTGAAAGAAGACGCCATGAGGTAATTTGATTAACTCATTTCCAGAGACTGTGAACCGAGATAATCTTCTATAACGATAATTGTTTTTGATATAAGGGTCAAGAGGCATATTATTAAAAAATGCCTTAAAACCTTCTAGACTGATAGAATTTACCTTTCTAAGAGTAAATAGAAAAGCATATTCTAATTCCGTTGCTGTCCACACTTTTTGCATAGGATTTACCTCCTTGCACGTTGAAATTTTCCTAGATTCTTATGGGAGACTTGTAATACTTAGTATATGCTACTTTTTATTACTATGTTGTCAATTTGACTACAAAAATTGACAATCCATGATATGTAAAGTTACTCAAATGCTGTCGCAGGGCGGAGTAGCTGGTGAAAAGATTTGCAGATATGGATTTGGTGGGCAAAGAATCGACGTATATTTACAAACAGCAACAAGGTTCCATAATGATAGATTGGCTTTACAAGTACCCACCTTTGTATCCCGGTATTCTACTCAAGCGTTACAAGCGGTTTTTTGCTGACGTTCAACTTACTTCTGGCGAAATAGTGACAGCACACTGTCCTAATACAGGGCCAATGACTGGAGTATCGACACCTCTAAGTGCAGTACAGGTTTCCAAAAGCGATAATCTTAACCGCAAATTGGCTTACACTCTAGAACTAATTCAGGTACATGACAATGAGCCGACTTGGGTAGGCATAAATACTTTTTTGCCCAATCGGGTGGTAAAGATAGCTTTGGCGAAACATCTTTTTCCAGAATTGGGCGACTACAGCCAAATCAAGGGCGAGGTAGTTTATGGGTTAGATAAAAAAAGTCGAGTGGATTTTTTCTTGACGGGGAGTGATGAGGAACGCCCGATTTATTTAGAAGTGAAAAATACAACTTTGTCAGAAGGAAGATTAGCTTTATTTCCTGACACGGAGACTACAAGAGGGCAAAAGCACTTGCGAGAACTGATGGCGCTGTTACCTTTGACTCGTGCAGTGATGCTTTACTTTATCAATCGCGGTGATTGCATCGAGTTTTCCCCTGGCGATTGCACAGATCCTATATATGGTAAATTATTGCGGGATGCGATCGCTCTCGGTTTAGAAGTCTTACCTTGCCGTTTTGACATTTCCCCCGAAGGTATCCGTTATTTGGGTTTGGCAAAACTAAAAATTTGATTAAAGCTAATTAAAAGAAACTAGCAATTGCAACGTTTCTACATGCATAAAACAATAAATCCATCTAGATCCTGTCTAGATGGATTTGTTGGTAGTTGATGTTTACTAAAAAACATTCAACCAGACTGTAATGAAGAAACGACTATAGATAGTCATCACCCCAGAAATAGCATTCACTATTCTGACGTTTGGTTATGCAGGAATCAAAACTGTGTCAATGACGTGGATGACACCGTTATCAGCAGCAACATCTGCTGTTGCAACTGTTGCATCATTGATCTTAACGCCATTAGAAGCGTCAATTTTTACATCTGAACCTTCAACTGTTTTAGCTGTCTTCAGCTTAACTACATCAGCAGCAAGTACCTTGCCTGAAACAACATGATAGGTCAAGATTTTCTTGAGCTTTGCAGGATCTTTCAATAATGCGTCTACAGTACCAGCAGGAAGCTTGCTAAACGCTTCGTCAGTGGGTGCGAAGACAGTGAATGGGCCTGCGCCTTTAAGTGTATCTACCAGACCAGCCGCTTGGATTGCTGCAACTAGTGTCTTGAAAGAACCATTGTTGGTAGCAGTGTCAATTATGTTGGCCATGTGTTTTACCTAGTTCTGTGTAACTTGTTACAAATCTAAACTATTCATTTAATAAAATCTATCTATCATTAGGCGTATGTTAAATCATTTTTTTTATTGGTATCATAAAAGTTTGTATACATTTTTATACAAACAAAGAATTATATGTACATCGTCCAGGTGGATTAGTTATAAGCACTGCTGGATGCAATCGGTCTTTTTTACACAGTGGTAGAGGCAATGGGGCGATCGCATCCAAAGATTGTCAGAGCAGCGCCAACAATACCAACAAAATTAGTCAAACTGAAGTTTAAAGTATTTAGTTGGTATAAATAAAGCTTTAGATATTTAGGAGCGATCTGGAAAATTTATAGCAAAATCCATGCTGCATATACTAATTAGGGTTTTTAGAGAATTTAAATATACTTGCATTAGCCTTTTTTTACCTTTTGGAAAAGAACAGATCGTAAATCCCTCAAAATACTGTGCGGTAATTCTGAGGGATTTGGTCATCTTCTACTAAAAGTTATTTACTGAATTTCACCAACTATTCATTTTTGTATTACCTCAAGTCAATTATTCAAAAATGTTTCAACTACCGATTTTTATTAGCAGCCTCTTCCATTTGTTTTCTCAAACTTAAAGGTCTCATATCAGTCCATACTTCTTTAATGTATTCCAGACATTCTGATTTAAGTCCACTTTTTCCCGCATCTGTCCAACCAAGAGCATTTTCTCGTTCAGCAGGCCAAATAGAATATTGTTCCTCATGATTGACTACAACTTTATAAATTGTTGTATCTTCTGAAGTCATTTGACTCATTGTTACCTCCAATCAATTTTTATTACTCAACTAAAACATTAGACAGAAAGACGGGGAGGTAAAAAACCTCCAGACCTCAGTTGTTCAACGCTATCTTTAACAGCTTGAATAATGTAGTTGATATCTTCATCTGTATGGGTTGTAGATAAATAACCGCTAATACCTAAAAGGTGAACTCCTTTATCAAGCAGATGATATTTTAATAAGCTCATAGCAACTGAAGCAGTAGAATTCCCGTCAGAAAGTTCTACAGATGCAGAACCAAATAGTGAACCAAAGTTAGCCATTTTTAGCGGTAGTTTTTCAGATGTAAAATAATTATTCAAATCAGTAACGAATTGTGTTGTACGTTCATTCAATTTCTGATGCAATGATAAACCTTCACTTTGTAGATATTTGAGTACTGCTTTTGCAGCAGCCATTGCTAATGGATGTTTACAAAAAGTACCTGCAAAAAATGTTTTTTTGGTTTGAGGGTAGGAATCATCGCCATAGTTCCATACACCACCATCAATTGCATCCATATATTTACTTTTTCCAGCAATTATCCCAATGGGTATTCCTCCCCCAACAATTTTTCCGTAGGTAGCGATGTCTGCTTGTACACCAAAATATGCTTGTGCGCCACCAGGATGAATGCGAAAACCTGTAACCATTTCATCAAAAATTAAAGCAATTTCAGTTGCTTGTGTTAATTCCCGCAATTGGTACAGAAATTCCTTTGGCTGTAAAGCTGGTCTACTTGTTTGTACAGGAACTACCAAAACTGCTGCTAATTCTTGTTGATGAGTTTTGATAATTTCTAATGATTCTGGGTTAGCATAATCTAACACCAAAACATCATTAACAAAATTTGGTAATACTCCTGGTGATAATGGAATTGCAGATTGATTATTTTCTGCATTATTACCTTTAACTAAAGTACCATCAAAATGACCATGATAAGAACCAGAAAATATCACGATTTTATTACGTCCTGTAACGGCTCTAGCAATGCGAATAGCAGTCATTACGGCTTCCGTACCTGTATTGCTAAAACAAACCCGTTCCATCCCAGTAAGTTGAGAAATTAACTCAGCCACTTCACTAACAAGTTCTGATTGTGGGCCGATTTGAATTCCTTTATCCATTTGGGTAATTAAAGCCTCTTTAATAAAAGATGGATTATGACCAAAAAGATTAATTCCCAATCCCATCATTACATCGACATATTCATTACCATCTACATCCCATATTTTGGAACCCAAAGATCGATTAGCAACAATGGGATAATACATTTCTTTCAAGAGTAAATTAAACTCTCCTAAATTTTTATCATCAGATAAAAATAGGCGAGAATTTTGAGAAATTTGCTTTGATGTTTTTGTGCGATCGCTGTAGCTATTAATAAAATATTCTAAGTACTCTTGCTGCTGGTTAGTAAGTCCTGCTTTAGCTAGCAGCTTAGTTAGATTGTCTGAATGTTGAGGTAATGTAACTTGTGGTAAATTCATAAAATTTGTCTCTTCTAATTTACTGGTCAAATTATCTATCTGTTAGTGCAAAATCCTAAAAAGCAAAATTTATAAGTGGTTGAATTTTTCGCTCATATTCTGTTGCAATTCTAAGGTAAGTTCGAGCCTGCTTTAGCAGGCTTTCGTTTTTTATTGATGGGCTTATAATGTGAAAATTACCTATCAACTTGCACAGGTTTGTAGCAGACAAAATAAGTACTACCAGGCATCGGAGATATTTCTAAATCTCGATGGGCATCATAAATGCTAATGTCGCCGAATCCAGCAGTTTCCAAAGCAGATATAACCTCTTCTTTGCTATAACATTTCTCTAGAATAGTGCTATCTAAACGCTGCCATGCTTGCTCTATCAGTGAGAATATAGTCAAATTAATGGAAGCTACTTTAGCTTCCGAATTGTAGCTATTGCGAGTCGCCCATGCATAATCTTCTTTCACATTGCCAGTAGCTTTACCGTCCCAATTAAACTTATATTCCTCTTCCAAAAACAAATAGACTACAAAAACACCATTTGGTAATAGAGTCTGATAAACCTTATGAAATACACTAGTCAAATCTTCAAGGGTCATTATATGATTGAGAACACCAATTGAAATTACTGCATCAAAATTAGCAGAAAAATCAATAAGGCGTACATCATTAAAAATTAATTCTGCACCGGGTGCATTCTCCCGCGCATAGCGTAACATTCCTTCAGAAGCATCAATTCCTGTTACTTTATAGCCTTTGTTGAGTAGCTTTTGTGCTAATTGTCCTGTGCCACAACCAAGATCAAGAATATGTGCATCCTTGGCTAAGTTTGGTAATATTAATTTTTCTAAAGCTGGTAGTGTCTCTTGGAGAACTCCTAAAGCCCAATCATCGTTATATACACGTGCAAGAGGATCATAACTAGCAGAAAGAGTTGTGGTATTCATACAATATATCTCCTGATTTTAGTCAAAAAAATGTAGTTTTTCTTTGTATTTCTCTGATTGTTAAAAATTGCGTTTGTTTTATCAAGGTCTAGTTTTTAACATTTCTTGGTCCATCAAATAGGAAAAATAAACGCTGAGTAAGTGATTGTCTACTGGAGGACAAGTAATGGAAGTACCCATTAAGCCATTGATAACGTTTTGGTTATCAAGCTGTAAAAATCCTGAATTAGAATTTTCTTCTTGAGCTTGTCTTGCGGGAAAAAATGGTACTAAAGAATATAAAGGATGGTCTAATGAATCTTGAGTAACATTGAGCAATTTCTCTCGCCACTGGTCATAAGAATTTTGCTCAATTGAATAATCCCATGAGCGAATATGGTCTATAAGTGTATTTGAGTGGAGAGTTTGGGGATGAACTAAGTGGAAGGTTTTACCGAGAGATTCTTCCTTTTTCGATAAATGAACTATTGCTTTGCTGACATAATCCACAGGAACTATATTCTCTCTAATATCTATATCTGGCACACTTCCCAATTGGACACAACCTATTATCAGTTTATACAAGAAGTCATTACTATTAAAAACACCTGTTTTACTATCTCCCGATATACGTGATGGTCTATAAATAGAGATAGGAATGCCTCTTTCAGCCGCAGTTTGTACTAATTTTTCAGCTACCCATTTAGTTTGACAATATCCATTGCTGGGAAATTCATTCTCGTTCAGGCTATCCTGTTCTCGTACTAATTTAACTCCCGATTCAACTTTTGAAGATAAAACACCAGAACTAGAAATAAAATGTACTGGTTTGGTTTTGATTTGACTAGCTAATCTGAGGATTTCTTGTGTACCCAGTACGTTTGCAGGTTTCAGAATAGAGTAGGGATAAATATGATGTACCCAAGCACCATTATGGTAAATGACATCAATTATAGATGCTAACTGGTGAATTTTTTCGGTTTCTAAACCCAAAAGTGGCTTTGATAAATCGCCGACAATGGGAATAATTCTAGAATTCCAACTTTCGTTCCAAATTCCATAAGATTCTAGGGTTCTTTGCAGCTTATTATTGCTATCCTCAAAATTTGAATTTCGTACTAAGCAATAAATATCTGCTTTGGTTTGTTGCAGAAGTTCAGCCAGTAAAAAGGCTCCTAAAAAGCCTGTGCCTCCAGTCAGTAAAATAGCGTTTGGTTCAGAGATAAACTTACCAACACTTTGAGGATAAATTGTCTGATCTAAAACAGTTTCAGTTTTGATATCAAAAGTTGAGTAATTAACTTCTGTTTGACAAACTCGATCAATATTTTCCGCTAAACCTTCTACTGTAGGTTTCTCTAACAAACTGCGTAAAGATATATCTAAATTAAAAGTTTCTTTAACTTTGGCAAGTAATTGAGTAGTTAATAAAGAATGTCCACCCAATTCAAAGAAGTTGTCGTAAATACCAATTTTTTCAACTTTTAAAACTTCTGACCAGATTTGAGCCAGCGTTTCTTCTACAGGCGTGCGAGGAGGAACAAATTCTCCTATTAAATCTGACCTGACTTGCTCTGGTGCGGGTAAGGCTTTTCTATCGACTTTACCATTAGGGCTTCGAGGTAATTCTTTTAGTATTACGATAGCTGATGGAACCATGAATTCTGGTAGTTTATCTTTCGCAAAGTTGCGGAGTTCATTAACTGTAGTGGCTGATTTTGACTGGGGAACTACATAAGCAACTAAGCGTTTGTTTCCTGGTACATCTTCACGCGCAATAACTACTGTTTCTTGCACTCCCTGATGTTGATTTAATAATACTTCAATCTCGCCTAACTCTATACGGAAGCCGCGAATCTTTACTTGATTATCAATACGTCCTAAAAACTCAATATTGCCATCATTAAGATATCGCCCTAAATCACCAGTTTTATACAGACGCATTCCTGGTTGTTGGCTGAAGGGATGGGGAATGAATTTCTCAGATGTAATTTGAGGCTGATTTAAATAACCTCTGGCTAAACCTTCACCACTAATATAAATTTCACCAGAAACACCAACAGGAACTGGATGTAAGTGAGAGTCTAGTATATATATTTTTGTATTGGCTATGGGACTACCAATGGATATTTGCGTTCCAGTTTCTAGAGAATGACAACGGTATACACTACTCCAAACAGTTGCTTCTGTTGGCCCGTACTCGTTAAATAGAGATGTTTCTGACTGTAATTGAAAGTGATGTTCTACCAATTCTGGCGGACAATATTCACCTGCAACTATAACAGCACGCAGGGAATTTAACTGTTCTGGTTTTGCTTGTTGCAATATTAGAGCATATAGAGAAGGAAGACTTAATAAATGGGAAACTCTATTTTGAGAAATTAACTCTACGAGTTTAGGTACTTCCCTTTGTACACCTTCTTCTGGTAAATGTAGAGTTCCGCCACAACAAAGTGTCCAGAAAATACCTGCAATAGAACTATCAAAAGCAAAGGATGAAAGCAATAAGAAGCTGCTGACAGGTTCTTGATAGTAGGTAATACGTGCAGTTGTGGAGTGAACTAGATTACGATGTGCGATCGCAACTCCTTTAGGCTTACCTGTAGAACCAGAAGTGTAGATTACATAAGCTAAGTTTTCGGGAGTTGCTGTTGAAACGGGTGCTTCCTGACTCTGCTGTGCAATAGCTTCCCAATCTGTATCTAAGCAAATTGTCTGTGCATCGTGGTTGGGTAAGCCTTCCAGAAGATGCTGCTGAGTCAATAATATGGATACTTGAGTATCCTCTAG
Source organism: Nostoc sp. EspVER01 (assembly GCF_034530635.1). Lineage (NCBI taxonomy): Bacteria > Bacillati > Cyanobacteriota > Cyanophyceae > Nostocales > Nostocaceae > Nostoc > Nostoc sp. EspVER01. Next base: position 62,129 of record NZ_JAVRCS010000022.1, read on the forward strand.
CATGAAAGCTAAACGCTCTTGAGGATAGTGTGGATCGAGGGGAACATAAGCACCACTAGCTTTGAGAATACCCAAGATACCTACAAGCATTTCTAAGGAACGTTCCACACAAATTCCTACTAAGACTTCTGCGCCTACCCCCAACTTTTGCAAGGAATGAGCTAATTGATTTGCACGTATATTCAGTTCAGCATAAGTGAGTTGCTGGTTGTTAAATACAACAGCAATATTATCTGGTGTACGTTCTGATTGCTCTGTAAATAGCTGATGAATAGATTTATTTTGTGGATAGTATGCTTGAGTTTGATTGAACTCAAATAGAAGCTTGTGTAAGGTGCGATCGCTTAAAATTTCTAATTTACTGATTGAACCTTCTGGATCATACGTGGCACTTTCTATTAACTTGTGAAATTGCTCTACTAACCCTGCGATATTATGTTCAGAAAAGAGGTTAGAGTCATAATGAAATTCTGCATTCAAAAAATCATTCTGGCGTCTACAAGAAAGTTTAATTTTGAAACGTTCAGTACAGGTATCAAGCTTGAAAATTGAAAATGAGATATTACCTGCACAATGCTTTGTATCTTCTTCTGTAAAATCAAAACACACAGCAAAAAAAGGCAGAATATCTGATTTATTATCTCCTTCTGATATTTTTTCCCAAGTAAAACACTCTTGCCATTTGTCGATAGATTCTACAGATTCATGCACTTGCTGTAAAAGTTGACTAAATTTAAAATTACCTTCTAAATTACAATTAAGTGGTAAATATTTAGCAAATAGTCCCAATGCTCCTTTAAGTTCTTCATATTTTCTGCCATTAAATTCCTTGGCGACGCTCATTTCAGATTGTCCACTCAATCGCCAAAGTAAAACTAGCCAACAAGTTAGATAAAAGTTAGACGCAGAAGTATTATATTTATGAGCCAATCTTTCAATATTAGCTACCAGTTCTGGAGTAATAATTGAATTTACTAATTTTGGTTGAAACTTCTGTTTTATCGAGAGATGACTTTCAAAAGGAAGCTGAAAACTGTCAATAGTAGAGAAGTCTTGCTGTTGCCAATATTCTCTGCCTATTTTCGTTTCTTCTGCTTCTAATATTTGATTTTGCCATTCTGAAAAGTCTGCATACTGGAGTGGTTCTTCAGATAATTCTTCATCCAACTTTCCTAAGTAAGAAAGAGCCAGTTCCTGTACTAAACAATTAAGAGTGACACTATCTGCACAGAGAGCAGGCAAACTGATCAATAATACATACCTATCTGACGAAATAGTTACCAAATATGTATGTAAAATTAAACCTTGTTCAAACTCAAAACTTTGTTGTTTAATTTTTTGAAAAAGTAACTCAATCTTCTCCTCTTTTTCTTGAGGTTTCAAATTACTTATATCAGATTTTTTATCTAAAATAACCTTGCTATCTGTAATTACCTGTACTGGAATAGTCATTCCAGGTAGACAAACAAAACTAGTGCGGAGAATTTCATAGCGATTGACAACATCTTGCAATGCCAATTCTAAATTATTGACATCTATATTTCCTTCAATCAAAATTGCACAATCGCTACGATAAGCCCAACTTTGATCGATTTGTTGTAGCAACCATAAATGCTCTTGCTGAGGTGAAAGTCTAAACCCCTCGATACTTTCTACTTGCATATGTATACCTCAGTGTTAGTTAAATACTTTGTGGTGTATAAGGTTCAGCCATTCCGACTAAAATTTTTCTGGGAGGAACAAATGGCTGACGAGCATGTATTGATAACATATTATCCAACATCAATACATCTCCTTTTTGCCAAGAAAAAGTGACCATTGCTTCTTGATAAGCAGCTCGCAGTTCAGCTAAGACTGATGGTTCAATTGCAGAACCATCACCGTAATATGTGTTAGTTGGTAAATCTTCTTCTGGCAAACTTTTCAATAACGATTCGCGTATTGTTGGTTCCAATGTAGAAACGTGAAAAAAGGTTGCGTGATTAAACCAGACCATTTCACCTGTTTGAGGATGTTTGAGAACGGCTGGCCCAACTTGTCGAGTTCTTAAGCGATCGCCTGCTTTCCATTCAACCTCAATTCCATTGCTTTGGCAATACTCTTCTACTTTTATTTTGTCTGTAGTTTGGAATACAGTTTGCCAAGGAAGACCAAATCCATCGCCAAAGTTACGCATATACATAACTTGCTTTTCAATGAAGCGATCGCGTATTTTGGGATCAATGCGCTCAAAAACTTTTCGACAACTACCAATTGGAGTTTCTCCTCCCTCCGCCGCTGGACTCACACAAAAAAAGAAGATTTTCAACGGAAACGTAGGCGAGTAAGCGTGTTCATTGTGAGGAAAAATACTTTGGTCCGCAGGGTAGTCAGTTGAAGTATAAATTCTCCCACCCACTTGAGTTCGTGGAGATGCCCGATAGCGATATTCTAATGCTTCTCCACAAATCGCTGCGATAATTTGCTCAAATTCTTCTATTGAATTAACTTTGAAATCACGAAAAAGAACCGCTGCATATTTTAATAATCCACTTTTCAAATATTCACGATTATTCTTAGCCCAATCTTGTAGATTAACTCCCTTTACACTAGGCTTAATCACCAAGGGGAAGTTAGTATCTGACTTTAGAAATTCAGTTTTAATTAACTCTTCTGTGGATATATTAACAGCTTTCCGTCTCACAGAACCTAGAGCTTCAATTTTTGTCATGATTTTTATTATTTTTTGCTGATTATCTACTCGTTCTACGTTTAACGTTGGTTAACTTTTGTTGGATAGTATTTTGATAAGCTTCTTCTCTAGCAAAATTATGCTTCTTATCTAGTTCATTGAGAATTATCTTTAGTTCACTTAATTTCGTTTCTGGGTGTGTCGCAATCTTATTTAGAAGTGTTGCAAAAATATTTGATAATCTAACAATGCTGCCCCGATCAAATAGATCAGTGTTATATTCCCATACACCAAATAATCCCTGCTCCGTTTCGTTTAACTCCAACAACAAGTCAAACTGCACTGTTTTGTTTTCAACCTTCAAAGATGTGATAGTTAGACCTGGAAGTTGTAAAGAAGGAGTTTGAGTATTTTCCAAAACAATTTTGACTTGAAATAACGGTGTGCGGTTCAACTCTCGTTTTGGATTCAGAACATCAACCAGTTTGTCAAAGGGTAAATCCTGGTGAGCATAAGCTTCTAAAGTCATTTCGCGGACTCGTTCTAACAACTCTACAAAAGTAGGATTTCCTGATAAATCTGTACGCAACACTAATTGGTTAACAAAAAACCCGATTAACTCTTTAGTCTCAGCTTGATTGCGGTTGGCAATATCAGTACCAACAACGATATCTTCTTGATCGGTGTACCAGTGCAGCAAAGTCTGAAAAGCCGCCAACAGAATCATAAACAGTGTGATACCTTGGCGCTGATTCAGAGCCTTTAGCTTCTCAGATAAAGTTTTGGGTAGAACCAGAGCTTCCCTAGCTCCTGAGAAAGTCTGGATAGGCGATTGGGGGTGATTACTAGGCAGTTCCAGAACAGGAAGTTTACCGCCTAATTGCTTTTGCCAGTAAGCAAGTTGAGTTTCTAGTCGCTCTCCCTGTAACCACTGTCGTTGCCAAACAGCAAAGTCTGCATACTGAATTGAGAGTTCCGAAAAGGGTGAGGGTTTGCCAACAGAAAAAGCTTCGTACAAAGTTGCAATTTCGTGAATTAGCACACCTATAGCCCAGCCATCAGCGACAATATGATGCATAGTCAACAATAATACATATTCTGCCGCTGCTAGTTGTAATAAAGTAACTCGCAATAAAGGGCCTTTGGTTAGGTCGAAAGGCCGTTGCGCTTCTTCACTCGCCAGTCGTAAAATATCAGTTTCTCTTTGCTTTTGAGAAAGCTCTTGTAAATCTACTACTAGTAGTTTGAAGCTCAAACTTGGAGCAATAACTTGCAGAGGTTGTCCATCAACTACTGTGAATGTAGTTCTTAAAACTTCGTGCCGTCTCACAACTTCGTGAAAGCTTTGCTCTAGCGCCGCCACATTTAAGTATCCTACAAGACGCATGGGCTGAGATATATTATAGGCGATATTCCCAGGCCGTAACTGGTCGATAAACCACAACCTTTGCTGGGCAAAAGATAGAGGAAATAAGTTAGATTCTCGACTTTGACGAACTATTTGCGATTGTGAAAAGATGTTCTCTTTTTTCTTGTGAAGGCGTTGTGCAAGAAGCTGAAGTTTCTCTGGAGAAAGACCAGCGATCCGTTGCGAAAGGTCACTCATATTCGTTAAACCTGATATGCAACAAAATAAATATAATATTGGTCTTGATTAACGTTGTAATTCTATACATTTTAGAGTGCTTGCTTATCTAAGACTTTTTCTATGTCCTGTGTATCTGGTATTTTATTTACTCCATCTTCTTCAGATGAAAAATTGAATTTTTTTAGCACAAATTGCAACAGATTTTTTTCAATTTTTGTCATTTCAGGATGATATAAGTCTAATGATAATACTACTCGTTCTTCTTGACTTTTATTCCATGCTTCGTGTTCAAAGCTATCGTCAAAAAATAAAGTCCGTCCTTTAATCCAACTTTGTGTTTTCCCACCGACGCTTATACCACATTTTTCTGGAATCGTGAGCGCTAAATGACATGTTAAGGAAGTATTGATATTATCCGTGTGTGGTGGTAAGACAACTCCAGGTTTCATCACATAAAACTCTATATGTCCGAAAGGATATAAAAAAGGTTCCAATTTAGATAAAATATCAACTGTTTTAGGAAAGTGAGAAAGACCTATTTGTGTAAAATTACCTTCTTTCCATAACAAGTATGCTTTCCAATCATCATCTTTGAGGGATGTAAAGAGATTGCTAGCATTAAACCTAGAAACAATATTACATCCAGATGAGATATAAGCTAACCATTCATTTTCTATATCATTGAATCCTTGTTGAAGTTTATTACTGACAAGATTTAAAATATCATTATCGTGTGGCTCATACCAGGGTTTATGAGTAATGCCAGGATATAAAAACGCACTCATTTTTTGAGCAGGGTTAGAGGTTGATTCCTCTGATAAAGTTATATAAGATTTGAGTGCGTTTTCAAAACGATCAATATTTCCTTGGGGAGATAACAATTTTAATAACTTCAGAAACAAAAGAAAAAAACTTAACTCTAAAGACTGCTTATCCATAATATATTCCTCAAGTTTATCCAAGATAATTATTGAAATTTACTTCTTGTATTCTGTCACAAATAATTTCATCAAATCACACTTTGACATGAATAAATCTAAAGACTATATAGTTATTAGCTTTCTATTTTTTCATCACGTTAGTGGTGACTTATAGGCTGATCCATATTGCACGACTATGGTATAGTCTTCTATTTTGCAGTTAGCACACTCTGCTCATATAAATTTTAATGTATATTCATATCAAATTTAAAAATATAATTATGAAATTAACTGGTGGAGATAAGCTTTAATAAAGCCTTTTCAAAATTGGTGAGTTCTGGATGATATAACTCTAATAATAAAATGACTCGTTCTTCCTGGCTTTTATTCCAAGCTTCATGTTCAAAACTATTATCAAAAAATAAAATGCCACCTTGAGTTAAATTTTGTGTTTTACTAGCAACTCTCAAACCACAATTTTCTGGAATCGTAATTCCCAGGTGACATGTTAAAGAAATATTCATATCATCTATGTGTGGTGGTACTATAACTCCTGGTTTCATAACAAGAAACTCCACTAATCCGTTGCCATATAGGAAAGGTTCCAACTCAGATAAAATCTTTACTGTATTGGGAAAAAGAGCAACACCTGTCTCTGTAAATTTACCTTTATACCTCAGCTGGTATCCTTGCCAATCTTCATCCTTAAGGTGCGAATATATTTCACTTGCATTGTAGATTGAAACTACTTTCTGTCTAGATGACAAATAAGCTAACCACTCATTTTTTATATCACTAAATCCTTTTTTTAGTCTGTCATCCACAAGTTGTAAAACATCATTATCATGTGTTTCATACCAGGGTTTATGAGTAATACCAGGATATAAAAAATCACTCTTTTTTTGAGTATAATCGGTCGCAGATTTCTCCAAGAATGAGATGTAAGTCTTTATGGCATCATCAATACGCTGAATATTTTCTTTTGGATATAAAAGTTTTAAAAACTTGCTCCCTAATTTGAACACCTTGAGTAACAAAAGAGATGATGTGATTTTTGCGGAGTTTTTTACAATCATAAATGCAGTTCCAAATACACGATAACTAATTAGTGATGTAGTTCTTTAGTCTCAAGTTTCGCAGTTTAAATAACGCCAATAGCAAATAAAGTTTTGCCAAGCCACGGAAATTCTAAAACTAATGGTAAAAGATGACCTTTGATTGGATTTTTTTCAGTGATTGATTGAAAAAACAATTCTGAGTTCCACTCGTTTAGTAAGAGACTTCCCACTGCAATGGTGTTTTCAAGATTCCTCACATGATGCCACCAATTTGGTGGAATATATAAAATCTCTCCAGCTTCTAGTATGACTTCTACTGAATTTGTCTTAGCATATAGTGGAAATTTATCTAAATTGGGATTGAAAACATTAACTTTTCCAGAGTACAAAAGTTCTTCTTGATCTGGTGTAAATAAAACTATTTGTTTTCTCCCTCTAATCATTCCCAACCATGCAGAACCATTATTTGGATCTTTGTGAAGACCTATCGATGTATCTTTATGACCTATAAATAGTTCAGGGTTATCTAATTCATATTTTTTTAGCAGCTTTCTTGGTAGTCTTTGTAACCAATTTGGAAAATATATTGGTTCTTTATAGTCCTCTAAAAGCTGAGGATGATCAGAAATAAACCAGTTAGCTAAATAGAAACGTCTGTCGCTATTCCCGATATTAATATAATCAATATAATCAGCAATAGTCATCAAACCCTCAATTTCATTTTTATCTTCTTTCACAGCACATTTTATTGTTCCACACTCGGATTTAAAAAAATCTAAAGTCCATTTTGTTGTTGCTTTCCAGTCTTTTAGCACATCAGTAATAATGACAGGTTTACCAACAGATGCATACTCTTTTACAAACTCATTATATGAAAGGTTACTACGACGCTCAACAAAATCAATGGGTGTCCATACTAACTTGTATTTTTCCTTATTCCATCTTCTTTTGAGTAAATAGATAACTAAGCGTATACAAACAATTAAAGCAACTATTAAAAAACTCAATGCAATAATTTCCGAAAAATAAAGTGGTAACTGCATAGTCATATCATCTCTATTTACTTAGTTTTGTGAAGTAATTAATGCCTGTACGTCATTCTGAGATAGTTGTTCAATATCTGCTAAAGCTTGAGATAACTCTTCTAGACTTGTCTGTTCAGCCAGTTTTTGAACAATAACTTCAGACAATTCACCGATAGTTGGGCCATTAAAAAAGCCTTTATAAGAAAGTTCTATTTGGAAAACTTTGCATAGTTCAGAAACTAATTGAGTAGCAAATAAAGAGTCTCCTCCTAGCTCAAAGAAGTTATCGTGAATACCCACTTTTTGAATACCCAGAAGTTTTTGCCAAACCTCAGCAAGGGTTCGCTCAATTTCATTAACGGGAGCAATATAAGCATTTCCTAAAATCGGGCGGGGGTGAGTTGGTTTGGATTGACTAAGCTGGGCTAATTTTTCCTCCAAGGTCTTAGGAGATTCCTTTGGCTTAATCAAGCTGGGAAAATCTTGTGTTGATACGATGACCTGAGAAACTGTGCTACTAGAGAGAATACGTTTAAAGGCTTCTATACCCTCAAAAGAAGCCATTCCTGCTGTCAACTTTTCTCCTGTGATTTCCTGATGGCGTGCTTCAACAGCAGCGGCCATTCCTACGCTGTTCCATCTATCCCAGTTAATAGACTTAATGAATTTCCATGTCCCATGTTTGGAGATACTGTAGTTAGCAAAGGAGTCAAGGAAGGCATTTGCAGCTGTATAATCTGCCATTCCAGATGTGCCAATAAATGAACTTAGTGATGAACAGAGTACAAAGAAATCCAGCTTGCTTTCTTGAAATAGAGTCTCAAGTACTCGTGTTCCTTGCACTTTTGGTGCTAAAGCATTGGCTACAGTTTCTTTTGTTGTGAGTTGCATCATCCCTCCGCCGTAAACTGCGGCTGCATGAATTACTCCATGAATCTCACCAAATTGCTGATTGATTTTGTTAAACACCGCTAACATCTGGTCAAGGTTGGTAACATCGGCGCTGGCTATCATTACCTCTGCACCTAATGCCTTTATCGCCTGCAATTTTTGGATCTTTTGGCTGATAGGATCTTCTTTATCATGAGTCGATAACCATTCAGACCACTGGTCTTGGTCGGGAAAAGCTGAACGCCCCAGTAATATTAATTTTGCTTGCACAGTCTGTGCTAAATATTCTGCCAGCACCAAACCAACACCTCCTAATCCACCAGTGATGAGATATACTCCCTGTTTTCTGAGGCGGAGATTTTCGGTAACGGTTTCATGTAGTTGTACAGGTTCAAAATCTTGTACCCAGCGATTCCGTCCACGGTAAGCAATAATTTGGTCAGATATAGAAGTCGTAAGTTCCGCTATTAGCATTTGGATGAGTTCTTCTTGACCACTTTCTACAAGAACTACAACATCAATACTGCGACAGGTTATATTTGGATACTCTAGTGGCATAACTTTGCAAGTTCCGAGAACCAGTGCCTTTTCTGGACACAGTATTTCTGAACCTGTTACTTCCTGCAAATTGTTAGAGATGATGCTAATTTCTACAGCATCTGTCTGATTATTTTCTGCGTAGACGCGCAGCGCCTTGTCGTCAGACATCGTCTGCGCTAAAAACAATAGGCTCGGCCAGCCTAAAGCTTCAATTGTTGAGTTGGTGTAACTGCTTGGTGTCACACTCCACAGATGAACAATCCTTTTTGGAATCTTACCCAGGCTCCGAAGTTCTTTGAGCAAGGTGTTGTAATCATCCTTTTTTTCAGGATTAATCGTATATGTGCGTTGAGGATATTCGCTATTTTGCTGAAATTGCTCTCCAACCCTGACGATAATAACATCTTGATGCTCAAGTACTAGTTGTTTTACCAACTTTTCACCCAAGCCACACTCATCCACAAACACTAACCAGCATCCTAGCTTTACCTCAAGTCCAGGCTGAAAAGACTGCGGTGGCATAGTACGTTTCCAAGAAGGAATGTAAAACCAGTCAGCAATATCGGATTTTTTAGCCAATAAGTCTTGGCGCTGCTTGCTAGTAGCTTTTTGCTTTGTGATGGTAAATGCTGTAGGTGCTAAGTCAGTTACCGATGCAGCAGCTTGAGCTACCAAAATCTGTTCGCCGAAAGTTTCAGTTTCCGAGACAGCTGCTACCTCAACAAACCCTTGAGAGTGTAGTGCTTCTTGCCATTGCTCCTGTGATAAAAATGGATTACCACGGCTGCGTTCTTTATCCTCTAACGGATTCATCAGCAGACCATCGGTGAGATCGAAGTCTAATTGTGGTTGAGTTATTTCCCACAATAGCAGAAATCCTCCAGGAGCTAATAGCGATCGCACATGCTCCAGGGTTTTTGTTATATTCCGGGTTACGTGCAACACATTCACAGCTACCACCACATCAAAACTATGGTGGTTGAACCCTTGTGCAGTTGGCGGTTTTTCAATATCTAGAAAACGATATTCAACAAAGGGATAAGCACTAAATTTCTGTTTGGCTTGATTCAAAAACAAACCACCTAAATCTGTAAAAGTGTAGTTAGTGCGTTCAGATGGCAAGATAGGCAGCAATTCTGTTGTAGCAATACCCCCTCCACCACCAATTTCCAGAATTCTCAGGTTTACATCAGGTGGTAATAACTTTACCAACTGTTCCATGCCTGTTCGCACAATCCCTTTTAAATGCGTATTCAGAGGTAATTCTCGATTTGAAATTTTTGGTTTGTTGTCTTTTACCGCAAAGTACAACTCTAACGGTTCTTTTTCACCAATCAATACATCTAGTAGATTCTCGCCACATTCTCGGACTATATTTAGCTCGTGGGGTGTATCTACATATCTGAGTTTAACTTCTTCTATCAGAGTATTAATAGAGTCGATGGAAGTGGGAACAAGGTTGGTAAATAAATCCTTTTCTTGTTGTAGATGACCTTGCTCTACGAGTACATCTAAAAAGCGACACAACAATTGCCGATAGCGAGGAATAATTTTAAATCGCTCACACAACTCCTCAAGGGAATACCGTTCATTATTTTTGCTAAAAGCACCTAAACGCTGGAGAGCAAGGTTTATATAAGCAGCACACAAACGATCCAAACACTGTTTATTCAGTAAATAAGTTTGCTCGTCCAATGTGGCGACGCTAGCACGAGCCTGTAGCCTACAAGCCTCTACGAGAGATTTACCTAAATTAACAGCCGTTTGTCTTGGCTGTTTTTGTGGTTCAATCCAGTAACGTTGGCGCTCAAATGGATAGGTTGGTAAGGGAATATGATGGCGTTGTTCGTTAGCATAAAAACCAGACCAGTCTACTTTGACACCAAAAAGCCAGAGCCGCCCCAAAGAGTTGAGTAAAAATGCTACATCCGATTGTTGTTCTTGGGGATGGCGAATTGAGGTTAGTACAACCGGTTGATCTTTGTGATGTTGCTTGGTAAAGGTACTTAAAGTTCTTCCCGGCCCGACCTCTAAAAAGATGCGTTCCTGTATTTTAAGTAACTCAGTCATCCCTTCGCTAAAGCGCACTGTCTGCCGTAGATGCTTTACCCAATATTTTGGGTCTGTTGCTTCAGCTACAGTAATCCAAGTGCCACTAACGTTAGATACAAACGGAATTGTGGCCGGATGAAGTTGGAGTTTTTGTAACTGTTCTGTAAATGGCTGGAGAATTGGCTCCATCATTTGAGAATGAAAGGCATGAGAAGTATGCAGTCTGCGACAGCCTACACCTTTGGATTCTAGCTGTTGTTGTAGTTGTGCGATCGCTTCAGTTGTACCAGAAACCACGCAGTAAGAAGGGCCATTGCTTGCAGCTAAAGAGAGTTCCCTATTTAATAATGGTTGTATCTCTTGTTCGGGAAGTTGGACAGAGAGCATTTCCCCATTAGGAAGTTGCTGCATCAGTCGTCCTCGAATTGCGACTAGCATTAGGGCATCTTCCAGCGAGAAGACTCCAGCTAAAGTCGCAGCTACATACTCTCCGATACTGTGACCAATCATTGACTCTGGTTTTATACCCCATGCCATCCACAATTGAGCTAGGGCGTACTCAATGACAAATAATGCTGGCTGGGCAACAGATGTCTGCTGTAGTTGCTCTGTTATCTTTACTGTCTCTGCCTCATTTGGAAACAATATATGGCGTAAATCAAGACCTAGATGGGGTTTCAGCAGTTCACAGCAGCGATCAACTGCAAGTGTAAAAGTTGGCTCACTTTCGTAGAGTTCTCTACCCATATTCACATACTGCGTTCCTTGCCCAGAAAACATAAACACTACAGGACGATTGGCAGGCTGCTGGTATTGAGTGAAAACTCGTTGTACATCTAAAGGAGAAAGCACCTTCACTGCATCATTCATGTCTTGGCATACCACCATCCGGCGATGCTCGAAAGCTCGACGACCTACACCAAGGGTATGAGCCACATCAGCAAGATGCAACTCATGATATTGCTGGAGATGATTAGCCAGATTCGCCGTAACTTTTTCTAATGCCGATTCGGTCTTCGCAGAAAGAACCAACAGATGATATTTCCTCCCCTGCCCCTCGGTCACTGAGCGTAGCCGAAGTGCTGCCCCCCCCCTCCCCTGCTCCCTTACCGGGGATTCTTCTAAAATTACATGGGCATTAGTCCCACCAATTCCAAAAGAACTGACTCCGGCACGGCGAGGAATGCCGTTTGTTGTCCATTCGGCAAGTTTGGTGTTTACATAAAAAGGACTGTTGGCAAAATCAATCTGCGGATTAGGTTCCTGAAAGTGCAAACTAGGTGGTATTTGTTGATGCTTTAGGGCCAGGACGGTTTTGATTAGACCTGTTACCCCAGCAGCAGCATCTAAATGGCCAATGTTGGTTTTTACTGAACCAATGGCGCAGAAGCCTTTTTTCTCAGTGCTGGCTCGAAAAGCTTGCGTTAACGCCGCGATTTCAATAGGATCTCCTAATGTTGTTCCTGTCCCATGAGCTTCAATATAAGTAATGGTTTCAGGTTCAACGTCGGCAAGAACTTGAGCGGTTCTAATCACCTTGGCTTGACCGTCTATCCGTGGTGCTGTATAGCTAACTTTGAAAGATCCATCGTTATTGATTGCAGAACCTTTGATGAGGGCATGAATAGTATCTCCATCTGTTAGAGCATCCTCTAATCTCTTTAAAACTACGATGCCGACACCTTCGCCACCAACAGTTCCCTGTGCTTGAGCATCAAAAGCGCGGCAGTGTCCGTCAGGCGAACCAATTCCCCCCTCTTTGTAAAGATAGCCAGTTTTTCTGGAAGAACTTATGGAAACCCCACCAGCCAAAGCTAGATCGCATTCCCCATTTAGTAAACTTTGAGTGGCTAAATGTACAGCGACTAAGGAAGTTGAGCAGGCAGTTTGAACAGTGAAACTCGGTCCTTGTAGATTCAGTTTGTAAGAAACGCGGGTAGTTAAGTAATCTTTGTCACCTGCGATCGCTAATTGGTGATTATCTATAGATCCAATAATATCTTCGTTTAAAATAATATTCAGTAAGTACCTACTTAAGCTAGCCCCGGCGAAAACTCCAATAGAACCTTGATAATTTTCTGAGTCATAGCCAGCATCTTCAAGGGCAATATATGCACATTCTAAAAAGAGACGATGTTGTGGATCGGTAATTTCAGCTTCTCTGGGATTAAAACCAAAAAATGCAGCATCAAAAAGTTCTACATCTTCTAATACAGATCGTGCTTTGACAAACTTCGGATTATTGAGTGTAGCTGCATCTAGCCCAGAAGCTAACAGTTCTTCATCAGTAAAAACTGAAATTGACTCTACGCCATTTTGGAGATTTTGCCAAAACTCATCAACATTTTTGGCTCCAGGGAACCGTCCGGCTATGCCAATGATCGCTATTTCTGAACCATTATGCTCAACAGATGCTATGGGGATATTCATTTTTCATTAACTCCTTGATTACTCATTATCGACTTCATCTTTTGCAACCGTTTTCTTTGCTGAGATTTAACAATTGCAATTTTTTCTATTGAAATATTAGTTTCACTAAGAAATGATGTTTGATTTTTAGTTTGACTAAAAAACTCAGCAAGAGAGTTAATAGTCGGATATCTAAACATATCAAGCATTGATAAATCGGTTGGGAATATTTCGCGTAATTGGCTATGAACTTTCACCAGAAGTAATGAATGACCGCCGAGTTCAAAGAAGTTGTCGTGAATGCCTATTTTCTCGATATTGAGAGATTTTTGCCAAATTGTAGCGATAGTTTGTTCTATCTCAGTTTGTGGCATCACATAAGCAGCTTCTAACTCTGGGCGGAGAGTTTCTGGTGCAGGGAGCGATCGCCGATCGAGTTTACCGTTGGGCAACAAAGGCAAGGTTGACAAGATAATGAAACTTGAGGGCAGCATATATTGCGGTAGCTTCTCCTGAAGAAAGCCACGCAGTTCAGTGTTTATGATGGGCTGTTCTGGCTGAGGGCTAACATAAGCTACTAGATACTTATCACCATGCTCGTCTTCCCTAGCTATTACCACTGCTTCGCGTACTTTATTGTGTTGCTGCAATGTCGCTGATATTTCGCCCAGTTCGATGCGGAAGCCCCGAATTTTCACTTGCTGGTCGATGCGTCCGAGAAGTTCGATATTCCCATTAGGTAAGTAGCGGGCTAAATCGCCAGTGCGATACAGACGCATTCCCGATTTTTCAGCAAAAGGGTTGGGAATAAATTTTTCGGTAGTAAGTTCAGGGTGATTGAGGTAGCCCCTGGCAATCCCAATACCACCAATATATAACTCGCCTGGTACGCCTAAAGGTGTAGGGTGCAAATGTTTATCTAGCAAATAGACCTGGGTGTTGGCAATGGGGCGACCAACAGGTACACAATAAACAGGTTGTTTCTCTGGATAGGTAACTGGTTCAACTGGTTCATAAATGGTGACACCAATCGTTGCTTCAGTCGGGCCATAAGCATTGAGCCAACGGATACAGTGACTCTGGGAGCGATCGCCTACTAGTTTTTGCCAAAGTGCGAGTTTTTCTGGTAAAGCTTGCTCAGTTCCGACAATTATCAAGCGCAGTGTCGGCGGTAATGGTTCTGTTGTTTGAGTCAAGTCAGACACCCATTCATGCCAATAGGCTGTTGGTAAATTGATGACAGTTAGTTTTTCCTGTATCAAGAATTGTCCAAAGTGAGCAAACAATAATACCCGATTGGGTCTGATGACTACAGTTGAACCACTTAACCATGATGGAAATAGTTCTTCGGCTGCCACATCAAAGCTCACAGAAGCGAATTGGAGAATGCGATCTTCTGGTTGCAGTTCATAAGCTTTGGCGGCAGCAATACTGTGATTCACTAAAGCTTGGTGCGTAATCAGTACGCCTTTAGGTGTTCCTGTAGAACCGGAAGTGTAAATTACATAAGCCAAGTTTTCGGCTATTACATTGCTACTGAGGTTTTCCTGACTTTCCTGGGCGTAAAGATCGCATTCGTCTAGGCATACAACCTTAGCCGCAGATGTCGGGAGTTCCGCAACTAGATGCTTTTGAGTAAGCAACACTAAAGGTTTGACATCATCTAATATTAAAGCTAGTCGTTCCTGTGGATATGCTGGATCGAGTGGCACATAAGCGCCACCAGCTTTCAGAATGCCTAAAATTCCGATTGCCATTTCAAGCGATCGCTCCACACAAATCCCTACTAATACCTCTGGTTTGACCCCAAGTGAACGCAAATAATGGGCCAATTGATTTGCGCGGTTATTTAGCTCTCGATAGGTGAGGTGTTGGTCTCCAAAGACTACAGCAATTGCATCAGGCGATCGCTCTACTTGAGCCTCAAATAACTGATGGATACAATACTCACCAGGATAGTCAACTTTAGTATTATTCCATTCCACCAACAACTGATGCTGTTGAGTTTGTGTCAATATAGGCAATTCTTTTAGGGGTTGCTCTGAGTTGGCGACAACACCTTCTAGCAAGGTTACGTAATGTCCGAGCCAACGCTGAATTGTTTGGGTATCAAATAAATCTGTATTATATTCCAGTTCTATTACTAGTTCACTGTCTGTCTGAAGAATATTTAAATTAATATCCAGCTTAGTAGCACTGGTAGAATTTTTAGCTATTTCAAACTCTTGTTTTAAAGACTTGGACTCTAATGGAGCTTTGTCCAGATTAAACCCTGTGGTAAAAAGAGGGGTGCGGCTAGGATCTCGTGGTAACTTTAAATTTTCAATTAGTTTAATAAAAGGATAAATTTGATACTCGTAAGCATCTAACAATACCTGCTGAACTGAACTTAAATACTCTGCAAATCCTGGGTTGCCAATAACTTGGCTGCGTATAGGCAATAGATTAACACAGTGGCCAACAAGATATTCACCTGCGATCGCAGATTGTCCAGCCGAAGCAATACCAACAACGATATCTTGTTGATTCGTCAATCGTTGCAATAAGGTGAAAAATGCTGTTAAAAGAATCGTAAATAAAGTATAACCACGTTGTAGACTTAAGCTTTTCAAAGAATTATACAAAGTGAAATCGAGGCTGAGATTTTCTCGCGCTCCAGTGTACGAAAATATTGGTGGTCGAGGCCGGTCAGTTGGTAATTCCAAAACAGGCACTGAACTAGCAAATTGACTCAGCCAATAAGCTTCAGCTTTTGCCATTTCTGGACTCTGTTGCATTTGTACTTGCCACAGAGCATACTCACTCCATTTCATGGGTTGGGGAAGTTGGCTAGCAATACCTTGGCATTCTGCTGAATAAATTACTGCTAGTTCTCGTAATAAAATACTAATTGACCAACCATCAGCAATAATGTGATGATTTGTCAGAATTACAAGATGATGATCTTCCTGCAACTTGACGATATGACAGTTCAGCAACGGCCCTTTTTCTAAATGGAAAACTTGTTGAGCTTCTCGTGCTAATAATTCTGATAGCTGTGTTTCTCGTTGACTTTTACCTAAAGTTGAAAAGTCACTCACAGGAATGTCTATAGTCAAAGTGGGATGAATCAGTTGATTATCCCCCTCTGGGCTAAAAGTAGTTCGCAGCGCTTCGTGACGATTGATAATTTCCTGAACAGCTTTACGCACTGCCAATAAATTACCAGTCCCTCGCAGATGGATAGTTCTAGATTCGTTGTAGGCGCGGGAAACTTCATCTCCCATCTGTGCCAAAAACCACAGTTCTTTTTGCGCTGCTGTCAGGGGAATTTTGAGCGTTGTTGAAATCGGGGCAGGTGGCAATAATTCCCCTTCTTGCATTTCTACTACGCTTTCCTTGACTGCCCCAATTACGTGTTCAATATCTGCATCAGTATGCGCCGTAGACAGATAAAATGTGCGTCCTTCCCAAACATAAACGCCTTTTTCTAAGAGATGATAGAAAAACAACTGACCAAACTTGAGAGGAGATGAGGCGATAAAACGAAACAGCGAACCAAAATGGACTACTTGAATAGGAACTTGTTTTTGTTCAAAGTAACTATTAAGAGTCTGGGCTAATTTCGTTGTTTTTGCAGATAACTCCTGCTGTAATTTTGGTCCACTATTTTTAATATAGTTGAGTGCAGCCCAAGCCGCCGCCATTACTAAAGGATGTTTGAAGAAAGTACCTGCAAATACTGTGGTGTCCGCTTGAGGATAAGACCCATCTCCATAGTTCCACATCCCACCGTCAAGGATATCCATTAAAGCTGCCTTGCCAGCTATAACTCCAATTGGCATCCCAGCAGCAACGGCTTTACCGTATGTAGTCAAATCTGCTTGAATATTCCACAAGCCTTGAATCCCACCTGGGTGCATCCGAAAACCGGTAATTACTTCGTCAAAAATTAATACGGTTCCTGTTGCTTGAGTTAATTGTCTGAGTTGCAGCAGAAACTCTTTTGGTTGCAAATCTGGGCGACTGCTTTGTATCGGTTCCACCAGAACTGCTGCCAGTTCGTAAGCATGAGTTTTCAGAATCTCTAGGGATTCAGGTTGCCCATAGTCAAGTACGATAACATCATCAGCAATGTATGATGGAATACCTATAGCTCTGGGGATAGAACGCCGCGTTCCTTCGCTGGTTGTTACTCCTCTTACCAAAATCCCATCATAAGTACCATGATAAGAACCAGCAAATAAAGCAATTTTAGAGCGTCTTGTAGTAGCCCGTGCTAGGCGGATTGCTGCCATCACCGCTTCTGTGCCATCGTTACAAAAAGCTGCTCGTTCCGCGCCTGTCAACTCACAAATTAACTCTGCAACCTGACCGGCGAGACGCGATTGTGGCCCGTGCAATATACCTTGCTTTATTTGTTCTTGAATAGCTTCGATGATAAAAGATGGTGAATGACCAAATAAAAGCGCACCAAACCCCATCGAAATGTCTACATACTCTTGGCCATCAACATCCCAGAGTTTGGCTCCCTCTCCACGCTGTCCGTGAATAGGATATAACATCTCTTTAATGGAGGGCAGGAAGCCTGTTATCGCCCTGCTATTGGCATGGTAGGAACGATAAGCTTGAGTAAGTCGTTTAGATTCGGGAGTAAGTTTGACAAAACGTGTAATTAAAGCATCTAAATGTTTTTGTTGACGGAGAGTTAATAGAGTCTTTGATTCTAACTGAAGAGGCTCAATTGTTTGGGTGATGAGTTGTTGATTAGACTCAGTTTGAATCGATGATGAACTTTCTGAAAAATCAGAGTTATTAATTAAAGATTGAGCAGCTTGTTCTACTTGATGCTGAATAGGGGTAGATGGGATTGCTTTTTGTACAGGTAATATCTTCTTCGAGGAACCTGCTTTTTGTAAAATGTCCAGCTGTTTAGACATCAACTGAAGCTGCTGTTCTATTACCTGTTCGAGTACTGTATCTGTTACAGACTTTTCATCTTCTTGCTCCAAATTTTGTGTATCTGAAGTCTTTTCAGTATGTGCTTGTAGTATTGGGCTAAAGGTTGATTCCTGAAAAGAAGGCTCTACAATCAGATTTTGTGGAGGTAGCTCTTGAGCTATATGAGTTCCTAATGCATGAATTGTTGATAAATCTTCAAGCAATAAGCGAAAAGGAATATTAATACCTAAATCTTGTTGAAGAGCACGATTAATTTGCAACAAAATTAGAGAGTCAACACCCATTGCCAGAAAAGGAGTATGAATATCTATTCCAGATGATTTCACTCCCAATGACTCACTAATAATGTGTTTAAGTGTCGATATTATTTTTTTATATTGAGAATCTTCATTCATAATGTTTTATGTTTTTTGACATTACTACGAACTAAAAAGTTCAGTTACTCTTGTGTGAAACTACATATCTTTTTCTAATAGTTCTAACTGCTGAAACATAATAGAAATTTGACGATCTATTATTTTTTTGGCAGGATTGTCGTGTTTTTGATTTTTGTTATTCAAATGGAGAATATTGTTTTGCTTAGATTCAACAAGTAAATGTTGTGATTTATCTCCTAAATAATTTTTATAACTACTAATTTGTTCATTCTCTAACTTTTGATTATTCTGAGCATCTTTTACATTCAATTGATTTAACTCATTATTTATAGAAGACTCAACCCAGTATTTTTGTCGTTCAAAAGGGTAAGTCGGTAAAGGAAGTCGATGACATTTTTGATTGGTATAAAATCCTGACCAATCCACTTGTATTCCACACAGCCACAAATGTCCCAGAGTATTTAGTAAGAATGCAACATCGGATTGTTGGTCATGAGGATGACGTATGGAGCAAAGTGCCAAATGTCCTTGAGCTTGTTGTTTAGTTAAAGTACTTAAAGCGCGACCAGATCCAACTTCTAAAAAAATCCGATTTGGCTGTTTACATAATTCAGTAATCCCATCAGCAAAGCGCACTGATGACCGCAAATGTTTAGCCCAATAATTGTTATCTGTTGCTTCCTCTGGAGTAATCCAAGTGCCAGTTACGTTAGATAAAAAAGGAATTTTTGGGTGATTAAGATTGATTTTTGTGAATAACTTGGTAAATGGCTCAATAATAGATTCCATCATTTGAGAATGAAAGGCATGGGAAGTATGCAGAAAACGAGAGTCAATCCCTTGCTCGGTTAAGCGGTTTTGTAAATCTTCAATCTCTGCGGTTGGGCCTGAAACTACACAGCGCTCTGGTGCGTTGATGGCTGCTAAGGAAAGTTTATCACCTAGCATCTGCGTAACTTTTTTCTCAGGTAGTGCTACAGCCAGCATTGCTCCTGAAGGTAGTTGCTGCATCAGTTGTCCACGAGTAGCAACTAGCATCAATGCATCTGCTAAAGAAAATACCCCAGCTAAACAAGCAGCGACATATTCTCCTATACTGTGACCAATCATTGCACTAGGGCATACTCCCCTAGATAACCACAATTGTGCTAGAGCATATTCGATCGCAAACAATGCCGGCTGAGTAATATGAGTTTGTGTCAACAATTCTGTCGCCCATTGGGTCTGTTCTTGGCTGGGATAGAGAATAGTGCGTAAGTCTAACCCTAAAATAGGTTTAAGTTGTTCACAACAATAATCAACCTGTTCCCGGAAAATTGGCTCAGTTTGGTATAACTCTCTACCCATGTCTACATACTGAGATCCCTGACCGGGAAACATAAACACAACTTCTGACTCACCTGGTTCTTGATAGTGCGTGAAAACTCGTTGCGTATCCTTTGTCTCTAAAACTTTGATTGCATCATCAAGGTCTTGACAAACTACCATCCGACGATAGTCAAAAGCTCGACGACCTACCCCCAGAGTGTAAGCAACATCAGCTAAGTTTAAATCGGGATGCTGTTTGAGGTGATTAGCCAGATTTGCCGTAGCTGCCTCTAATGCTGATTCTGTTTTTGCAGAAACAACCAACAGATGATGTTTCCTCCCCTGCCCCTCGGTCACTGAGCGTAGCCGAAGTGCTGCCCCCCTGCCCCCCTGCTGCACTACCGGGGCTTCTTCTAGAATCACATGAGCATTAGTGCCGCCAATACCAAAGGAACTGACTCCTGCACGTCTAGGATGTCCGTTTGACTTCCATTCTGAAAGCTTGTTGTTAACGTAAAAGGGACTGTTAGCAAAATCAATCTGGGGTGATGGTTCTTGAAAGTGCAGACTTGGTGGTATTTGCTTGTTTTTGAGCGCGAGGACAGTTTTGATTAAACCTGCAACACCAGATGCAGTATCTAAGTGGCCGATATTCGTTTTTACCGAACCGATGGCGCAGAAATTCTTTTTCTGAGTTCTGGCGCGAAAAGATTTAGTTAACGCGGCAATTTCAATCGGATCTCCTAAAACTGTGCCGGTGCCATGAGCCTCTATATAACTGACCATGTCGGGTTCGATTCTGCTGATGGCGAGAGCCTCTGCAATCACCTTGGCTTGACCATCGATACTCGGAGCTGTATAGCCAACTTTGGCTGAACCATCATTATTAATGGCTGAACCTTTAATCAGACCATGAATATAATCTCGATCGGCGATCGCATCTGCTAATCGTTTTAAAATGACTATACCTACACCATCACCGCCAACTGTTCCTTGCGCTTTGGCATCAAAGGCGCGGCAGTGTCCATCGGGAGACAAAATTCCTCCCTCTTGATAAGCATAGCCAGTTTTTTGTAAGTTAGTTATAGAAACTCCACCTGCTAAGACCAGATCGGATTCACGATCTATTAAGCTTTGGCAGGCTAAATGAACAGCAACTAATGAACTAGAGCATCCAGTTTGGATCGTGATAGCTGAACCCTTTAAGTCTAATTTATAAGCAACTCGTGTAGTCAGATTATCTGTACGATTATTATGTCTAATTTGGTCAAGACCAACTAATTTTATTAATTCAGGATTGGAAAAAAGATTGAATAAAAAGTAACTACTAATACTGGCACTACCATAAACACCAATTCGACCTTGATAAGTTTTAGAATCATAGCCAGCACTTTCCAAAGCTTCCCAAGCTGTTTCCAAAAATAGGCGGTGCTGTGGATCTATTATTTCTGCTGTTTTAGGAGAGTAATCAAAGAATCCAGCATCAAATAATTCTATATCTTCCAATATAGCTTTTGCTTTGACATAATTCGGATTATTTAGTGTAGTTTTGTCTAGACCAATTGATTCTAGCTCTTGGTCTGAAAAAAATGAAATTGCTTCCAAACCATCTTTTAAATTTTGCCAAAATTTATCCAAATTCCTGGCTTTAGGAAACCGCCCTGACATACCGATAATAGCTATGTCTAAATCGCTTATTTGATTTTCCTTAAGGTCATTATATGTCATGTGTAAATTGTTATTAGTAGGTTTTAGCAATCCTAATTTAGTCAATGTTACCTGGAGTGCGCTCTAGATTGCCTGGAAGCAGTGCGGCTTTGGGCGCGTTGAGTGCTTTCTTCAAAGGAAGGTATTTCGGTTTGCTTTTGCGTTAAATATTTAGCTAAAGAGTTGATGGTTGGATGTTCAAATAAATTAATTACAGATATATTGGTAGGAAAAATTTCTCGTAGTTTGGCGTGAATTTGAACAAGCAGTAATGAATGACCACCGATATCAAAGAAATTATCATAAATGCCCACTTTCTCAACATGAAGCATCTGTTGCCAGATATTAGCGATCGCTTGCTCTACCTCATTTTGTGGTGGTTCATAAGTTGCTGCCAATTCTAGGCGATCGCCATTTGATTCAAGTAGCGCACTATGGTTAACTTTACCATTGGGTGTTAGTGGCAGAGCCTTTAACATGATGAAAGTTGAGGGCATCATGTATTCCGGTAATTGCTGTCTCAAGAATCTTTGTAGTTCACTAACATTAAGTATTTGTTGTTGCTTAGAAACAATGTAAGCTACTAAAGATTTGTTGCCATTCTCTTCCCGAACAGAAACTACAGCCTGTTGCACTTGCAGATGTTGACACAATACGCTTTCAATTTCTCCAAGTTCAATGCGGAAGCCCCTAATTTTTACCTGGCGATCGACTCGCCCAATGAATTCAATATTGCCGTCAGGTAAGTAACGAGCCATATCACCACTTTTGTATAAACGCGAACCCGTCTCTGCAAAAGGATTAGGAATAAACTTTTCTGCCGTTATATCAGACTGATTGAGATAACCCCTAGCTAAACCCGCACCACCAATGTACAGTTCACCTGCTACACCAATGGGTACTGGTTGCAGTAGCTCATCCAGTAAATAAATCTGCGTATTGGCAAGTGGACGACCAAGAGGTACTGTCTGCGTAGTAATTTGCTGATTTTCAACTGCAAAGGTAGTAACCCCCACGGTGGCTTCTGTAGGGCCGTAGTGATTGAAGATTAAGCTAGATGATGCTTGCTGCCGAATCTGTTCAATAAGTTGCCAACTTGCAGCCTCACCACCCAGAATTAGCTGCTGGCGGGGCAAGATGGAATCGGATGGTGCAGAGGCGAGAAGAGTAGCCAGGTGAGAGGGAACAATTTTGAGACAGTCGATCGGATGGGTGCGGCAATATTTTGCCAAGGCTGCTGAGTCTGTAGCACACTCAATGGATAATATATGCAGACATCCGCCAGTGCAAAGAGCAGCAAAGATTCCAGTGTTACCCAAGTCGGCAGCTAAGGTGGAAACTGTAGCGAAGTTATTTGTTGTTGATAAGTCTAACCTCTGTGTAATTCCGTGAAGGTAATTCAGTAGTTGTCGGTGTTCGATCGCAACTCCCTTCGGTTTACCAGTAGAGCCAGAGGTGAACAAGACATAAACTAAATTCTGGGCTGTCACTGCACTGGCGGGATTATCATCTTTGCGATCGGCAATGATATCCCAATCTGTATCTAAGCAGATTATCTCAGCTATATCTGTTGGTAGGTTATCGACTAATCGCTGTTGTGTCAATATCACTGGTATTTCGATATCCTGCAATCGGCTAGCAAAACCTTCCTTGGGTAAGGTTGGATCTAGTGGTAGATAGGCTCCACCAGCTTTCAGGATGCCCAAAAGTCCAATAATCATCAAGAGCGATCGCTCTGTGCAAAGTCCTACTAAAACTTCCGGCTTGACTCCTTGCTGCTGCAAATAGTTAGCAAGTTGATTGGCTTTGCAGTTCAACTGTGCATAAGTTAGTTGTTGATCTTCAAATACAATGGCAATTTTATCAGGTGTTTTTTGTACTTGTGCTTCAAATAGTTGGTGAATACATTTATCTTGTAGATTGTCAAGATGTGTTTGGTTAAATTCTACCAATAATTCTTGGCGATCGCTAAAGCTGAGAATTTCTAATTGGCTGATTTTCTCTTCAGGATTAGCAGTTACACTCGTTAATAAAGTTTGAAATTCTCTGGCTAGACGTTCAATAGTATCGGCTGAAAAATAATTAGTATCGTAGTATAATTCTGTCGTTAAAGAATGCTTACTTTGAGTACAAGTAAGTTTTATTTTAAATTGTTCAATACAACTGTAATATTGCTCAAGCGAAAATGACACGTCGCCAGCAAAGAGTTTTTCTGGTAGTTGCTCAAACTCAAAACCGATGGGAAAAGCTAGTTGTTCGTGATTTTCTATGGGTTCTGGCACAAAATAATCTTGCCATTCTGCACCCGCTTCTATAGTTTGATGAGCTAGTTCTAAAACTTCTTTAAAGCGTAAGTCTGGTGTCAAATGGCTGTGAATTGGCAACCAAGTAGCCACAAGTCCTAATAAGTTGTATAGTTCTTCATAGTCTCTGCGATCGCTAGCCATACCAATAACGATATCTGGCTGTCTTGTAAGTCGCCAAATCAGAGTTTGCCAGCAAGCTAGTAAGACAACATCTGTGGAGGTATCATACTTTTGAGCTAAGTTGGCAATCTTAGCTGTTACATCAGGAGTAATATCTAATCGACAGCAGTTTATCTCAAATTTTGATGGCTGTAATGGCTGCTTCTCAAAAGGTAACTTCAACGAAGCGAGTGTAGAAAGCTTTTGATCGTGCCAATATTTTTTAGCTGTTTCTGTATCTTCATCTGTGAGTAATTGATTTTGCCATTCTGAGAATTGCAGATATTGGACAACTTCTTCTGATATCCTCTCACCTTGTAAGCAAGCAGAATATGACTTGCTGATTTCAGTTACCAGATTTTTGAGTGTCCGGGTATCGGCACAAAGTGAAGGTAAACTGATGATTAAACTGTGCTTCTGCACACCAAGTTTCAGTAGAGATATATGTAAAAGTGGCCCTTGCTTAAACTCGAAATTAAAACTACGTGCTTCCTGACAAAAATATGCAATTTTGCTTGAAAGTTCTTTCGGTTCACAGTGAGTTAAATCAATCTCACGCCACGACAAAATACTGCTATTTCCTAAAACCATTACAGGAATTTTCATTCCAGGTAAGCAATGAAAAGTTGTACCCAAAATTCCGTGTCGAATAGCAACTTGTTCTAAAGCAATTTTTAATATCTCTGGTTTAAGATTGCCTTCTATAAGAAAAGCACATTGAGCCAAATAAGCTGAACTAGACTGCTGTAATAACCAAAGACGCTTTTGTTGAATGGAAAGCTGAAACCCCTGAGTTATTTGATTTGACATACATTTCTTATTACTCTTGAGTAAGAACACACAATTTTGCTAACCCACGCTTATTAATGCCAATTCTCTAAAATACAAAAATCTCGATTAAATCTGAATCTTTTAATTACGAACTAGTACAACTTAGTGGTTTTCGGCAAATAAAACAGGCACTTTCAAACGCTTTATCTACTCCCAAATCCTGTTTTAATTCAAACATACTAATTTCTGTGAATCCTACTTGTTCTAATACCGATTTAACATCTGGTACTGAATAAGCTTTTAAGAAAAAACTCCTGTCTGAACGTTGCCATAGCCCATTTACTAATTCAAATATGGTAGTGTCCTTTCGACCAATTTTATTTTCTGTGTCATAACTCCAAATATCTACCCAGACATTATCATCTTTAACACCGCCACCAGACTCATTATTTTGCCACTCTAACTCACATAATTCTTCAATATATAATTCAAAGGCAAAAACACCGTTTTCTAATAAGGCATCATACACATTTTGTAATGAATTTTTTAGTTCATCAATGCTGAGGATATAGTTGAGAACAACATCTGTTGAAATAGCTGCGTGAAAAGTTGGTGTTAATTTAAAAAAGCGGGCATCATCTAGAATAAATTTAGCATCTGGTGCATTTTCACGAGCAACATTCAGCATTCTTTCAGAACTATCAAGTCCAGTTACTTGATAACCTCTTTTTAGAAGCCGTTGGGCAACTTGTCCCGTACCGCAACCAAGGTCAAAAATATGCGCTCCTTCGGGAATATTTTTGAGGATAAACTTGTCTATAAACTCCAACACAATATCGTGGCGTTCTAGTTGACTTTTTAAGTCATAGATAGAAGCGATCGCATCATGATTAGTATTGCGTTGTTTTGAAGAGATCAAGTGTTTATCCTCCTGTTACATAATTGAATTTAAGACATTGCTGAATTGTATTCTTGAATTCAAAAATTAAATTTTTACTTTTTGCGCCTCTATTTTGAAAAATGACAATCCTGTTTTGCTAAAAGAGTATCAAAACTCCGAATTATCGCTACGTCTCTGTGTTAAAAATCTCAGGTTTACCATATTCATCAACTCAGCATTTCCTTAATCATTTCTCCCATTGCTACCACAATTTTACGAGAACCTACATAAGGATTTCGCCCGTGGGCAGTCAGCATATTATCTAGCATTAAAATATCACCTTGCTCCCAAGGAAAGCTAGTTTGTGACTGCTGATAAACTTCATTTATTTCAGCAATAACTGAATTTTCTATAGAAGTTCCATCCCCGTAATAGACATTACGCGGTAGCTGTTG
This sequence comes from Nostoc sp. EspVER01, assembly GCF_034530635.1. NCBI lineage: Bacteria > Bacillati > Cyanobacteriota > Cyanophyceae > Nostocales > Nostocaceae > Nostoc > Nostoc sp. EspVER01. The sequence goes on from NZ_JAVRCS010000022.1 coordinate 88,187, forward strand.
CTCTCCAAATGTAGATAATAATGATTTTCTAACTTCTTCGTCCAAATATGCTATGTGGTGTAACTGAATTTGATTGAAAAATACAAGTTCACTTGTTTTTGGATGTACTGCCAAAGCTGGACGAACTTGGCGAGTAATTAAACTGTTATTATCATACCATTCAATATCAATCTTTGCTTGACGGCAATAATTTTCTACAACAAATTTATCATTGGTACGAAAGAACTTTTGCCAGCTAACATCCAGACTATTGGTATAGTGACGGACATACATTAATTGTTTTTGTTCTAATCTTTCTCGTAGTTTGGGATTGATTAGTCTGTAAGCTTTGCGACAGTCTATAATCGGCGTTTCTCCACCTTGTTGTGCTGGTTGCACACAGAAAAACCAAATCTTCAGAGGCCACTGATGTAAATGAGAGCTTTCATTATGAAAAAGGATTGCTTTATCAGCTGGATAAGGAGTGGAACCATAAACGTTACCACCTTCACCAGTGCGGGGTAAGTCGCCATACTCAGCAAATAAATTGGGACAAATTGTTTGAGCGAAGTTTTCAAACTCTGAAACTGATTTTATATTAAAATCTCTAAATAAAATCGCTCCATGTTTTAATAATTCTGTCTCGATATATTCTCGATTATTCTCTACCCAAGATAGTAAGTCAACTTCTGTAGTATTTGGTTGAATTACAAGAGGAAAATTTTGTCCTGCTTGTAGATAGTTTGTTTTGATTAATTGCTCTGCTATGAGACTAACAGCTTTCGGAGCAATGCTCATAAATTTTTGTCTTTTAGCAGCTTTACGCTCCTGTTGTTGCATAGTTTGTTGTGCCTTATCTGCTTCTGTAAGCATTTCTAATGTATTGATGTGGCTTTCAGGTTGGTGGATAATACTATTGATTAATGTTTTCCAACTATTTGTAATTATTGTGATAGTATCTGCGGCAAATAAATCAGCATTATATTGCCATTTACCTTCTATACCTTGCTCGGTTTCTGTGAGAAATAAGGCTAAATCGAATCTAGAATTCTTGGTTTCTAATTCTAGTAATTTTAAGTTTAATCCTGGTAATTCTAAGGCTGATGTCGGTGTATTTTGCAGGACAAACAATACCTGGAATAATGGAACTGTATTGCTTAAATGGCGCTCAGGTTGTAATTCTCTAACTAATTCGTCAAAGGGTAAATCTTGATGAGCATAAGCTGATAGTGTCTGAGTGCGAACACGTTGCAACAACTCTAAGAAAGTCGGGTTAGTACTTAAGTCAGTGCGTAAAACTAATAAGTTAATGAAAAAGCCAATTAATGGTTCAATTTCTGCTTGATTGCGGTTGGCAACATCAGTGCCAACAACAATATCATCTTGGCTGCTGTAGCGTTGCAGTAAAATTTTAAAGCTTGCCAGCAGTGTCATAAATAAGGTTACACCTTCTTGCTGGGCAAGCTGTCGCACTTCTTGCACTACTGACGCAGGTATTACAAATGTGTGACTAGCACCCCGGTTAGTCTTTACTTCTGCACGTGGACGGGTTGTGGGTAGTTGCAGAATGGGTACGTTTGCTAATTGCTGCTTCCAGTAGGTGAGTAAAGCTTCTCGTCTTTCACCTTGCAAATGTTGACGTTGCCAAACTGCAAAGTCTGCATACTGAATGGGTAATTTTGGTAAAGGAGAGGCTTTTCCCGCAGCAAAAGCGGTATAAAGTGCTGCTAACTCCCGAATTAATACACCCGTTGACCAGCCATCAAAAACGATATGGTGAATAGTGAACAGTAAGATGTGTTCTTGTTCGCCTAGTTGTAAAAGTGTGCATCTGAGCAACGGTGCTTGAGTAAAATCAAAGGAATATTGAAATTCCTCAACACTCAAACGCTGAATTTCCGCTTTTCGTTCAGCTTCCGATAATTTCTGTAAGTTTACCACAGGTATTTTTAGCTGCACATTGGGGACAATTATTTGTAATGGTTCCCCATCTATCAAAGTAAAGGTAGTGCGTAAAATTTCGTGGCGACGGATAATTTCGTTAATACTTTCCTCTAATGCGTCTACATTCAACTCACCCACGAGATGAACTGCTGCCGGCATATTGTAAATACCGCTATCAGGGTTAATTTGTTCTAATAACCATAATCTAGCTTGGGCAAAGGATAGAGGTAAATTCTCATTACGGGGAACAGGTGTAATAGCAGAAACACCCTGATGACTGGCTTCTTGAATATTTTTAGCTAGTTCTGCAATGGTAGAAAATTCAAATAAAGACTGAAGCGGTATATTCACTCCCAGAGTTTTAGCAATGCGAGAAATAACTTGAGTTGCTAATAAAGAATGTCCGCCTAGTTCAAAGAAATTGTCGTGAATTCCTAGTTGATTCACACCCAAAACTTGAGTCCAAATTCCGGCTAATACTTCTTCTATTGGATGGCGGGGAGCAACAAAATTACTTGTCTCTAAATGAGTATTTTCTGGCGTAGGTAAAGCACGACGGTTAACTTTTCCATTGGGTGTTAATGGTATTTCTGCCAAGAACATAAAAGCATTCGGTATCATGTACTCAGGCAGTTGTTGCCGTAAATACTGCCGCAGTTCATCAGTAACAGCGTTTTCAGCAACTAAATAAGCAACTAAACGCTGGTTTTCCGATCCATCTTCTCGAACCATCACTACACATTGATATACTGCGGGATATTGTTCTAACACCGCTTCAATTTCTCCTAACTCAATGCGGAAACCTCGGAGTTTTACTTGATAATCAATACGTTCTAAGTATTCAATTTCTCCATTGGGTAGATAACGGGCTAAATCACCAGTTTTGTAGAGTAATGTTTTCGGATTAAATGGATTAGTAATAAATTTTTCTTTAGTTAATTCTGGCTGATTAAAGTAACCCCGTGCTAATCCTACACCACCAATATATATTTCTCCCGAAATCCCTACGGGTACAGGTTGCAAATATTTATCTAAAATATATATTTGGGTATTAGCTAGAGGACGACCAATAGAAACTGTTTTTTCGCTATCACTTATTTGATAAATTGTAGACCAAATAGTTGTTTCTGTGGGGCCGTATAAATTCCAAATCTGAGAACATCTTTGGCATAATTGGCGAGCTAAACTTTGGGGTAAGGCTTCGCCACCACAGAGAATTTTGAGTTGAGAATTTCCTTCCCAGCCTGCATCTAATAACATTCGCCAAGTTGCAGGGGTAGCTTGCATAACAGTTGCAGCAGAATTATTTAGTTGCTGTAATAACTGCGCGCCATCGGTTGCAATTTCTCGACTAGTAAGAATTACTTTGGCTCCCACTATTAGAGGAAGAAAGATTTCTAAAACTGCAATATCAAAAGATAAAGTAGTAACTGAAAACAAACTATCTTGATGGCTTAAGTGTAATCCCTGCTGCATAGAAGTAAGGAAGTTTACTACATTTCTATGAGTAATTTGTACACCTTTGGGTTTGCCAGTGGAGCCGGAGGTATAGATTGTATACATCAAATTATCCGGCTCGATATTGCTGTTAGAAGTGTTTATTTCTTGGATGGCAATGCTTTCCCAGTTGCTATCTAAACAAATAACTTGAGCGTAGTGGGGTGGAAGATTTGGTAATAAATGTTGCTGGGTTAATAAGACTGAGGTTTGGGAGTCTTGGAGCATATACGCCAAACGCTCTTGAGGAAATGTTGGATCTAGAGGTATGTATGCACCACCTGCTTTGAGAATGGCGAGGAGGGCGACGATCATGGGTAAAGAGCGATCGCAACAAATTCCCACTAATACTTCTCTAGCTACACCTAAGCTGCTTAAATAGTGTGCTAGCTGATTTGCTTTCTCGTCTAGTTCTTTGTAAGTTAACTGTTGTGAACCAGCTATCACAGCGATCGCATCCGGTGTCTTAGCTACCTGGGCGCTAAACAACTCATGCACGCAGACATGAGGATAATCAGCTTCTGTATAATTCCATTCCCTTAAAATTTGCTGCTGTTCTGCTGGCGTAAGTATAGACAACTCTGATATAGACTTATCTGGATGCTCAACGATATCTACTAACAAAGTTGTTAAATGCCTCAGCATAGATTTAATGCTATCAGCATCAAATAAATCACTGTTATACTCTAATTCCCCAACTAAACCCTCAACATTATCAGTAAAAGACAAACTCAAATCAAACCTAGCCGTATCATTTTCTATCGGCAAATATTCCAAATTCAAACCTGATAGCTTCAACCCATCTCCAGGCATATTTTGCAGCGCGAACATTACCTGAAATACTGGCGTATGACTGAGACTACGCTGTGGTTGTAATTCTTCTACTAATAATTCAAAGGGTAAATCTTGATGAGTGTATGCTCCTAGAGTGATTTCTCTTACTTGTTTAAGCAAGTTAATAAAACTAGAATTTTCCTCTAGTTTAGTTCGCAAGACTACAGTATTTACAAAGAAGCCAATTAACCCTTCAATTTCGCTACGATTACGGTTAGCAATAGGCGAACCGACTAAAATATCTGCCTGTCCAGAGTAACGATAAAGCAGAGTTTTAAACGCTGCCAATAAAGTCATAAATAACGTTACACCTTGCTTTTGACTCAAAGCTTTTAGCGCATTTGTCAAAGCTGGAGATAGCATAAATTTCTGCTTTTTACCAGCAAAGGTTTGCTGCTTGGGGCGCGGTTTAGCAATAGGAAGTTCTAATACTGGTAAATCACCACTTAATTGTTGTTTCCAATATTCCATCTGAGATGCCAAAACTTCTTTCTGTAACCATGTTCTTTGCCAAACGGCAAAATCTACATATTGAATAGGTAAACTGGCTAATTCACAAGATTTACCTGTGCAGAAAGACTCATAAAAGGCAGCTAATTCTTTAATAATTATTCCTGCTGACCAACCATCAGCAACTATGTGGTGTATTGTGAACAGTAAAATATATTCCTGTTCTGCTAACTGCAATAGAACAACATTTAATAATGGTGTTTTAGTTAAATTAAAAGAACGTTGCGCTTGAATTATAGCTCTGCGTTTGGTTTCTATTTCCCGGTGTTCTGGTGTTAAATCCTGTAAATTTACTACAGGTAATGTAATACTAACTTCCGGGTTAATTATCTGCTGTGGTTCTCCATTCCCACTTACAAAAGTAGTACGTAAAGCTTCGTGGCGACGGATAATTTCGTTGAAGCTTTGTTCTAATGCTGCAATATTAAGTTCTCCTTTTATTTGTATTGCTCTCGATAGATTGTAAGCAGAACTTCCAGGTTGTAATTGGTCTAAAAACCACAGTCTTTGTTGAGCAAAGGATAACGGTAAATTATCTTCTTGTGTGACTTTTTCTATAGGTAAAACAGCTAGTTGTTGCCCCTCTCTCAGTGTCGCTTCAACACATTGCGCCAGTTCCGCTACTGTTGGCGACTCAAACAAACTGCGTAGGGGTAATTCAAGCTGAAAAGCTTCTCGTATTTGGGACATAACTTGTGTCGCTAACAGGGAATGTCCGCCTAATTCAAAAAAGTTTTCTTCAATTCCTACTTGTTTAACACTGAGAATTTTTGCCCATATCCCTGCTAAGACTTCTTCTACAGGGGTACGTGGTACGGTAATAGCACTTTTTATTTGTTGTGATAATTCTTCTGGTGCAGGTAATGCTTGGCGATTCACCTTACCATTAGGAGTCAGAGGTAAAGCTTCTAAAATGGCAAAGTTAGAGGGCAACATATAATTAGGCAAGTTATCCTGCAAAAACTTATTAAGCGCATTCAAATCTATCGCTTCTGAGTTAGCAGGAACTAAATAAGCTATTAATCGCTTATCCCCAGTTTCACTTTCCCGCATCACTACCACAGCTTCCCGCACTTGGGGATAGTGAGTTAATATTGCTTCTATTTCTGCTAATTCAATCCTGAAACCACGAATTTTAACTTGATAATCACTACGTCCAATAAATTCGATTGTGCCATCTGGTAAGTAACGTCCTAAATCCCCTGTTTTATAAAGTCTTGCACCCAGTTCATGGCTAAGGGGATTAGGAATAAATCTTTCTGCTGTTAAATCAGGACGATGTAAATATCCTTGTCCGACACCCCAACCACCTATATATAATTCACCCGCCACACCAATAGGTACTGGTTGCAAATGTTGATCTAAAAGATAGATTTGAGTGTTAGCAATTGGTTTACCTAAAGGAATTACTTTAGTTGGTGCGTCTGCTTCGATAGTGATGGGATAAGTGGCGACAATACCACAGGTTTCTGTTTGACCAAACATATTAATAAGATATGTCTGATGTTGTAAGCCAAACTTCCAATTAATCGGAATATCAGATAACAGTGGTTCACTAGCAGAAACAATTAAGCGCAGTTTATTATCTAACCAATAACTTTTTGACTCTGGCGCTAAACTAGCGAGAGTGTAATTACAATTGCGCCAAAAAGAAGGAACAATATCAATGACTGTGATATTATCCTGCTTAATTCCTTGAAATAGTGTTAAGGGATCTTGACGTTGTTCCTGGGTGGCAATTTTGACAGTTGCACCTCGCGTCAGAGGAACCATTAATTGTCTGACGGAAGAAGAAAAAGCTAGGGATGCAGTGTGCAAATAGACATCATCGGCTGTGATACCTAGCGCCTGTTGCATCGCTTGCACATAATGGCACAAATTAGCGTGGGTGACGCGCACACCCTTGGGTTTGCCTGTGGAACCAGAGGTGTAAATTACATAAGCTAAATTAGAAGTAGATGCACTTTTTGTTAAATCTTCTGTTGACTCTTGGCTAATAATATGGCCAATTTGATCTATACAGATTACCTGTGTTTCATGTGCAGGTAATTCAGCTTTGAGGTGTTCTTGAGTTAGCAAAACCTTGGGTTGAGAGTTTTGCAACATAAACGCCAAGCGCTCTTGAGGATAAGTTGGGTCTAGTGGTAGATAAGCACCACCAGCTTTGAGAATAGCTAGAATACCCAATACCATTAATGGGGATCTATCAACACATAAGCCCACTAAAATCTCAGCACCAATGCCCAATTTTTGTAGGTAACGCGCTATTTGGTTAGCTCGATTATTTAGTTGAGTGTAGGTAAATGTTTCATTTTCAAAAATGAGTGCTATTTTATCTGGTGTATTAATTACTCGTTCAGCAAAGAGGTGATGAATACATTGATTGCGATCGTAATTTACTTGGGTATCATTAAATGTTTGGAGTAATTTTTGCTTCTCTGTTTTATCAAGAACTTCTAATTGAGAAACTGGTAAATTTGGAAAAGCGATCGCACTTTCTAATAAAGTACAAAATTGCTGTGTTAATCTTTGAATATCATCGACTGAAAATAGGTTTGCATCATAGCAAAGCTTGAGGTATAGAGAGTTGTCTTGATAATAACTAGATAGTTTAATTTTATATCTATCTATATAAACAGTCTGCTGATGAATTGAGAATTTCACCTCCACAGCATCATACTGTGGTAATTGTGGTTCAAATTCAAAAGTAAAGGGTAAAAACTCAGCTTCTCTTTCTAAAGAAAAATATTCTTCGTAAGTAGAAGCTGTATCTAAATTAATTTTAACTTTCTGCCAAAGCTTTCCAAAAGTATCAGTTTCTTGAATATGAATAGAAATTGGCAAAGATTTAGAGAGCAAACCTAAAACTGATTCTAATTCTTGATATTTACGTCCATTAGTAGCAATGCCTGTAATTAAATTGTCTTGTCCTGTCAACCGCCACAGCAAGATATTCCAGCAGGTAAATAAAACATCACTTAGGGCAATATTATGAGCTTGAGCATAATTGGTAATTTTATCTTGAAAATCAATATCTAATTTCAAACAATAACTTTGAGGATTGAATGGTAAACTTGCTGCTGCTGTATTTTCAAAAGGTAGTTGTAAGGCTGCTAAAGCTGAAAAATCTATATTACTCCAAAAATCTCTACCTGCTTGGGTTTCTTCTGCTATTAAAAGCTCGTTTTGCCACGCAGATAAATCAGCATATTGTAATACTTCACTATCTAATACCTCCTCTTGATGATAGATAGAGGTATATAAATTACTTACTTGTTTAATAAAATTGTGTAATGTTAATCTATCAGCACAAAGAGCAGGTAAAGCAACCAGTAAAATATATTTATTTGTTGCTAATTTAGCTAAAGATAAATTTAATACCGCACCTTCTCTTAAGTTGAATTCTAAATTACAAAAATTGTTAAATATATTTTCTAACTTTTCTTCTTGATCTTGATAACTCTCACTACTTAAATCATAGTCTTGATGCCAAAATGCACTCCGATCGTTAATGAACTGCAACGGCAAATTCATCTCCGGCATATCTCGATAATTAGTGCGGAGAATTTCATAAGTTCCAACGACTTGATTTATAGCAGCTTTTAAAACTTCTGTTTGCAAATTTCCGGTAATTGATACAGCACAAACAGCGCAATAAACAAAACTATTGTCTTGCTGTAAACTCCACAAATACTTCTGTTGTGGAGACAGTTCAAAACTATTAACTGCCGTTAGCATATTTGACTCCAATTTTTGCTCTATTTCGTTTTTACGCAGTCATTTAGAGAATTTCGCTTACTTATATCAACCACTAAATGGTTCTGACATTCCTACTACAACCTTTCTCTTACCCACAAAAGGTTTTCTACCATGTGCTGTTAGCATATTATCTAACATCAAAATATCACCAGTCTGCCAAGGAAAAACTATTGTCTCTTGCTGATAAATAGTACGCAATTTATCTAAGACATCTACCTCAATTGGCGAACCATCACCATAGTAGGTATTATGTGGTAAATCTTCTTCAGAAAACTCAGCTAATAAAGCTTTTCTAATACCAGTCTCTAAAGTTGAAACATGAAAGAATACTGCATGATTAAACCAAACTAAATCACTCGTATGCGGATGTTTAGCAATTGCTGGGCGGATTTGTCGAGTTCTTAATTTATTCGATTCTCTCCACTCAAATTCTATACCCTGATGGTGACAAAAAGTCTCTACTTCTTCACGATTATCAGTTTGAAATACTGTTTGCCAAGGTAAGCCAAAACCATCGCCAAAGTTACGCACATACATTACTTGTTTTTGGGCAAAGCGATCGCAAATTTCTTTAGGTATTTTCCGATATAATTTTCGTGTATCAGCTATCGGTGTTTCACCTCCCTGCTGTGCTGGTGTCACACAGTGAAAGAAAATTTTCAGCGGATAGGTTGCCGTGTATGAGTTCTCACTATGGAGAAAAATACTTTCCTCGGCAGGATGATCTGTAGATGTATAAATTTTACCTTGAATTGCGCTCCGAGGTGAAGAGCGATCGCGATATTCAATTAACTCTCCCGATACCGTTTTGATTAACTTTTCAAACTCTCCTATATCTGGAATTTGAAAGCTACGAAATAAAATTCCACCATGCTTATACAAAGAATCTTTGATTAATTCTAAATTATTTGCTACCCAATTTACAAGATTTACACCTTCAATATTAGGTTGAATTAACAGCGGTAAAGTTTTATTAGCAATCAACGGTGTCATCTGCACTAATTGACTAATAGCTTTTCGTCTAATCTTTGTTGATAAATGAGCATAGCTTAACTCAGGCATAATCGTCTTCCCCAAAAAAAATAAAATATGAAAAACTAAATTTCACCAATAGCTGCACGCTTGACAAACTTTAATTTGTGTCTGCTAATATCTTGTAATTCTTTTTCTTGCTGAGACTGTTGCTGTCGATCAACTTCAACTAGTAAACTTCTTAACTCATTAACCTGAATATCTGGCTTTTGCAAAATAGAACGCAGTATGACCTCATAATGCCTAACCATACGTCTAATAGTTGTCACATCAAACAAATCTATTTTGTATTCCCAAGAACCATTAATTTCCCGATCGCTTTCCCAAATGCTGAGTTTTAAATCAAATTTAGAAGTACCAACATCTACCTCTTCCGGGTGGATATTCAAATCGTTAATTTCTATATCTGGTATCGGTGCATTTTGTAAAATAAACATTACCTGAAACAAGGGGTTATAACTCAGATTGCGTTCTGGTTGTAACTCCTCTACCAGCTTCTCAAAAGGTAAGTCTTGATGGGCGTAAGCATCTAATGCACCAGCACGTAAACGTTGCAGGACTTCTCGAAAACTGGGATTTCCACTAAAATCTGTGGGAAAAACTAAGGTATTGATAAAGAAGCCAATTAAGTTTTCTGTTTCTTGCCAGTTCCGACCTAATACGGGTGAACCAACTAAAATATTATCTTGTTTATTATAACAGTAAAGCAATGTTTTAAACACTGCTAATAATGTCATAAATAAAGTTACACCTTCTTGCTTATTTAAGTTTTTTACTGCTTCCTTTATTTCTCCTGCAATGGTGAAAAATTCTTTTTTACCTTTGAATGTCTGAATTGCTGGTCTAGGTCTATCGGTGGGAAGTTGAAGTACAGGTGGGCTACCATTTAGCTGCTGTTTCCAATAATCTAATTGAGGTTGAAGAACATCTGTTTGTAACCATTGTCTTTGCCAATAAGCATAATCTGCATATTGGATACTTAGTTCGGGTAAAGGTGAAGGTTTACCAACAGAGAACGCAGCATAAATTGTTGCTAGTTCTTGAATAAGCACACCAATTGACCAACCATCAGAGATAATGTGATGGATAGTAATTAGCAACAGATGCTCATCTTCTTTGAGATGTAGAAGTGTTGCTCTTAATAGCGGTAGTTGGGAAAGGTTAAATGGCTTTTGGCTTTCTTGCAAAATTAAACTTTGAATATCAGAGTCGAAATTTTGCAGAATTGATAATTTGAGTTCTAGATTCTCATGAATAACCTGAATAGGTCTTCCGTCTATAGGAGTAAAGGTTGTCCGTAAGCTCTCGTGACGCTTGATGATTTCATTCAGACTTTGTTCGAGGATCACTGGATTGAGTTTACCAGTTAATCGAATAGCGATCGCAACATTATAAAAAGGATTTCCCGGTTCTAACTGGTCAAGAAACCATAAACGCTCTTGTGCTAAACACAGAGGTAATTCACCATCGCGAGGAACAGGCTGAAGTTTGTGATTCGTGGTGGTTGTCTCTGTAGTTAATACCAGTTTAACTACTTGAGCAATACTCGCTTCAAACAAATCTATAGCCGAAATAGATACCCCTACATCTTGCTGAATCCGATTTTTCAAATCAAACGCCTGTAAGGAATCTATACCCAAATTGCTCAAAGGTTGTTGAATATTTACCTGCTCTAAAGGTACTGATAAGACTTGAGCTACCAACTGTTGTAAGTAAGTTTCTAGATTTCTCGGTTGCTCTTTCGGCAAACTCACGTCAGAATTATCCAAAATACTACTTTGGACAACATTGAGAGTCCCTGCTAAAAACTCTGCTTTGGTAGCGCGACGTTGGATTTTCCCACTAGAGGTTTTAGGAATACTACCAGGTTTAATTAACACCACTGCATAAACTTGCATCTCGAATTCTTGAGAAACCGCCTGACGAATAGCAGCAGTAACTTCTTCTAGATTTGGTTTGGCGCGGAATTCTAACTCCTGCACCACTACCAACTTCTCTTCGTTCTCTACCTCAACTGCAAATGCAGCACTACTACCCGAACGTAAAGCCAGGTGAGAGCGTTCTGCGGTGAGTTCGATATCTTGTGGGTAAAGGTTGCGGCCGCGAATAATAATTAAATCTTTGGCTCTACCCGTAATAAAGACTTCACCACTATCCAAAAAGCCTAAGTCACCGGTGCGGAGAAAAGGCCCTGATGCTTCGCCAACTTTTGTATCTTGCAAAAAGGCATGAAAAGTCTGTTCTGTCTCTGTTTGACGATTCCAATAGCCTTTGCCAACACTGGGGCCAGATACCCAGATTTCTCCTACTTCTCCATCTTGACAGCGAGTTAAATTGTCTGGATTGGCAATTACAATCTGTTGTTGTGGCACACTGCGGCCACAGCTGACTAATGCTATTGAATTATCGTCCTCAGCAACCGCATCAATTACATCATTGCGTTCTAAAGCGCTCTTGTTTACGTTTTTGCATCTAACTAACGCAGACTTGACGCTACCAGATACCATCAAAGTGGACTCTGCCATGCCGTAACAAGGATAAAAAGCTTCTGGACGAAAACCGCACTCAGCAAAGGTAGCTGCAAAACGCTCTAAAGTTTCCTGGCGAATTGGTTCCGCGCCGTTAAAAGCTACACTCCAACTGCTTAAATCTAGGGTTGAGCGTTGTTCAGGAGTAATTTTTTCAATACAAAGTTCATAAGCAAAGTTGGGAGCGCCACTGGTGGTTCCTTTGTAACGGGAAATTGCTTGTAACCAACGGTAAGGACGCTGGAGAAAAGCTGCTGGCGGCATCATGATACAAGGAAAACCCCCATATAAAGGTTGTAGTACGCCGCCAATCAGTCCCATATCATGATAAACAGGCAGCCAAGTGACAAACTTACTACTGGCAGAATGTTCCATATACTGGCGCGTCACCACAGCATTGTGTAGTAGGTTGCCATGATTAAGCATCACACCTTTGGGTGTACCAGTGGAACCGGAAGTGTATTGCAAAAAGGCCAGAGTTTCTCTATCAATCAAAGGCTCTTGCCAAGCCTCTTCTATACCGGGTGCGAGGTTATCGGTAGTTAGCCAGCGAATACTATCTAGATCAAATTTATCAGCAAGTAAAGATTTCAACTGAGACAAAATGGCCGTTGTTGTCAGAATTACCGCCGTTTGTGCATCTTTTAAAATCGCCAAGATTCTGGGGGTGTTGCGCTGATTGCGTGGTGGATAAGCTGGGACTGCTACCACCCCGGCATATAGACACCCAAAGAAGGCCGGTAAGTAATCTATGCCAGGTGGGTAAAGTAGTAACGCCCGCTCTCCAGTTAATTCTAAAATTTGCAGTTGAGATGCGATCGCTCTACTATATCGATCTAACTCTCCATAAGTTAGAGTCGCTCCTTGTGCTTCTCCATCGTGCAGAAAGGTAAAAGCCTCAGTGTTTCCTTGCTCTACCGACCTGTAACGCAGTAGCTCCACAATTGTAGAAAACTTACAGACCATTTCTTCTAAATCGTTGACACATTCAGTCATTGCACTTTCAAAATCCTGATGCACAAAGAATTCTGGGATATCAAGCCGTTGCAGCCTTTGCCAAAAGAATGACAAATTTTAACCGTGTTCTATTTGCGTACAGCTTATTTTCCGGTGTTGCTGAATCGAGGTATAAATCTGGATGTAGAGCCGTGTCTCTACAAGGATTTTGAAATTACGCAAAATTATTTTTCGTACCGCAATCAGCAACGCCATTTTCTAATTCAGCAATATTATTGCTACTAATTTGCAATTACTCTTAAGACTTTAAAACAACTTAGCTAAGATAGCAAGCAAATTTTAATTAAAGACTATTATTATCTTCTGCTCAAAAATAATTTTCAATAACTCTATCTAAAGATAGATGACAAAGCTTAAGTTAGGTAGATTTAACTTGACTACTGCTATAGTAATACCTTGAAAAGACTGATTTATAAGGATTTTTCGCACAACCTAGTGAGATTTAGAAAATTCATAAGTTTTGATAAATGCTTGCTCAGGTGTAACCTTTATGATAATGTCTCCTAATAGCACTAGAGTTAGCTGCAAATTAGTCGCAGATAGCTTTTGAGGATTTCTAGAGCTAGTGTCAAGCATTATTGATAATCTATTGCGTCATTAATATCAGACGTGAAATTTTTCATGGGCTGTGAAAATGAGTATCAATATGCAACTAGAGCTTTACTTAAAAGCCTGTTAATTACAGGTTCAGTTCAAGGAGAAACAAGAATGAAGGGTGGGTTAATGAGTGAGATACGTTCGGTGGCATTAGCATTAGCGGTAATTAGCAGCTTAGTACAACCAGCCCATGCAGGAACACAGACAGCCGAACTATCTAGTCAGAAATCTCACTCTACAAGAGCGGCACAAATGCTTGTGCAAAGTAGCGATAACGTTAATAAAGTTACAGGCGTTAAAATAAATTCTACTGATAAAGGCATTGAAATTATTTTAGAAAGTGCCAACGCCGCAGCACTCAAACCTGTCAATAACAATCAAGGCAACAGTTACATAGCAGATATACCCAATGCAGTGCTAGCACTAGACAAAGGTGGAAACTTTACCCAAAATAATCCTGCACCAGGCATTGTATCCATCAGCGTCACTCAAACTAACACCAATACTTTGAGAGTAACTGTAATCGGTGAGGGAGGTTTACCTAATACAGAATTATTTGATGGTAATGAGGGTTTGATTTTTGCAGTTACACCAGTTGTATCTGCCACTAAACCACAGCAGCCAACACAAGCCGTGGCAGAAGTTACAGAAGTCAAACTTAATCCCACCAATAACGGTTTGGAAATCATCTTGACAACTCCAGATGGTGAAAAATTACCAGTATTGCCTAAGACTGAAGGCAACACATATATTATCGAAATTAACTCGGCTCAACTGCGCTTACCCAGTGGTGGTACATTCCGCCAAGAAAAACCCATTGCCGGAGTTAGTGAAATCACCGTGACTAACTCCGATGCCAACACTATCAGAATGGCTGTAATTGGAGTAGACAGTATTCCGAAAGTAGAGTTATTTGATAGTGACCAAGGTTTGATTTTCGGTGTAGCCTCAGCTGCATCCTCTACCCAAGCACAGACGCAACCCCAAACACCAACAGAATTAACCCAGCCATCGGCCTCTGACGAACCAATTGAATTAACAGTCACAGGTGAGCAAGACGGGTATCGCGTACAAGATTCATCAACTGCAACAAAAATAGATGTTCCACTACGTGACATACCTGCATCTGTACAGGTAATACCCAAAGAAATAATTCAAGACCGACAAGTAGTTAAACTCAACGAGCTAGCAGACAACGTTAGTGGTGTACGTCGTCAAGAGACTTATGGTGGACTTTCATCTCAAGGCTACTTCATTCGTGGTTTTGAGACAGGATTTGAGACTCTGCGTAATGGCTTCAAAGATTCTGGCTTCATTAGTCCGCGTGATGTTTCTAGTATCGAACGTGTAGAATTTCTCAAAGGGCCAGCATCAATTTTGTATGGTAGCATCAGCAGTCCTGGTGGTGTCGTCAACACAATTACTAAACAGCCGCTATCAGACCCGTTCTATCAAATCAATGGCACTATTGGCAGCGACGACTTTTACCGCACATCAGTTGATTTAACCGGGCCACTTTTAGAAAATCGTTCTGCTCTCTACCGCCTGAATGTAGCTTACGAAAATGCTGATAGTTTCCGTGACTTTGTGAATAATGAAAGTACTTATGTTGGGCCGATAATTACCGTGAAAGCGGGAGAAAATACAGATATTACCTTTGGTTATGAATACCAAAAGTATGACTACACTTTTGACCGAGGTTTTCCAAATAACAACAGGGTAGTTTTCGACCTCCCCATCAGCCGATTTTTAGGTGAACCCAATCTTAATAGAGGTGAATTTACATCTAATAATTTCACCTATGTTCTAGAAAGTAAATTTGGCTACAACAATGACTGGAAATTCCGCCAAGGTTTTAATGTCCTCAACGTTAGCGGTAGTGCGGGAGGCGTTCAAGCTAATTCTATAAACGATGATGGTCTAACTGTCGCGCGAGGATATCGAGTTAGTAATGATGAATCAAGCAACATTTCATTTCAAAATGAAGTTAGTGGCAAATTTAATACCGGCTCAATTCGTCATAATATCCTTGTGGGGTTAGAGTTATCCAGTTACAGTTTTCAGTACGAATTTTTTCGGGGAGATATTGCGGATTTAGATATTTTTAATCCGATTTATGGCGCACAACCAGAATCGGTGAGTCGCTCAGATTTTCAGAAGTATGGTGGAAGTAATATTGCACTATATTTACAAAATTTAGTCGAAATAACTCCAAATCTTAAATTGCTAGCTGGTGGGCGTTTTGACTGGGTTGATTCCTTTGATAGAAACTTGGAAACAGGCACAACTAACAACGAGACTTCAGATTCTAAATTTTCGCCACGAGTTGGGATAGTTTATCAACCTACTGATTCCACTTCAATTTATGGAAGTTGGACAAATTCCTTCAATCCGCAAATATTCGGGAGAAGTATTAATAACGAAGCATTTAAACCAGAAACAGCAGAACAATTTGAAGTAGGCATTAAGCAGGAGTTTCTTGACAAACGTCTCTCGGCAACTTTAGCTTATTTCGATATCACAAAGAAAAACGTTTTGACTACAGACCCTATTGATTCTGACTACCAAATCCAAACAGGTGAACAAAACAGTAGTGGTGTTGAACTCGATGTAGTTGGAGAAATTCTTCCTGGTTGGAAAATAATTGGCACATATACTTATACAGATGCCTTTGTCAGCGAAGATAATGATCCAACATTAGTTAATAATAGATTAGCTGGCGTACCTTACAACAGTGCTAGTTTGTGGACGACATATCAATTACAAAAAGGTAATTTACAAGGTTTAGGACTAGGATTTGGTCTAGTTTATGTAGGTCAAAGGGAATCTGGCTTACCAAATAATGTAAAAATTCCTTCTTATTTGAGAACAGATGCCAGTGTTTTCTATAAACGGGACAATTGGCGGGTTGGTGTCAACATTAAAAACCTATTTGATACTAAATATTACGAGTCTCAAGGGTTTTACATTGTTCCGGCTGCACCATTCACTGTTCTGGGAACTGTTTCTTTCGATTTTTAATTTGGGAGTCATTGTAAAATGTGAAACCTTGATTGACTGAAAAATTCACCGAATGGGTGGGGTTTCCCTGCCCTAATTTTGCTTTATTATTCAGAATTGGTTCAGCAACAACTGAATTATCTTGATTACACAAATAATATGGTTGAGATCGCACTTTTAGGGTCGCAGTGAAAATTTTAGTACTAGATTACCCAATTATTTCATTATGGTTAATTCCTTTTGTGCCTTAGAGTCTCGTGATGTTGGTGAAGATCCAATTGCCAATGCTTACAATTTTGATTTTTTTGTGATGATTGAATGTCCAACTCCTTGGATAGATGAGACATTTAATTCTAAATCAGTTCCCGATAATCTGCGAAATCTAGTTAAAGAATTTGCAGAATATGAGATAGCTGTAGAGTTTTTATTAATTTATAATAAAGAATTGCAGCAGCCAGATACAACAAGAGTTTTGATATTTCATAGTCCTACTGGTTTTGCTCAAGGATATAGCAAATCTGAATTTTTATTATCTGATATTACTGAGGTGGCAACTATTATTAAAAAATGCTTATTTGAGAAAAATTTAGATACTTGTATTAACGAATGTGACACAAGAGATATTTTTATATGTACTCATGGTAGCCGTGATAAATGCTGTGCTAAATTTGGTAATCCTTTTTATCGTCAGGCAAAAAATATCGTTAAAGATTTAGGCATGAAGAATGTCAGAGTTTGGCAATCTAGTCACTTTGGTGGTCATCGTTTTGCACCTACTGCTATCGATTTTCCAGAGGCTAGATACTATGCTAGGTTAGATTCTGAATCATTTTCTTCCATTTTGACCCGCACTGGAAATCTTGAATTTATTAAGCATATTTATCGTGGGTGGGCAATATTACCAGAAGCTGCACAGGTTTTAGAAAGAGAAATGATTCTTATCTATGGTTGGCAATGGTTAAGTTACAAAGTTGATTATCAAATTATCCAACAAACTGAGAATGGGGAATTTAATCGCATAAAACTAAATTTTCTTAAGCCAGATGGGAGCTTGGGTAGTGTAAAAGCTAATGTGTTAGTTGATAAAGCTAAGACTCTATATCTAAGCGATTGCCAGGGTGAGATTGTCGAAACAATTCCCCAGTTTTATGTAGAAAATTTGTTGGCAGAGGTATATGAATAAAAAGTATACGATATGAAAAAAAGATACCTATATTATCTTAAATTGTGTATTCTGATGGCGATCTCATTATTCTTGTTTGCCGCTTGTCACAGTGGTTTTGGGCAAAATATAGGTGCATCTAAATCACAATCAATACCAGAATGTCGTTTAGTTAAGCATGAATTAGGTGAAAGTTGTGTACCTCTAAACCCGCAGCGTATTGTTGTTGCAGAGCAAATTACATTAGAACCTTTGATAGCATTAGGTTTGAAACCAATAGGTATACCTGACAATGCTTTTGTAGCTAGTAAAGCTAGTTTTCTCAAGAGCCAAATGGCTGGTATAACTTATATAGGTAAAGAGGGGCAGTTGAATTTAGAAACAATATTGAAATTACATCCAGATTTAATTATTAGCTTATATGATATTAACTTAGAAACCTATCGATTGTTTTCACAAATAGCTCCTACAGTTAAATTTAAATATGTCCATGCTCAATGGCAAGAATCTTTTCGGCAGATTGGTGAAGTATTAAACAAGGCTAAACAAGCTGAAAAATTACTCAATCAATACGAACAGCGATTAACAAAATTGCGGGCTAATCTAGATGTTCGCCTAAATAAACTCAAAGTTTCTGTCAGCCGTTTTCATGGAGGAGTACAACTACCTGAGTTTCGTTCTCAATTTTCATTCCCTGGCAGTATTTTAAAAGAAGTCGGAATTGCTATGCCAGATGCCCAACGTCAGTTAATTAAATCTCCTGACGATACTTTGGTAATACTGAACTTAGAACGTATAGACTTACTTGATGCTGATGTTTTATTTGTAGCAGTAGATCCTGGAGCTAGAGAATTATTCCAAAAATATCAAAATACTCGTCTTTGGCAAACCCTTAATGTTGTTCAAAATCAGCGAGTTTATAGTGTTGATTCTAGTTACTGGATTTTTGGAAGCATTCTATCAGCAAATGCAATACTTGATGATTTATTTAAGTATCTGCTCAAGGCAGCGTGACAGTGAATTAATTAGTCAATCATAAGGAACGCTGCTCATGAAAACAGAAATGAAATTTAGTAGTTTTCGTAATTTTATTATTGTCTGGATTGGTCAGTTTGTTTCGGCTATGGGCAGTAGTATGACCAGCTTTGCCCTGAGTATTTGGGTCTGGGAATTTACAGATCAGG
Organism: Nostoc sp. EspVER01; assembly: GCF_034530635.1. NCBI lineage: Bacteria > Bacillati > Cyanobacteriota > Cyanophyceae > Nostocales > Nostocaceae > Nostoc > Nostoc sp. EspVER01. The sequence continues at coordinate 107,230 of NZ_JAVRCS010000022.1, forward strand.
TAACAACATTAACCCTTGTAGGTTTTTATACGTTACTTCCCAGTATTGTGATTACTCCAATTAGTGGAGTGATTGTAGATCGGTGGAATCGTAAGTTATTGATGATTGTAGGAGATAGCGTAGCCGTAGGAGTAACAATAGCGATCGCACTTTTATATCTAACCAATCATTTGCAAGTTTGGCACTTATATATTACAGGAGCGATCGCAGGAGTTTTTAATCAATTACAATCTCTAGCCTATTCTGCATCTGTAGGATTAATGATACCTCCAAAGCATTATTCCCGCGCTAGTAGTATGGAATTTTTATCAGATTATGGTGCAAAAATTATGGCACCAGCTTTTGCTGGTTACTTATACCATGTAATCGGCTTGGTGGGAATTTCGCTGATTGATATCTTAACTTTTACTTTTGCAATTATTAGTGTGCTTTTAATACACATTCCACAACCACCATCTAGAGAAGTTCACAGTCAACATCCAGAAAATATTTGGCAGGAGTTGGGGTTTGGTTGGCGTTATATCCAAGCACACAAGAGTCTGCTAGCTTTATTAATGACGGGAATGCTGTTTTGGTTTTTTCACGATGTTGGTGGTGCTGTTTACACACCAATGATTCTGGCACGTTCGGGCAATAACACTCTTTTGTTGGGTAGTTTAGCCTCAGCAGCAGGTATAGGTGGTGTGATGGGAGCATTAATCATGAGTGCTTGGGGTGGATCTAAGCATCGAGTTAAGGGCTTTTTATGGGGAATGATAGGTGCGGGATTGAGTAAAACCATTTTTGGGTTGGGAAATACAGCCTTCGTTTGGATTGGCGCTCAATTTTGTTCTTCGGCCAATTTTCCCTTAAATGGCAGTTCAGAAAATGCCATCTGGCTAGCAAAGGTTACTCCTGAAGTACAAGGGCGAGTTTTTGCGGTGCGATCGCTACTTTTTCAGATATTCTCAGCTATAGCCTATTTAATTGCCGGGCCTCTGGCGGATCGAGTTTTTGAACCAGCAATGAAACCAAATGGTCAGCTAGCATGGCTTTTTGGTAGTACGTTTGGCATAGATAAAGGTGCTGGGATGGCACTTTTATACGTTCTATGTTCTTTATGTATGTTGCTGGTGGGTATGTTTGGATTTAATGTCCGTTTGCTACGGAATATAGACTAAAGTCATTAAATTTTTCCAGTCAAATTAATTTAATTAAAACCATCATGTTGAATATTAAGGTGTATTTGTGGCTATTTGACCAGCCAATACTGAAAAGAAAATTATCTCGATTTTTAGCTTTTATCCTCAGTGCCATTTTAGTTGTAGTTTTGGCAAATAACAGTTTTGCGACTGCACCCAAAACTACAGAGATATTATGGGATACTTACGGCATACCGCATATATATGGTAAAGATGCTCCAAGCGCTTTCCAGGCATTTGGTTGGGCACAGATGCAGAGTCACGCTAACTTGCTGTTGCGCCTCTATGGTCAAGCTAGGGGAAAAGCTGCGGAATACTGGGGGGAAGAGTATGTAGAATCTGATAAATGGGTACTGACGATGGGAGTGGCCAATCGTGCTAATTCTTGGTATCGGGCACAAAGTCCAGCTTTTCGTAGTTATATAAATGCCTTTGCCACTGGGATAAATACTTATGCCAAAGCCCATCCTGATTTAATTGATGAGCAAGTAAAAATAGTCTTACCTGTGAAGCCAGAAGATGTGTTGGCGCATTTGCAAAGAGTGCTGTATTTTACTTTTGTCGTTAATCAAGGACAAGTAGCAGATATTACTCATACTCCATCGGAAGCTGGTTCTAACGGTTGGGCGATCGCACCTAAACATTCTGCCAGTGGCAAGGCGATGTTGTTGGCAAACCCCCACACGTTATGGTCGGATTTATTTGTCTGGTACGAAGCCCAAATTACTGCTCCAGGGATGAATGCTTCGGGAGCAGCGCTAGTGGGAATTCCAGTTTTAGCGATCGCCTTTAACGATTATTTGGGTTGGACTCATACCGTCAATACTCATGATGGTTGGGATGTATATAACTTGAAATTAGCTGATGATGGTTATCTTTTTGATGGCAAAGTCCGCCCTTTTACAACATCAAAGTTTTTGTTAAAGGTTAAGCAAAAAAATGGCTCGTTAGTCGAACAACCATTATTAGTCAAAAGTTCTGTCCACGGTGCAGTCGTTCAAGAAAAAGATGGGTTTGCTGTGGCGCTGCGGGTTGTCGGTGCAGATCGTCCCGGTGTGTTGGAGCAGTGGTGGGATATGGCACGTTCCCAAAACTTAACCCAATTTCAAAAGGTATTGAAACGCTTGCAACTACCGATGTTTACCGTCATGTATGCAGACCGAGAAGGGCATATCATGCACCTATTCAACGGTCTGGTGCCGATTCGTCAACAAGGAGACTTTCAATACTGGGAAGGTTTAATTCCTGGTGACACATCCAAAACTTTGTGGACAAAAATGCACCCATACAAAGATTTACCGCGTGTGATTGACCCGCCTAGCGGTTGGTTGCAAAATGCCAATGATGCACCTTGGACAACGACTTTTCCCACTGCGATCAAAGCAGATGATTATCCTGCTTATATGGCCCCACGAGGAGACATGTCTTTCCGGGCACAAAGTTCTGCAAAAATGCTGGCTGAAGATCCAAAAATCTCTTTTGAGAAAATGATTGAGTACAAACATTCCACCAAAATGGAACTTGCAGAACGCATCCTCGATGACCTAATTCCTGCTGCTCAAAAATATGGCGATGAATCAGCCCGTCGTGCTGCTGATATTTTGGCTGCTTGGGATCGGAATGCTGATGCTGATAGTCGAGGCGCGGTGTTGTTTTCCTTTTGGTGGGAAGAAATGGATGAAGATCAAACCTTTAGTATTCCTTGGAGTGAGAACTCGCCGCGCACCACACCCGATGGTTTAAAAGACCCAGAAAGTGCAGTGAAAGCGCTACAAATAGCGGCAACAAAAGTCGAAAAAGCTTATGGAAAGCTAGATGTTGCTTGGGGTGAAGTCTTCCGAGTGCGTAGCGGAAACTTAGATTTACCTGCCAATGGTGGCCCTGGGGATCTAGGAATATTCCGCGTCCTCCATTTTGCTCCAGCTAAGGATGAACGCTTTCAAGCCGTATTGGGTGATAGTTATGTTGCAGCCGTTGAGTTTTCGCAGCCAGTAAAAGCAATGGCTCTCATCAGCTACGGTAACGCGACTCAACCCGGTTCGCCCCATATTACCGACCAACTACCACTGTTTACTCGCAAGCAATTGCGTCCTGTTTGGCGAACTCGGAAAGAAGTATTAGCAAACTTGGAGGAACGCAAAACTTTTTGACAGCTATGAGTTATGAATCAATTGCCTGTCTGTACAGTTGGAAAATTGTTCTGACGATCGCACTTATTAGTCTACCTTTACCAGCGTTGTCAGAAACCAAACAGCTGAATAATTATCAACCACAAAGTCTTCAGACAGAAATTAGCGATCGCGATCTGAAAATGATTGAGCAGTTAGTTGCGATCGCCCAACGTCAGTCTTCACAAGTACAGGAGGCAAAAGCTGCAATGGGATGGGGTGCTTTCACCGATGTTTTGAGTGTTGAATTTTCACCATCTCAAAGCACGATCGATTACAACTTACCCGATCTAGTATCTGAAAGTGAGCGCAGTTTTGCGATCGCCATGACAATTGACCCCATTAAAGTTTTGAGCATCATACAGCAATTACCGATAAGAGAAGCTCGCTGGCATGAAGTTAAACAGCAAAAACGGGTAGCAGTTGTACAGTACTACCTTGCTTACTTAAAAGCCCGTCAAGCGACGAAAATAGCTGCTTATCGAATGCAACAGCTTGCCCTTGTGGGAGCAAAAACTGAGCGGATTGCTAGCGTGAATTCCCAAGTAACTTTACCCGATGGAGTTAGTCAAATGGCGAATCCTGACTATGTTGCAGCTGCAACGGAAATGCTAAATACAAACGCACGCGATCGCTTGGCATTAGAAGAACTAGCAGCTTGTGTTGGCTTATCTTCACAAGCAACAATTACACTGCTTGAAGCCAGTAATTTGAACAATGAGTAGATCGATTCCCTCATCAGCCAGAGGATTTTTATCATCCCTAACATTTCCCGTTGCGGGTTTAATTGTGGGATTGCTAATTTTGCTGGTTTGTCTAATTTTCAGCGTCTCATTTGGCGCAGCAGATATTCCTCTGCATCAGGTACTCACTGCCTTTATTCAGTTTGACGGTTCCAGAGAACATTTAATTATACAAACTGTTCGCTTACCGCGATCGCTTTTGGCAATGTTGGTGGGTGCAGCAATGGCTACTGCTGGTGCAATTATGCAGGGTGTGACTCGTAACCCATTAGCCGATCCTGGTATTTTGGGGGTGAATGCAGGTGCAGCTTTTGCTGTAGTCATTAGTATTTTTCTATTTGGAACATCCGCACCAAGTGTTTATATTTGGTGTGCGTTTATTGGTGCAGGTGTTGCGGTTGTCAGTGTCTATATTTTTGCTTCTCTAGGACGTAACGGTATAACTCCCTTAAATCTGACAATTGCGGGTGCCGCTATTAGTAGCTTACTTTCTTCACTAACAACAGGAATTTTAATAGTCAGTCAGCGAACTTTGGAAGAAATTCGCTTTTGGTTGGCTGGTTCCTTGGCAGGTATGGATGAGGGTATTATTTTTCAAGTCTTGCCTTACATTTGTATTGGCATGATTTTGGCATTTGGTTTAGCAAGACAAATCACTATTTTAAGCCTCGGAGAAGATATTGCTAAAGGTTTGGGTCAACAAACTTTATGGATAAAAATTGCCGCTGCTGTCAGTGTTTTACTTTTAGAAGGTAGTTCCGTTGCTGCTGCGGGTTCAATTGGATTTATTGGATTAGTTATACCCCATATTGTTAGGTTTGTAGTTGGGGTAGATTACCGTTGGATATTACCTTATAGTGCAATTTTTGGCGGAATATTACTCTTAGTGTCCGATATATTGGCGCGATTATTAATTCGACCACAAGAAATCCCTGTGGGAATTATGACAGCTTTAGTTGGTGCGCCATTCTTCGTTTACTTAGCCAAATATCAAGTAAAAAAATGAAGAAAAACTCACTGATTTTTCGTTCTACAAAACTAGGATTCTCCTTTCGGATTCAAAACCAAGTTCCCAGCACTTTATTTATCTTGATAATTATCACCTTAGCAGTGATGGTAATTAACACTTCAGTGGGAGAATACCCAACACCGCCGCTAGCTGTAATTCAAACTGTACTGGGAATAGATACAGGAAATCCCGATTATGCTTTTGTAATTAATACTCTACGTTTGCCCAGAATCTTAACCGCTTGTTTGGTCGGGATGGCTTTAGCAATTTCTGGCACAATCATGCAAAGTTTAACTCGAAATTCTTTAGCTGACCCCGGAATTATTGGCATTAATTCCGGTGCAAGCCTTGCAGCTGTAAGTGTAATTGTATTATTACCAAATTTTCCAGCAGGAATTTTACCTTTATCAGCTTTTGTAGGTGCGTTAGTTGCATCTTTATTAATTTACTTTTTAGCGTGGGATCGGGGACTTCATCCCATTCGCTTAATTTTAATTGGTGTGGGAATTTCGGCTGTAGCTAGTGCTTTTACTAGTTTCATCGTGACATTTGGTCAAATTGACGATGTAAGTCAGGCTTTAGTTTGGTTAGCTGGTAGCGTTTACGGTAGAACTTGGGAACAGGTTTTTGCTTTTTTACCTTGGCTAGTTATATTTGTGCCTTTGGCTTTAATCAAAGCACCAGAATTAAATGCTTTAAATTTAGGAGATGATATTGCTAAAGGTTTAGGTAATAAAGTTGAATGGCAGCGCAGTTTATTATTATTAATTAGTGCAGCACTTTCTGGTTCAGCAGTAGCAACTGCGGGAACAATTGGATTTGTGGGATTAATTGCTCCCCATATAGCCCGTCAATTAGTAGGTGGAAATCATCAAGGTTTGATTCCAGTAGCGGGAATGACAGGAGCAATGATTGTGGTTTTATCTGATTTTATCGGCAGAATTATTTTTGCTCCTATCGAAATTCCTTGTGGAATTGTTACTGCTGTGATTGGTGCCCCATATTTTATTTATTTATTAATTAACAATCGAAAAAGCAAGACCTAATTCAGTATACTTAATACTAAGTAAGTAGAAATAAATTCTTTTTTAGGTGTAGCATTAATAAAAGCGAATAGTGTGATATGTCATGTCCAGGTAATTAGTTATGATTCCCATAGTACTTGCACCCTACGCGCCAGTTGCTCATGCCATGACCGCGCTGGCTCCCCTTAATCCCCTATCTACCTGCGGGGAGGGGAAACAAAGCGCTGATTTAGTGGGGTGGGGTTCTTTGGGTTTTATTAAGTAATCAAACGGATATGATATTACATACTTACAAAATTATCGAAGATTCTCTTAAGTTTAATTATGTCAATGTCATTATTGAGCGATAATTTACATTACCAAATGTCAGCAAATAATTTGACTTTGGGTTATGATAATATAACTATTATTAAGCATTTAGATTTAAATATACCACCAGGAAAAATAACTGCTTTAGTCGGTGCAAATGGCTGTGGAAAATCCACTTTATTACGGGGTTTAGCAAGATTATTAAAACCTCGCGTTGGCACAATTTATTTAGATACAACAGATGTATTTAAGCTATCAACAAAAGATGTTGCTAAAAAATTAGGGATTCTTACCCAAGGCCCAGTTGCACCAGAAGGATTAACCGTTCGAGATTTGGTAGCTTGCGGAAGATTTCCTTATCAAAGCTGGTTGCAGCAGTGGACAAAAGAAGATGAAAGATTAGTAGAACTAGCGTTAGAAATTACTGGGATTAAACACCTGTCAGAACGCGAGTTAGATACTCTTTCTGGTGGACAGCGACAACGTGCTTGGATTGCAATGGCATTAGCTCAAGATACAGATATTTTATTGTTAGATGAACCAACTACTTTTTTAGATTTGGCGCACCAAATAGAAGTTTTAGATTTATTGTATGATTTAAACCAAAACCAGCAACGAACGATTGTCATGGTGTTACATGATTTGAATCATGCCTGTCGTTATGCTGATTATTTGGTAGCGGTGAAAGAAGGTGAAATTTTTGCTGTCGGCGAACCTGATTTGGTGATTACTGAGAAGATGGTAAGGGAGGTGTTTGGGTTAGAATGTCGGATTATCCCAGACCCGGTTTCAGGGACACCGATGTGTATACCACTGGGAAGAAAGGGGAGAAAATAGAAGCAAATCAAAACCTTACATGGGACAATACAGTTCAGTTAAGCATTTATTCTTTCTTGTCTTGCAGAGTAGGGAATAAGTTTTCTGACTAGCAGCGATCGCCAAACATCTCGCAGATATGCAATGCTCTCTTCTGAAATTAAATTGCTGTATTTATTGCAGATATCTAATACAGTGGAGAGCGATCGCTCTTTTGTAGATTGTGAATCTCTCCAAGAGATTACAGCGGTTTTCAAGTAATTGAACTACCCCACTCCCTACTCCCCGTCTCAGTTGTAGTCTAAAATCATTTTCTTGTCATCAACCCTCTAGATTGCTCCACTAGGCGAATAAACTCACCCCGATAGCCCTCCTGGTCTTCCCCCTTCCCTTGGCTTGCCAATTTCATCACCAAATCATAACTAGCATCTCCCTTATACTCAGAGTCACGCAACACCATCCCAAAGGTCGCTACCGCAGCAGCAAATCTCAGGTTTGTGGAGGGTATCTGGTCGGTTCTCAAATCATCATCTTGGATGGTTTGGGTAATTAGTTGACTGGTGCTGTCCTGGGGTGACTTATAGCGCAGTTTCACCTGCATCAACTCATTACCAGCAGCCTCCGAGGCAGTTTCACCAGAACGCTGATACCGCAAAGGGTCTATCTCTGGGAGTTTCACATCGCTTTTTGTACCAGTGGGAATTATTTCATAAAGCGCTGTCACAGAATGACCAGCCCCAATATCCCCTGCATCTTTCTTGTCGTCATTAAAATCCTGGTTTTGCAGCAGGCGGTTTTCGTAACCAATCAAGCGATATGCCTGAACTTTCGCCGGATTAAACTCCACCTGAATTTTCACATCCTTGGCAATAGTAAACAGAGTTCCCCTGAGATCGTTAACTAAAACCTTTTTGGCTTCTAATAAGGTATCAATATAAGCGTAGTTGCCGTTACCCTTATCAGCCAGTTGCTCCATTTTTCCATCTTTATAATTGCCAGTTCCAAATCCCAACACCGTCAGGAAAATTCCCTGCTCTCGCTTTTGTTCAATTAACCGTGTCAGGTCGCCATCACTGGAAACCCCAACGTTAAAATCTCCATCGGTAGCTAAAATGACTCTGTTATTACCAGATTTGAGGAAGCTTTCTTTGGCTATCTTGTAAGCTAATTCAATACCCTGACCGCCAGCAGTGGAGCCTCCAGCCTTTAAGCGGTCAATCGCCGCCAAAATTGTTGATTTTTGACTACCAGGAGTAGCAGGTAACACCAATCCAGCATTCCCCGCATAGACTACCAAACTTACCCGGTCTTCAGGACGCAGTTGATTGACCAACAATTTGAGTGACTGTTGCACCAAAGGTAATTTATTCGGGTCATCCATAGAACCGGAGACATCAATCAGAAATACTAAGTTGCTGGGTGGTAAAGTTTTGCTTTCTAGACGTTTACCTTGCAAACCTACCTGTACCAGCTTGTGTCGAGGATTCCAGGGGGCAGCAGCAACTTCAGTGGTGACGGAAAAAGGGCGATCGCCTTTTGGTTGGGGATAATTGTAGGTAAAATAATTGATTAATTCCTCAATTCGCACTGCATCTTTGGGTGGTAATTCCCCTTGAGTAATAAACCGTCGCACGTTGCTGTAAGATGCTGTATCTACATCAATGGAAAAGGTGGAAAGGGGATCGTTACCGACGCGATGAAAGGGATTATCTTCAATCCGGTTGTAGTTTTCTGTATTGAATCCGCTACCTGTTTGTGGTTCCGGGGCAACCCTGCCAATACTGCCACTTTGGAGTTTAGGCATATTCGCACGGTTAGCAACTTGATCCTGCACAGATGAGCCAGACGGAATACTAAGGGGTGGAGCTGTGGGTACGGCTTGAGTCTTTCGGGTAGACTCAGTTTGAATACGTTCTCTGGTAGGCTGATTCGGAGTGATGGGACTACGAGCTTCCAATTCCTCTATCGGACTTTTTAGGGTTGCTAACTCCGGTGAAAATTCTGACTGCAAGCGTTGCAGAATTTTCATATCTGCTGGGGTAACGATCTTGGGATCATTCGCTATTAACTCATTGCTACGATTCACACAGGCATTCAAGACTGTGGCAAACTCAGTCCGGGTTACAGGAATAGTGCCAAAATTTTGGACGGGAACGACACAACTATACTGTTTTACCAATGCCTGGAGTGCTTGGTAGTCAGGGTGATTGGGTAGAATGGAAGTTTTTGAGGTAGAACTGGTAGGAGTCTGATTGGCTGGAACTGCGATCGTAGCAGACTGGCGTAAAATCGCAATTCCTACTGACGGTATCAATAAAAACAATATTACAAAACTGACTCGCTGCCACATTTTGGACGGAATCGGGTAAGACATGGCTAAATCCTCACACTAAATTTTTTCTATCACATTTGACTATTTACTTAGAATAGTCTTGAGCAGCTTGGGATTTGATGACCGTTTCAGTTTTGGTAACTGTAATTTATACAACACTAATCATTCCCATCTCGCATTAGGGAATATCACAGTGTTTGTTGGTATCGGCTCAATAATCTGAGTTAAGTAAATTACTCAGTTGCTTCACTCCAGATACTCATTAGACCTGCCTTAAAAATAAGGCAGGAGGCAGAAGGCAGGAAGCAGGAGGAAAAGACATTTTCATTGTTCCTTGTGAGCGCAGCTCATGGAGTCTCTTGCATAAATCAAAAATAAGAAAGAACCCCACCCCGCCAAAGCTACGCTTTGTCTCCCCTCCCCGTTTACGGGGAGCAGGGTGGATTAATTGTCGGGAGAGAAAAAGTTTTCTCACTCGACCAT